>CAZLNG010000043.1:0-29165 GCA_964560735.1 uncultured Methanosarcinales archaeon | reverse complement strand
TCGTCAATCAGGATCTTGTCCCTTATCGTCCGGGCCAGTTTTGCAATTCCATCCTGGCTCTCAAGACGCTGTGCTTGTAATTCGCTTGCCATTGTTTTCCCCTCTTTTGCGGTTAATCTGCGTGAATTATTATTTAATTGAGCAGCTCTGATGAATCGGAGTATCTTCCTTTGCTTCGGAGATAAGCATCAGGTTTTTTCATAGTAAAGTCCATTTTTTCGGGCAGTCCACATTGTATAGAAACAGAGTAGTTTCCGCATACAGGGTTCGAATCCAGTTCATAGGATACAGGACCAGTATCGATAGATGAATAATTGAAAAAGGATCTTTGAGATGAGTATCTCAGCCCTGATTCGTAGATTACAGGACTGGGGGCAGGACCCACTTGTCTGCACTTTTCGTGGGTCTCGGGCTTTCTCTGGCATTTCATCCAGTTTCACCTCTTTTCTTTAATTTTTTAATAAATAATTCTCTGCTAGTCTCCTGCAAGGAGGTAAGCACATTTATGTCCAAATCTGTTTTTTGCACAAGTTTTCAGTTCAAATCCATTTTTGGTCTGTTTTTTGCACAAATTTTTCATTTTGATTTATTTTTTAGCAAGATGTCTTGCAGGAGCAGCGAGAATAATACTCTTTTGATTTTTAGGAAAAACGGATGGGTTTGCTGCCCATCCGTTATTGAGCAAGTAGAAACTTGCCTTTTTTCAGGAAATAATCTTTGTGCGATTATCCCATGATCTTCTTATAGATCTCCGGACCTTTTTGTGCTACTGTGTAGGTCTGAGCAGTAATGGAGTCACATGGTGCTCCTGGCGGCACTTCACAACCTGTTGCGATTGCATACTTGGACTGCATACCATTCTCCTTGAGAGTTGTCAGAACGCTTTCCTGGAGGGCAATGGTGTCTGCCTTCATCTTTTCAATACCTTCCGGACTGTTGTCAAGGAACACAATCGGGCTAACTTCTCCGGCAAACATTGTTTCCTTGCCGTACTTGCTAATCAGGTATTTGTGGTCCTTTGAACCCTTGTTGACTTCATCCGGATAGAATGTGTAACTGTAGTATTTTGTATCCCACTTGTGGATGAGGTCCCAGTGCGGAGCGTCAGAACAGTTGTGAATAACAGTTGGCTTGTTGTACTTCTTATACAGAGGAGCAATCCTGTTCTGCATGATCTGGCCTTCGGTCTTCATGTACTCATCAGCACTGAGGATGACATTGTTTGTCCAGAGAGTGACCATACAGAGGTTGTCAGGCTGAGCTTCCTCGAACATGCCCTTCATGATTTCTTCGACATAAGTTGCAGTCTTGTCAAGAGCTTTTAAGACAACATCCGGATTTGTCCTGAGATCGGAAAGTACACGTGTTGCCCCCATGATCTGAGTAAGGGCAACCATTGGACCTTCAATAAGCGCTGTCATTGGTGCGCCAAGAGCATGTGCTTTTTCTGTTGCGAGCTTGTTGCCCTGGATCAGGTTATAAGCACGGGTACCTTCCTTTATCTCCGGAACTTCGAGTTTTTCGTAGTCTTCGAGGTGTCCTGTTGCTGCGGGGGTGTCCTCTTCAGGGTACCTGACAGTTGCTCCGAAATCTGCTGCGTCAACACAGAGGTCTGTCAGGCCTACGAAAGTGTCCATATTGAAGTACTTGAGACCTGCTTCTACACAGGCTGCATATTTTTCTGCCTTTGTAGAATAGTCGGCATAGGTGCAGGGTACGAATTTTCTGGATACACCGCATGCAAGGGTTGCAATTGGGAGCCTGTCGACTTTTTTGTCTCCGAAGGAAGCAGTGAATCTTTCAGCCTTGGTCATTGTTTCATTGAACTTGGGGACGACGGAATCGAATTCTGCCATCACTATCTCTGCAGTCACAAGTCCAATATCGACCTTTTCCCTATTTCCTTTCTGGGCAAGAGATTCCTTGTACTTCATCTTGCTTGCCGAGATTGCGGAGTCACTCCATGAATCGTTAGAAATACCACTGCTAAGGGAGCTGAGAGTTTCAACTGCTGCACTTGCGTCAAGAGCTGTGCCGTCTGCTCCGATGGAGGCTGCAAATTCTTTTGAAACAGGTGCGCCACCTACCATAACTACAAGGGAGTCCCTGATACCTTCTTCCTGAAGCTGCTCGATAACTGTTTCCATAGCTCCCATTGTGGTGGTCATCAGAGTGCTCATGGAAATTGCTGTAGCTTTATTTTCCTTTGCGGCTTCTACAAACTTATCAAGAGGCACGTCACAGCCAAGGTCTATCATGTTGAAGCCGGCTGCAGTCATCATTGTTTTTACAAGGTTCTTCCCGATGTCGTGTACGTCTCCTTCGACAGTACCAATAATAACGTTCCTGGGAGCAGATGTTCCATCGACTTTAATGTAAGGGGTGAGGATATCCATTCCTGCATACATCGCATCTGCTGCAAGCAGAAGGCTTGGCACAAAGGCTTCTCCCTTTTCGTACATGTCACTGATGATCTTCATACCTTTTGCGAGACCGCCAACTATTGCTTCGTATGCATCGACTCCCTCGTCAAGAACTTTCTGTGCAAATTCTTCTGCAAGTTCGTCGTCTCCTTCGACGACAGCGTCTGCTAATGCATTAAAAATATCTTCTTTTGCCATCAAAAATCTCCTTTTTTAGTGAGGATCCAAAAAACCATTTATAATCCTATTTTTCCGGATCTCTACCCTATTTTATTGTATTTAGACTTTTAACGAGTTCCACAGCCCGTTAATTTTCTAAATCCACTAATTTAAACTCCTTAATCCACACAATGACCATTCGCCCTATTATGGCATTCTACCAGGCTCTGAATCACATAGATTGAGAGTTTCCCGGCTTAAACCCATGCTGCCAAACTACTTTCGAGCTAATAGTCACTAAAAGCAAATTGTACCCCAGATATATAGCTTAACCGACAATGTTTCTTGAGGCAATAGCGATTTTTTCCCTTTCTAAAAATATGGTTCTCCTCAGATTTTTTAATGAGCGGATTTTTGACCGCATCAGGGTTTAAGCGTCTGGAAAAATATTTTGCCTTCTGGATTTTTTCGATTACAGCCTGTTTTTACCAGGCGGCAATTTTTCAGGAAAGCTGGAAAATATAAACGACCAATTTTTGAAGGGGTATGCAAAAACAAAGGGGTATTGAAAATTTGAAGATAAATCTCAAGAAATGTTCTAATTCCTGACTGATATAATTTTAAGACAGGTTTTTAAAGAGTCCATGTGCCTGTTTATCCTGTCTTTTGTGTCCAGAGATTTATATCATTTGGTTGACAGCGAACAAAAACTCTTCTTTCCAATATTTCAAAAACCGTACATTTTCTTCATCATGAGTTTTATAATTTTTGATTTCTTGCGTATTATGTTAGTTTAAATATAATATCCGTGATTTTATTAGCTATTAAGGATCAAGATTTAAATAATAGTTCTCTTAAATATAAGAGACAGAAGATAATTATATGCATGTGTCGTAGCCACAATGGCTTTAACCTGCTTTGATTCTCCCATTTTTGAAAAAACGTGTATATGGAGTTGCATTTATTTACTGAGATGTATCTATGCCTCATTATAACAAAGGAATAAGTATAGAAATGATAAAAACGCTAAAATGCTTTATCTTGCTGATCAGTGTAGCAACTCCTGGTTAAGCATCACGCAGACTTTAATAGAGTACTTTGGCTAAGTGCTGAAACTGTCCTTCCGGAGGACTGAGGTGGGTAAATGTGCCTCCGGAAAAATAATAAGCCAGTCTAAAAAACAACAAGGTTCATTCTTGGAAGCTGATAAACATGAGTTCTCTTATAGACTTGATTTTCTTCTCTGAAAAAAGAAAAAACCTCCTTGTCCAGTTAGCGAGCGGACCAATGAATATTGATGAGATCAAGGATACCCTTAATGTAAAGGCATGTGCTGTAATGCCCCAGATAAAAAAATTGAAAGATATGGACATTATTGTGCAGAAGGGAAGTGTCTATGAGCTCTCGGATATAGGAGAGGTGATTGTAGAGAAAATGATGCCTCTTACTTCTCTTCTTGATGTTTTTGATGGGAACAAGGACTACTGGTCAAAACACGACAGAACCCCAATTCCCCGACACCTGATTCAGAAAATGGATATGCTTGGAAAGTGCATTCTTGAAGAACCTGATCTCGATCATCTCTTTGAATTTCCAAAACAATTGTTTGACAGGTTGCAAAGTTCAAAGACAGTCAAATCTTTTTACTCTTATTTCTGCCCCGATTGTCCTTCAATCCAGGCTAGCTGTGCAAAAAAAGGTGCTGAAATGCATCTAATTCTGGATGAAAAGGTATACAAAAGGCTGAAAAATGACTTTGAAGAAGAATATAATATTCTGCTTGAAAATAAAGTATCGCTTTATATTTATACTGGAAAACTAAGACCCTCTTCTTTTATGGTTGCGGATACTTTCATGATGCTTAAGCTCTTCGGAAAAGACGGGGAATTCGATCACAGGAAAATAATGAGTTTTACTCCCAGTGCTCTGGAATGGGGCAATGAACTGGCCCAATATTACATAGATCGTTCCACTAAAGTAAATTAAAAACCCGTTAGCAAGAGCTCTTATGCAGGTGAATATAAATTGAATATTACATAGAGAAATTTTGCTGTAATTTAAAAATGTTTCAGAAAGGGTGTAAGGGGAGTTTTCTACCCTACTCACCTTTTCCCTTCCTCTTATTCTTTCATAGTTTTAATATCCCCGATTCTCTGTATTTGTCCGGGCTGCGCATGTTTGTTATGTCCATGCTCATGAAGCCCATGTTCGTGATCATGATATTTCTTCCTTTTGTGTACTTTTATCCCTGTCTTTTCGAAGGTATCCAGCACAGAACTTTCAACAGCATCTTTAAGGATACCCTTTTCAACGTTTGAAACTGCAGAAAGAATTTTTAGTGTAGGCATCGCCCCTTCTTTTGATCTGATGATATCTTCCTGAGGTTCTTCATAGTAGATAGTGACACTCTGTTTTACGGTTTCGAACCCGTTGTCAAGGAAGAGTTTTATATGTCCCACAAACTCAGGGTTTAATCTTAAAACCTTTGCCTTTATTTTATTCATTAATTCGTTCGTAAGCCTTCTTGCAGTTTCCGTACTTACAGCCCCGTTCTCTATAGCAAACTCTGCTGAGTAACTGCCAACGCCAGATGCTTCAATTGAATTTTCTGTTTCCTGAGAATAAGATAGGCTGGACTTTTCATCTGCTATGGATTCTGGAGTTTCTGTTTGTATTTCTTCAAGGTCTGGAAGTACCAGTTGCATAAAGCTTTCAAACTTTTCGTCCATATCTTTTCCTGAAAGCGGAATGATTCTGGCTTTAGGATTCAGTTGCTGCACAGAAGCTTCAAGGATTGGGAGCCGGATAGGTTCGATAAGGTCTACTTTATTTATACCAAGAATTTCAGCGTCGATAATTTGCCTCATGGCAAACTCTTTCACCTCTTTCAGAAGGTGTTTGAAGCGGCTGCCATCTATTAATGTCACCAGAGGAGCAATCTTCACATCTTCTCCAAGGTTCATAAGCTCGACTTCGTTCCTGATGACATTGGGGAAAGCTATTCCTGTGGGTTCGATCATCAGAATATCGGGTTTGTATTCTTTTGCAAGAAGAGTGATTGTTGTCCTCAGCCCTACTTTAAGGGAGCAGCAGATGCAACCACTTGTAATTTCCTTGGTATCGAACCCAAATCTTTTGATTACATCTCCATCAATACCTATTTCTCCGATCTCATTTACGATGATGGCAACTTTTTTCCCTTTCTCTGCGAGGTATTTACCCATATTGATAATAGTGGTTGTCTTCCCGCTTCCCAGGAAACCTCCCACAACAATTATTTGCATTTACTTTCCTCCGTTTTCTGCCATTATTATGTTCCCTTTCTCATATAGAACGAAGTGTAAAACTTCCCTGCCTCTAGCCAGGTTAATGTGTGTCAACTTTTCTATTCTCAAAGTATATTTTTCTATCTCTAAATTGGAGTCTGTCAAAACTGCTGAAGGTAAAAAATGCAAACTATATTGGGAACTCTTAAATTTAAAACCTGCAAGCCTTAAACTATTGAACAAAAGTAGAGTAGAGGGTAAATAGTACAGTAGAGTGAAATACATCCTTATTTAAAAGTTAAAAAAGAGCATGAAAATATGTGCAACGAAACTATTTGCAATAGAAGAACTAAGATACTTGTATTAGAGAATGAGGAAGGTAAGTTCTAAGTATATAAACAACAAGTCACAGAATGAAGTAGAAACCCGCAAACTTCAGTTCACGAGCCTTCTACTTTCTTCAGTTAGAATAAATTTTTCAGTAATTTGTTAAAGACCTTCTACTTTCAGATATTCCCATTTGAACCTGTCATCAGGACAGGCGTGCAGACAGCGCTGACAGTTTGCTCCGTCACAGAGGTCGGTTCTGATTTTTACGGTCCCATTATTCACTCTTAGAGCTCCGGTAGGGCAAACTTTCACGCATTTATGGCAGTCTTCACAGTCCTCGATGACCATTGTAAGGTAGGTCCCAACTTTTTCAAGTACTTCAAGCCCTTCTTCTCCAATGTCTGGAATATCCCTTTCAACCTGGCGGTCAATTTCCAGAATCGAGGATGGTTCATCGATCAGAGGGAGTTTTTTCTTTTTCAGGAATTTCTGGAGCATCTTGAAAGCCATGCCTTCGTTCCAGTAGGCAAGTTCCAGAAGATAGGCTTCCTTAAAAGCCTCGGAGGTTGCAAACATTACGTGAGTACCCAAAATTTCCTTTGCAATTGCCTGCAATTCCCAGAGCCTGTCTTCGGAAAGCAGGATTTCCCGGGCAACTGTCAGGGAAGTATTTCCTATCTGGGAGACATAATGTGCATTGTAAGGAATCATTCCTACATGGTGAGCTTTTGCGGCGTCCATGTAAGTTCCGGCAGCTCCTGACATGTGAGCTATCTTGAGATCTTCCATCTCGATGCCTGCTGCTGCACAGAGAGTGATATGCCCTGCCCGGAGCGCCCCTATAGCTCTTCCGGCAGCGATAAGATCTTTTTCTGTAAACTTGATTCCGTCCTGGAGGTGGATAATTTTATCAGGGGTCTGGATTTTTGGAAGAACTATCAGTTTGTTCCTCATCCCTGCTTCGATAAGGGCAATAACTCCTGTTCCGGTTATGCCTTTTGCTTTGACCTCTCCCTTTTCTATTATTTCTCCAGTTTTTGGGTTCACAAGATCTCCAGCGACTGTGTTCATACTCTTGTCCAGAATATAACAGCGCAGGTTTTCCCCTTCAAATTCCACATCGCAGATTGTGTGAGGAGAAGCAATTGACCCGTCTTCTATTTCCTGACCTTCAAGGGCAGGTCCTGCAGCAGCCGAGCCGGTGTAAATAACCCCATTTGATTTAAGGGCCATTTCGGCATTAGTCCCGTAGTCTGTTGCAATTGCGACATCATCACTTTCAATCATGCCTGCTTTTACAATCAGGGCAAGTGCATCTGCTCCAACTTCGTGTTTGATTGAAGGGGGTACATACAACTTGCAGTTTGTGGCTTCTTCAAATCCGATTATTTCAGCCAGAGGTATAATCCGAGCATCCCTGTTCTGCTCTTCAATGTGATATTTCTGTTTTTTACGTTCTCCGGCATATGCCAGATCCTCAATGGGAATCCCCTGGAAAATCGAAAGCTGGATCGGGTTTCCGCATATAGAAAATTTTTCCATTTCATTAAGGCTTACTCCTAATTCAGCGATGATATTTTTTACCGCTGTTGCCGAGAGAGCATGAGCTTTATCGAGCCCGTAATGGATTGCAAAGTCAAGATGATCCATTACATTTGCTCCAGGCAGAGGGTTCCGCAGCGTTATGACAGTTTTCTTGATCTTACCGCTTTCTAAGTCGATTTTCTGGGCCCTGAAACCACTGGTTCCCAGGTCAATTGCAACTCCTATTCTCATGTCTTAACCTCCTCCAAAAAAGTTTAAGACTACTTTCTGCATACTTATATTTAATTAGGTTTTAATAAATTTGAATAAGTGGTATATTAAATAAACTATTTTTGCAAATTATATTAAACTAGTTGCCTGGAACAAATCTAAGAAACTGGGAGACTAGCCTGTTTAGACTTCCCTAAAGTTCTGATTCCTTAGAGAATTTCCTGGTAATTAAAAAAATATGGAAGGGTCCTATTTTTGGAACTCCGAAAATTTAGAGTTCATGAGGAGCCCTTAAAAAGAAAGACTTTTTCGTACCTTTTCAGGCGTAGAACTCGTCTCTTGCTGCGACCATGGCTTTGATATTTTCGAGGGGGGTCATGGGTGCAATACCACAGCCTGGTGCGAGTACATCGATGCCGCCTTCAAGAGCTTCTTTTGCTTCAGCTTTTATCTTGTCAATAGGTCCAGGCAGCAGAGTGAATGGACTGGAGACGTTTCCTACTAACCTTGCTCTGGTTCCGATTACATCCTTTGCCTTCTTTGCGCTGCCGATCTTTTCTTCTACGCTGAGACCTTCGAAGCCGCAGTCAGCCATATCACTGAGAATTGGGTTAACGTTTCCGCAGACGTGGAGGACAGTTACGGAGTTCACACTGGAGGAGAACTTCTGCAGTCTTGCCTGAAGATACTGCCTGAAGGAGTCGGGGCTCATGAGGTCAGGGGAAGCTACAGGGTCTGCAATTGCAATAACGTCTGCACCTGCTTCGACCATTGCATTTGCGTACATGATTGAAGCTTCGGTAGCAAAGTCCAGAGCCTGCTGGAAAAGATCAGTCTTTTTAATGGACCATTTCATGAAAGATTTTACACTTACCAGGTCAGAAGCGACTGTAACCGGACCTTCCATACCGCCGATGATTGGCACGTCAGGACCTACTTTTTCCCTGACAATCTTTATGGCTTCGAGTACCACTGGGATTCTGCCTTTCTGCAGGAGGTCTGCAGGAATGGATGCACCTTCAAGGTCTTTCGGATAGGGGTGAGCAGTGACAGATGGCTGCCTGTTCTTGGTACCCATGTTGATTTCACAGCCCATAGCTTCAACAAGAACGGTAAGACAGTAGGGAAGCCTTACAGCTTCAAGTCCGCTGAGCTCGTAGTTGGCGATTGCCAGCTTTGCCATAAGTTCGGGGTTTGAGTGGGATTCGGGCCAGGGGGCGCCTACTTCGTCCATGAGCTCCACAATTCCGGTCTGAGTAACGGAACAAACAGGTACTTTGTCGACAGGTTCGCCTTTGAGGGCGGCTAACAGTCTTGTTTTAAGCGTAAATTCACTCATATCGGTCATACCTTTTTTAATTTTATCCTTGTACATTTATTTTTATTACAATTTTATTGTCTACTTGGCAATAATATATAGACCTTTTCAATCAAAAATGTTTCAAACTTCGGACCGGGTAATCCAGAGTTTAGAAACATAATTAAAAAATTATAAGGTGTACCTTGAAATTGACAATACCGATTGAATCTACTTTTCCGCCTCGCGTGAGCAGGAATGAGAAATGGCAATAAAAATAATTCTCAAGCTCTACGATTGCGTTAAAATCCGGTATTTTTTTAGTTAACAAATTATAAAAGCTATTTGTTGAGAATTTTTTTTTAACTTTTTTTTGATAAATAAGCTCATAAATTTTGAGCCGATTGTTTACAGTTCATTTTGCTCGACTCTGATAGTGTTTTGGGGCTTATCCTCTATCTTTAATTTCGAGAAAGTACCCAGATCTGGGGTTAAGTTTCTTATTCTCATGCTACATTGAGTCATAGGGGATTCAATGGAGAAGAAACTGGCTGGTAATAAAAGCAGGATTTGTACTCCGCAAGGAGATGAGCATACCATTTCCCTTTCCGAGTTTCTTCAAAGGTTGGAAGTAGACGAGAGAGGACTTAGTGAACAGGAAGCCACAAGGAGACTTCAAGAATGCGGGCCTAATTTTCTTGAAGAGATCGGAAAAGAGAGCATATTAAAAACGTATATCCGACAATTCCGAAATTTTTTCACAATATTATTGGTCATAGGAGCCCTTCTAGCTTTTCTTGGAGAATATCTTGATCCTGGACAGGGGAATCTTTATATAGGAGTTGCTCTTGCCGGCGTCGTGGTTCTTAACGGAACCTTTACATTCATCCAGGAATACCAGGCTGAAAAAACAATGGAAAGCTTTCGGCAGCTTCTCCCGCCTCATTCAAAGGTTTTGAGGGACGGAAAAGTCAGAGATGTTCTGGCTTCAGAAATTGTCGCAGGAGATATTATTCTTCTTGAAGAAGGGGATAAGGTTCCAGCGGACGGGCGTTTAATCGAGGTCAATTCTCTGAAAGTTGATAACTCGGCCATTACAGGAGAATCAGAACCTCAGCTGCGCTCCCTTGAATGCACTCATCCGAATATGCTGGAGTGCAGGAACATGGTTTTATCCGGGACTCTGGTACAGAGCGGAAATGGAAAAGCTGTCATATTCGGAACAGGACGTAACACCCAGATCGGAAACCTCGCAATACTCACACAACAAATTTTGAATGTTGATACTCCAATCCGAAAGGAACTAAACCATTTCATAAAAATCATCTCTACAATTGCGATTTCTCTGGGAATAACCTTCTTTATTCTTGCTTTTCTTCTTCAGGATGTTTTTCTTGCAAGCCTTATCTTTGCAATTGGAATTATTGTTGCTAATGTGCCTGAAGGACTCTTACCAACAGTTACTCTTGCCCTCAGCCTGGCTTCCAGGAGAATGGCTTCACGAAATGCTCTTATTAAACAGCTTGAATCCGTAGAAACCCTGGGCTCAACTACTGTTATTTGTACTGACAAAACCGGCACCCTTACACAGAACAGAATGGCAGTTAATTCTCTTATGGTCGGTTTTGAGTGCCTCGTTCTGGAATACCCTCTCAGCTCCAGGGTCAGGACTGCAGGGCAGGAGATCGAAGAAACTACAAAAGGGGATGTTGAGAAAGAAATTGAAGATTCAGAAGCAGAAAGCTTTGACCCGGGAACAGAAGGATTTTGCGTCATAGAGAAACCTGTATGGCGTCCAGAGAACTTGCCATCCGTTTTAATACGAGTTGCAGGGCTCTGTAATAATGCAAAACTTCATGAATTGCCTCCGGGGTATACCGGAGATCCAACAGAAGGGGCACTCCTCGTTTTTGCAAATAGCTTAGAAGACATAAAGAAGCTTCAGGATGATTATCAAAGGCTGGAAGAGTTCCCTTTTGATTCGCTCACCAAAAGAATGGAAGTTATCTGCCGAACCCCCGAAGAGAAACTTGAAGTTTATCTCAAGGGTGCCCCGGAAGTAGTTGTAAAAATGTGCAGTTCAGCCCTGAGTTCAGAAGGAATCATAAAACTGGATGAAGCTAAGCAGGGAGAACTTCTTGACCGGCACCTGATGCTTGCAAAAAAGGGAGAAAGAGTAATTGCTCTCGCATACAGGCAGGCACAGGAACAAAAGGAATATGCCGGGGACTTTATTTTCCTGGGTTTTATAGGAATTGTTGACCCTCCTCGTCCTGAGGCCAGAGAAGCTATCGCAAGATGCCATGCCGCAGGCATCAAAGTTGTTATGATTACAGGGGATCATCCGGTTACCGCAGAATCAATTGCAAAGGATGTGGGACTTGCAAACTCCGGAAGCCTGGAAATAATAACTGGAGATGAATTGAGCTTACTTTCACGTGCAGACCTTGCTTCGAGATTAAAACATCCAAGCATCGTATTTGCCCGAACCTCTCCTGTACAAAAATTGAAGATCGTGCAGCTTTTCCAGGCTGAAGGAGAGATAGTGACCATGACAGGAGACGGGGTCAATGATGCTCCTGCAATCAAGAACGCAGATATGGGAGTTGCTATGGGTAGCGGCACTGATGTAGCCCGTGAGGCGGCGGACATGATACTCCTGGACGATAATTTCGCTACGATAGTTAATGCTGTGGAAGAGGGCAGGACAGTTTTTGATAACATAAAAAAGTTTATTGTTTATATTCTTGCCAGCAATATTCCTGAAATTCTGCCATTTATAGCCTTTGTTCTTTTTGCTTTACCCCTTCCTATGCCAGTCCAACTTATCCTTGCAATTGATCTGGGTACGGATATGCTGCCTGCAATTGCCCTCGGTCAGGAAAAAGGAGAAGGAGACATTATGAGAAGGCCCCCCAGGCACAGAGATGAAAAACTACTGACTCCTCAGATACTTTTTACAGCGTATGGGGTAAAAGGACCTGTAGAGGCAGCAGCTGGCTTTTTCTGTTATTTTGCCGTACTTTTTGAAGGAGGCTGGAGTTTTGGAGAGCAGCTTGCAAACAGCAATCCTCTTTATATGCAGGCGATAACTGCCTTCTTTTCAGCAGTAGTAATCTGTCAGATAGCCAATGTTTTTACTTCCCGAACTCGACTTCAGTCAGTCTTCACTATGGGCTTATTCAGCAACCGGATGCTTCTGCTGGGGATTGCAAGCGAATTGTTGATCCTCGCTTTCATCATCTGGAATCCGTTTGCGAATCTCATCTTTAACACCTCGCCCCTTGACATAAGATATATATTGCTTTCTGTTCCCTTCGCAATTTTCCTCCTGTTAATAGACGAATTGAGGAAATATTTATTAAGAAAAAATATGGGTTGGGCGACCAGATTTTTTAAGTGGTGATTCAGAGGTTCATGGGTTGAGATCATAGAGAGGAGATAAAAGTATTTTTGGAGGCTATCCCAAAACTTAAAATTACTTCTCTTAATCCTGTATTCCGAATAATCAACAGATTTTCAGATCATGGAAAATAGCTCTGAAACTTACTGATTTTTAAGAATTACATTGGTTTGGGGATGAGCTCGATCAAACTTATGAGGCGTTTGAACGTGTTAGCCACAATTTAAGCTGGAAAAACCTGCATGATTTAACTGCCAGTTAAACTTTTCCGATTTAAGAAATCTGCAAATAACTATTTTTATTTTTTTAATCTTACTTAATATTATTTTTTTTTTAGTTTTGACCAATCATTTTAGATTCTTTTTCCATATAAAGTCCTCTAAAAGATCCTATTACATAAAAAAGGAATTATTATCCCGATTATCCAGAAATTCTGAAAAAATTATTTTATTATGATTACAATAGAAAACTTTTATATAGGATTCTAATTCAATTTTATCTGTCAATATTATCTTCTAAACTCCCCCTAACAATCCAGCTCCAATCCATCCCCGAGTTTAAATTATGAATGTTAGTAAAAAGGTCCTTGTTATCATCTATATTATTTTCGCCCTTCTCATCGCAATAGCAATTTTTGCGTTCCAGGGTATCCTCTATTCGAGTTTATATTCCCTGAGCGCAAATGAATCACTGGAAAGTGCGAAGAATGTAGAAAATGTAGTTGACTTCCAGATTACCCAACTGGACGAGATTAACATCGCTCTCTCTTCAAAAGAAGATGTTAGAGCTGTTATGAGCGGTCAGAATCTTGAAGACCTTGATGAGACTGCACTCGAAGAGTTTTTCTCCTTAAATGGAGAAGAATTTATTTTTCTTGTCAATAGTTCGGGAAATATAATTTACTCTCATTTTTCGGATTCGAGCAATATTAGTAATGCCGCAGTTTTATCTGAAATCAATCAGACAATAGATAATAAAAGCCTGATTTTGAAAGATTATAAAGATTCTGAAAGCGGGCTTATATTAGTGGAAAAAAACCTTAAGATCGTTTCCTGCCGCCCTGTACTCGCCCCATCTAACAGCGAGGAAGTGATCGGAACAGTTATCCTGGGTAAAAAGCTGGACTCCAGTTTCATCGAGCCTTTGAAGACTATTATGGGAGGCGAGGTCTTGCTTTCTACTCGGAATGAAGTTCCTGCTGAATTAAAGCAGGATCTTCTGGAAAATGAAAACGAGAATTTCCTATATAATTTTGAGAGACAGAGCGCACCCCCGGCTAGTCTTTTTCTCAAAGATATTAATGGAAAAACTGTTGCTACAATCACCGCTTCGGACAACAGCCTCTATGCAAAGGGCCAGGAAGCTCTCAGGTATATTGTGATTTTCCTTTTATTTGCAGGCCTGATAGTTGGGGCAGGCTGTAAGTTCCTCCTAGATAAGGAAGTAGTCTCCAGAATAGTGGCGATTGATAATTTCGTAGAAAAAGTCGGAAAAGAGGAGAACTTTTCTGAGCGGTTTCCGATGGATGGAGACGATGAGCTCTCAAGATTGTCAGAAGGAATAAACCAGATGCTCGACCGTCTGAAAATTGCTTCCGATAAAATAAAAATTCAGGAACATGAAAAAAAAGTGATCCTCAATTCTCTCAGTGAGATGGTAGTTTTCATGGATCCAGAACTGAAAATTATCTGGATGAATAAAGCATCTCTTGAGCACCTGAGTCTGAAGTTTGAGGATGCTATCGGGAGCCGTTACGAAGAGATATATAGTTTATATGAAAAGAGTTCAGGCAAGTCTCCGGTCCTGAAAACGGTTGAGTCTGGAAACGAAGAGTTAGGAGAAGTAATTACTCGAGATGGAAAAATATGGATGCTCCGCGCAAGTCCTGTAAAAGATGAAAACGGTAAAATTACAGGCATCCTTCAGACAGGTCTTGATATTACCGCCCATAAACACTCAGAAGAAAAACTGACTCAAGCGAAACTGGAGGCTGAGGCAGCCAACCGCACCAAGAGCGAATTTCTTGCTAACATGAGTCACGAATTGAGGACGCCTCTGAATTCGGTTATAGGATTCTCAGATATTTTGCTTGAGAGGGTTTTTGGAGAACTCAATGAAAAACAACACAAATACATAACTAATATTTCTACCAGTGGAAAACATTTGCTGGAACTTATAAACGATATCCTCGATTTATCCAAAGTAGAAGCCGGAAAAATGGAACTTAATTACAGTGAATTTTCCATCTATCCTGTTTTTGAAGAGGTTAGAACCGTTCTTACTCCTCTTGCCCAGTCTAAATCGCTTGAAATAGTTTTTAATACAGAATCAGGTTTTACAACCCTTGAAGCTGACAGAAACCGCCTGATTCAGGTCCTTTACAACCTTGCAAGCAATGCGATCAAATTTACTCCTAAAGGTGGAAAGGTTTTTATCTCCTGTAAAAAAAACGGAAACCTGGCAATAATCTCAGTAACAGACACTGGAATAGGCATTTCTGCTGAGGATCAGAAAAAACTTTTCCATCCATTCACTCAAATTGATGCATCCGCTTCCAGACAGTATTGTGGGACAGGACTCGGACTTGCCCTTGTAAAGAAAATTGTGAATCTTCACCATGGAGAGATCTGGGTTGAAAGCACCGTTGAGAAAGGAAGTACATTTACAATTTCAATTCCTCTCCGAAAGTCGGTAAATCCCGAAAAAGGTGATGAAATAGAGCTGGAAGATGTAATTCTGAATTTCGAAAAAAATAAAGTAGAAACACTTCCTCTAAAAGATCTTAATGAAGGCCCTCAGAGCAATACTGAACTGTCCGGAGTTTATCCCCCTGAAAAAGCAAATGAAACAAAAGGAATTGTACTTGTAGTTGATGAAGAGAAAAACGCTAATGAGCTTCTTTCTATTGTTTTAAGAGAAGCCGGATATAATGTAGCTTCGCTTTCCAATGGGAACAATGTTTTAGAGACGGTAAAGAGACTCAAACCTGATATTGTTACCCTTGACGTCTGTCTGCCTGATATTAATGGCTGGCTTGTTTTGAAACAGCTCAGGAACAATCCCCAAACTGCATCAATCCCTGTACTTATTATTTCCATGACAAACAACAATGAACTTGGAATTGCTTTTGGGGCAACAAATTATCTTACAAAGCCTGTAAAAAGATCCGAACTGGTAAATTCCCTTAAAGAAATCGTCATTAAATTCCGACTCGAAAGTCCAAGGGTGATTGTTGTCGATGAGGATGAAAATAATGTAGAATTAATGAGTTCCGTGATCGGATCTGAAGGATTTGAAGTAATTAAAGCTTACAATGGTAGAGAAGGTCTGCAAAAGCTCTTTTCAGAAAAGCAGCCCGATATCCTGATCCTTGAACTCATGATGTCTGACATCAGTGGTTTTGATTTTATTTCCAGCATGAGAGCAAATATAAACACAAAAAATATCCCTTTTATCGTGTGTACGTCAGGAGAACTCACCGAGAAAAACATCAAAGAGTTAAACAGTAAATTGAAAGGGCACTTCATTTCTATTCTGAAAAAAGGCACTTTCGGAAGAAAAGAGTTAATTAATAGAATAAAACAATTAGCTATGCTGAAGAGGCTTGATGATGAAAGAAATTCTAATCGTTGAAGATAATCCCATGAATATGGAACTGATTCTGGATCTTCTGGAATTCTACGGGCATAATGTGACTGAGGCCGAGGATGGAATAAAGGCCCTTGAACGCCTTGCTGAGAAAAAGTTTGATCTCATTCTCCTGGATATGCAGCTTCCAAAAATGGATGGGCTCGAAGTTCTCGAACGAATTAAAAAGAATTCTGAAACCGCAGATATCCCTGTGATAGCAGTTACTGCCCATGCTATGAAAGGCAGTGAAGAACATTTCATCGAAATGGGCTGCGTTGATTATGTCTCCAAACCTATCGATATTCACAGGTTTAGGGCTCTGGTAGATAAGTACCTGACAGAGTAATTGTCTTTGTCTCAATTTCCAATTTAGATTACAGCTTTTCCAGGAGCCTGGACTTTTCTTTATAATATAAAAACAACTCGTCGCACCATTTTAGTGCACTCTCGTCATAACTCATCAGACGTTGATGGTCGAACTTTCCTTTTTTATCGAAAAGTACAAGCGAACAGAAACGCTCAGTTACCACGTCTTTGAGAGTTACGTTCTCGTCGCAGATGTAGACTTCGATATTTTTTGATTCTACGAGAAACTTAAGATCCTTATAATAGTCTTTTTTCATCCTCTCAAAGACAGGTTCTGTGAGGATAAGACATATCTCAGCTTCCTTTCTCGCGAGTTCGGAGAAAATCTCAATATAAAGAGGATTGAAATACGAAAGAAACATTCTTATGTTTCTTGACTCAAGGAGATTGTTTTTAAAATCCTCAGGCACTTCAAAAAGCCGGTTAAGGTCAGCCTCGAGCATGAAATAGTTTCCCAACTCATCAATTCTATTAAGAAGAAATTCGGGAATTGCAGTAAAATCATGGTTTGTCCAGTAATCGTAATTCTCCTCAAAGACCCTTACAGTATTCAGTAGAGGCTCCATTTTTTCGACTACTATCTCCCCCATATCCGAGAGCCTGTAAGTATTTCTTTCATCCTGAACTATCAGCCTGCCTTCTTTTAATTTTTTGATCTGGGGCATAATAGAGGTTGAGTTAACGTTAAGGGCTGTTTTAATTTCATCTCCAGTTTTAGGGCCTTCTTCCAGCAGTAGCAATACATCTTTCCTTTTTTCCGATAAAAATGCTAAATCAATAAGTGATATTTTCATTTTGTTCCATCTCCCCGGAAAACTTCAAGAATACACCTGAAATAGTTCTTCTTCTCAAATTTCAGAAAACAGGTGTTGGCAAAAAAGTCCTTTCTTCCTCTCCAGAGAAGATAATGGGGGGACTTCGTGCAACACTACTGCACTACTTTTCACGTTGATTATTTATATTTTTTTCCAAAATAGTCTATTTTTCAAGTTAAATTCCTTTTTTCTACTTTCTTTCTTCCGTTTTTAGAGAATATATTAGCAAAATCTTCTTTTTATAGAAAGCCTTGTCCTCTCAGCTGGCTTTCCACAAAATAGTTTTTCCACATTTACTTGTTTAGTCGTGTAATCTTTACATAACTAATCAGTACTTATCTTTTCAGCAAATTTTTACTATCCTGTCAGGTAGCCTTTTTTGTCTCATCAGGTAATTCTGGCCTTTTACAGATCTTTTCTTCCCGTGGCCAGCAAGTAACCTACATACCTTGAGGTAGATTTTTTTCGGAGGAGGATTTTCTTGCCTTTTCCCAGCTTTTTGAATCTATATCGAATTTTTTTGCTTAAAAGTGAGTATTTTGCCATCTTAAAAATTAGCGATATAAGAAATTCTGCAAAATTCAAGGTGCCTCCCATCTCTTCTGTTATACTTTTTATTTCCTGAAGGTCCTGAGAAGGTTTGCACATTCTTACTTTAATGTCTTTCAGACCTGCCCCTTCAAGTTCTTCTTTCCATTCCCCGGGTGACAGCAGGGAGAAAGGCAGATCTGTTATCTCGCCAAATATTTTTTCAGTCTGATCTATTTCCTGGGAAGCCTTAGAAGGAATCCCCTTTTCTCTGTACATTTCGTTTATTCCCAAGTAAGCTCCCGGTTTCAGGACTCTTAAGAATTCTTTAAAAGCCAGTTTCCGGTCCAGGAATTGAGAAACAAACTCTGTTACTACAGCATCGAAAGTCTCTGCCTCAAAGGGTAGAGCATAAGCGTTCCCTACTCTAAATTTCACTTTATCTGAAACTTTCTGCCTTTTTGCCCTTTCTTTAGCTTTTTCAATCGAAACTTCAGCAATATCAATTCCTATTACCTCACAACCGATTTTCCTGGCAAGGTAGCAGGCAGAAAAACCGGTACCACAGCCTACCATAAGGATTTTCTTAGTAGAATCTAGCCGGCACAATTCAGCAAGTCTTCTGGTAGAGGAAAGGCCACCTATATGGAAATAGGGAACATCCAGATAACTCATAAAGTCATAGTAACTCAAAGCTTCGGCTTCCTTGACCGACAATCTCGTTTTTGAGAAAGGTATATTCTTTTCTATTTGCTCTTCCAAACTCCCCGAATTTTCAGACATTCTCTTTAGCTCCGCTTATTTCATCATATTCATTTTTTTGTTTATACATTTTTGCAGCATATTGAAAATCCAGGGTAATTTTTTTGTCTGCATGAAGAATATTTGCAGTCAGATGAAAACGAAAATAGCTCTCTCGGGGAAAGCAAAGAAGACAGCCAGGCCAAAAAGAGAATTAAAACCCCACCCTACCTAGTGTCATGGAAATTTAATTCTTGAACATAGTCTATGGTAGCTCCCCTCAGCATACAAGGATTCCGAGCTTAATAGGTGATCAATAACTAAACGTTCTTGACACTAGGGCAGAATAAGCTCTTTGATCACTTTGAGGCCTTTTTTACAAGGGTGAGAATGCCGCACAAAATCTCTTTTGGGGAAGGAGGGTTGCCTGGAATTTTCAGATCGACTGGCAGAATTTTATCCGCGCCTCCAAGGACAGCATAAGAACCCTTATAGATTCCACCATCACAGGCATCGTCTCCGACTGCTACCACGAACTTTGGAGAAGGCATAGCTTCATAGGTTTTTTTAACGGCCTCGACCATATTCAAAGTTACTGCACCTGTGACCAGAAGAACGTCCGCATGCCTCGGAGAGGCTACAAAAGATATCCCAAACCTTTCTACATCGTAATGAGGAGTTCCAAGATTTGAGACCTCAATTTCTGTCGAATTGTCGCTTCCTGAATCAAGTTCGCGGATTGCAAGACTATGTCCGAAGGCTTTAGGGATTTCTTTTTTGATTTCTTCTCCGAGAGCTTCTAATTCTTTATCTCGAAACTCAAAGGTCTCAGTAACTTTAGGACGAAAGAAGAGGGAAAGCGGATTTACCATAATCAGACCTCACTAGTTTTTCTATTTTGGTTAAAGGTTAGTTCCTGTTGATTTAAGGTCAATTCCTGCTGTTTAAAGGTCAGTTCCTGCATAGGAAAGATTGAGGCTCTTGTTGATCAAAGGGAAATCAGGAACGATATTTCCAAGCACTGCGTGTTCAATAGCCTGCCAGTTACAGAAAGATGCAGTCCTGACTTTATACCGGTCAACAATCCCGTCTTTCAGGTAGACCCAGTGCAGGTTTTGTCCCCTGGCAGCCTCTATAAGAACAAGAGAGTAACCGCTCACTTTCGCGTCGAAATGTTCGGCATATACAGGGCCTTCAGGCATTTTTTCTACAAGCTGCTGGATGAGGTTTACAGAAGCCCTAATTTCATCGGCTTTTACCTCGAAACGGGAGAGTACATCCCCTTTCTTCCGGACTGAGTATTCAGGAGCAAAATCTTTGTAGGCGCCATAGGGCTTATCAAGTCTCGTATCTGCCGGAGATCCTGAAGCCTTTGCAAGGGGGCCTGTGAGATTGAGTGGGAAGATAAGTTCATTTTTTATCACCCCCGTTGTTGCGAATCTATCAATCAGAGACGAAGAGGACATAACTCTCTCGAAAGCTGATTCAAAGATTCCGGAGAGCCTTTTCAGGAAAATCGGAAGTTCTTTTAAAGATACATCGGATAAATCTTTACTCAGCCCGCCTGGGGCAATAGTTCCCCTCAGGAACCTTGATCCAGTAAGCTTTTCGTTTTGCCTCATGACCTCTTCCCTCAGTATGAAGAAAGGACTTGCCACAAGAGCAAAACCTACATCTACAGCCATGCCCGCAAGGTCTGAAAGTAACGAATAAATTCTTTCAAGTTCCAGCAGTACTGCCCGTAAATATTCTGCCCTTGCTGGCACCTTTATCCCATAGATCTGTTCTACAGCCATGCAAAATCCGGCTGCATTTGCCGCACTTTCATCTCCGCTTACAGCTTCGGCAAGAGGGACACATTCCAATGGGATTTTCCCCTCAGCCAGTTTTTCTATGCCTCTGTGCTTGTAAAACAGCCTGATTTCCAGACTGAAAATAGGTTCTCCGATTACACTGAACCTGAAATGTCCTGGCTCGATAATTCCTGCATGGACAGGTCCTACAGGGATCTGGTACACTCCTTCGCCTTTCAGCTGCCTGAACCTGTATTCCTGGGCTGGTGGCTCTGCAGGGCGAATGGGCTTGTTCTTGAATTCTTTTTGCAGGGGATGAAAATCTTCAGGGTAGCATTCGTGAAGGAAGAGTCTTCTGGTATCAAATGCTCCGGCAAACTCAAGCCCGAAACCGTCTCTTATTTCCCGTTCAAACCAGGAAGCTGAGGGGAAGAGTTCGGCAATTGAGTTAATTTTTTTCTCCTTCTTTACATCAAAAACGATAACCAGGACATTTGCTTTTCCAGCCTGCTTGAAGGCGTAAAAGAGAGTTAGTCCACTGCTATTCTCAAAAGCTTCTGCACAGAAGAGCCCGATAAGGCTAAATTTTCTCTCTGCAAGCAATTGACAGGCATTTTTAAATCCGATTTCCGAGAGCCTGATATAGGTTTCATTTTCCCGGGAGTCGAGAAGTTCCACTTCTTCTGCAATGCCCGAGGTTTTCGAGACCATTTCTAAGGTGCTTTTATTCATTTTTATATCCATATACAACGCCCCTCAAAGATATCCAAGTTCAAAAATTATCGAATCAAGTAGAGTTCTTAGAGGCTCAGGGAAATATAGTCCAAGAACAAAGGCAAGGGCTAACAAGAAAATTGCTGGAATCCTCATTCCTTTTCTTACCTTATAGGGTACAGACAGGCTGCTTTTCCTGAAGCCTATTTTTTCCGTTATTTTTTCCAGTTCTTTTAGTTCGGATACCTGGAGTTTATTCCAATGCTCACGCTTTTCTTCCTCAGGGGTAGTTCTTGAGAAAGCTTTTAACAGGAAATTTGCAAAGGATGCAGATGCAAGGATAAACATTAGCAGCAATACCAGGGTAAGATAAGGAGAAATACTGGCACTTTCCAGGAGGATGAAAAACTTTGCAGGAAAAAGCGGGAAAGGAGGCATTCCGACTATAGCCATACTTCCCAGAATTAGAACCCAGGCTGCACGCGGCTGGAGTTTGAATACATCTTTCATATCTTCGCGTAGATTACTTCTGTACTGCCTGTGAAGGATTCCCGCAGAAAATAGTAGAATTTCCTTTATCAGGACATGCCCAAGCATATAAAAAAGGACCCAGAAAAGGGCAAGAGGGGTTCCAATTCCTATTCCTATGAGGAGAAAGCCCATGTGCTCGACACTTGAAAAAGCTATCAATTTTTTCAGGTTTCTCTGCTGAAGCATACTGAATGAAGCTAAAGCAATTGAAAAAATTCCTGCTCCTATAAGAATGAGGGATGCCTGAGGGGCGACCTCGCTATCTCTGAGCAGGGCATACATCCGGATGATGCCATAGATTCCCAGATTCTGCATGAGCCCTGAGAGGATTGCACTTACTGAAGGCGCTCGTGCATAAGCATCCGGAAGCCAGGTGTGAAAAGGGGCTATCCCTGCCTTTGCTCCGAAACCTATGAAAACGAAGGCAAAACTTGCAAGGAGGAGAGCCGGGGAAAATTGAGACGAGTTGACTGCAAGTTCTGTCCAGCTAAGAGTTCCTTCTCCAAGAGTCAGTTCCGAAAGGGTGAAAAGAAAAATCAACCCGAGGAACGCAAAGAGCATGGACCCGGAAACTATGAAGACATATTTTAAGGCAGCGTCGATGTTTTCTCTTGCCGAGAGGATTGCTACAAGCACTGCAGCACATACTGTAGTAAGTTCTACGAAGATCCAGAAAAGCGCGAGGTTATCCGAAAAGAGCGCAACTGTAGCTGTAACGAGCAGGAGATTGAAAGCAAGATAGAAAGTCTTGAGATTTTTTGGGTCAAGATCTCCTGCTTCCATAAGGCTGTCCGTATATCCTTTGGCATAAAAAGCTGCTGCAGAAAATCCCAGAGCAGTTATTAATTCCACATAAAGGTTGAGATGGTCAAGATAAAGGTAATTTCCATATTGCACAGGCAGATCAAGGATTATAAGTGCTGCACAGGTTAAAACAAGATGAAGCAATGCATTACCCGCAGCAAGGGAATTCATGAGCCTGTGGGATTTTGGAATAAGGCCCAGAGCCAGGAATACTCCCATAATTAAAAGGTAGTAACGGATCACAGAGATCTGCCTCCTGTCCAGATCTGTAGTTTTCGGAATTTCTTTCTGTACTCTTCAATACTCGAATCCATTCCCACAGCCAGAATAGTTGTCAGCATTACAAGAATCACAAGGTCAATTATGATCAGTACCTCGATGATGAAAGGAATCTCAGTGACAAAGAGTCCAAACATCAAAACCCCGTTTTCCATGCTGAGATAGCCCAGAGCTTTTGTAATTACCCTTCTCCTGCTGAAAATAACTAGCATTCCCATCAGTGTTAAAGAAACTCCTATAACAGCCCCGAAAAAGAAAAGTTTTGAGAGGGAGAGATCTTCGAAGATCCGGGAAAGGAAAGTATATGAAAGCAGGATAAGGCCTATACTCAAGAGAAGAGAGGTTGTAGGTTCAAGATAGGTAAAACGCAAATCTCGTCCAATTTTGATTTTTTCTTCTATTCTGGAGATGAAGTATGGGATCAGGATAACCTTACTTACCAGAGTAAGGCCTGCCAGTAATAAAAGCTGTTCTTTTCCATTCATCAGATAGAGGAGGAACGAGACTGCAGCGAGCAAGAGGGACTGAATTGTATATGTGGAAAGGACCGAACTCAGGTTACGGGTTGAGATGATTAGTGCTGCACTAATGAGGACAAAAACAAAAAGAATCTTGATTAGACCTTCAAGAAAGAGGGGGTCAATCATGCAAACACCTCGATAAGAATTGTAAGGGATGAGAAGAAAAATGCCATCACGTAAAAGGCAGGAAGCCGGAAAAGACGCATTTTTGCAAGAGACGACTCAAAGAGCCCGATTATAACAGCTAACAGTCCAGCTTTCAGAAGGAACAGGAAGGATGAAACTGCAATTTTTCCCGAATCCAGTGATGTACTGAGTCCGAGAGGGAAGATGATATTGATTAATATTCCCATCATTAGAAGCTGTTTAAGGGAATGGGCAAGCTCGAGAAGAGCCAGATTCTTTCCAGCCTGTTCAAGTATCATGGCTTCGTTGATCATTGTAAGCTCCAGATGAGTTGCCGGATTATCGACCGGAAGTCTGCCGGTCTCCACAATTAAAATTATAAAAAGAGAAATTGAGACCAGGACCAGAGTTGGACTCAGAGGGAGAACCTTGCTTGCGGTCAGTGCAAACATCTCGTGCATGTTCAAACTCCCCAGAACAAAGGAGAGGGCTGCAAAAGATACTACCATGCTTGGTTCTATCACAGCTGCCAGGCTCATGGAACGGGAACTGCCCATGCCTCCAAAGGCACTCCCTGCATCAAGCCCTCCTAGAGCTGTAAAAAACCTTTCCAGTGCCAGAAGATACAGGAAAACAATAACATGCCCGAATCCTCCCATGGGTTCCGGAACAAATATAAGAGGAACAAAAAGAGTGGCAACAATCATAGTAGAAAGATTCAGGTACGGAGTAAACCGCATGATCCAGGAGGATGTAGGCGAATAAACTACCTCTTTCTGCAGAAGTTTCCTTAAATCGTAATAGACCTGGAAAAGTCCAGGCCCCTTTCTTCCCTGAGCATATGCCTTTACTTTCCTTATAAGAGCCATATAAAGGGGTGCTGTCAGCAGGGCAAATATAGTGTTTAACAGGACAAAGAGGAGGAACGATGCATTCATAAAAGGCCTCCTGTCACGAGAATTAAAATAATAACTGCAATAAACGCATAGAGAACATAACTGTCAAGTTTTCCATTCTGCAGTTTTGAAACTAATTTTGAAAGGTTGTCAATTGCCTGTGCAGGAGGAGTATAGAAATATTCTTCAAAAACTCGAATAAGGCGAATTTCTACATTTCCGTTTTTAAAAAGGCTTTCCTGCATGTCAAGATATTCAGGTATATGCACAATCTTCGTTCTGTAAATACCTTTGAAGATCATTACCAGAGGCTCGGAAAAGCCCGCAGAGCTGTATTCCATTGAAGGGGAAAGGGATGGAAGTCCACATCCCCAGGTTTCACTGGTTCGGGCAGGAATTTTCGAACGTGTTATAAGGAAGACGGCTGCAGCTATCAAACCAAGCAAGAGTCCCAGGAGGAATAGGTCCGGAAATTCGAAATCCCAGCCTGCAAAGGAGAGAAGCTGCTTTGAAAAAAGCCCTGTGGAGATGCAGAGGGCTGCCGGCACAGCCGGACCAAGAAGCATGGGTTTCCTGACTTCTTCCGCAAGTTTGCTCTGTTCCGAACGCGGAAGGGCTAGACAGGTGATCCCGAAAAGCTTTACAAAAAGGGCAGCTGCCAGAGCACCTGTGAGAGCAAAACTCGAGAGGGCAATTATCAGGAGTACGGTAAGCAGGGGTTCAGGAAGGGCTGAAGATTGGAGAAAAGCCTGGTAGAGCAGGAGTTCCCCTGCAAAGCCGTTTGTTGGAGGAAGAGCTGCAATTGAAACTGACCCTATCATGAAAAGGGCCGAAGTCGAAGGCATGCTCTTTACGAGGCCTCCGAAAGCTTCGATATTCCGTGTGCCTGTGGCATGTACAACTGAACCTGCACAGAGGAAGAGCAGGCTTTTGAATAGGGCGTGGTTGAAAGCATGAAAACAGGCACCTGCAAGGCTTAAGAGGGCAAGAGCTTCAAGTCCTTCCACCTTGAATATAACATACAGCCCTATGCCTGTAAAAATGATACCTATGTTTTCTATACTGCTGTAGGCGAGCAGTCTTTTTATGTCGTTTTCCTTAAGGGCATAAATTACTCCCAGTAAAGCTGAAAGGCTACCTACTATAAGGATGAGTAAACCCCACCATAATTCAGGAGTGGAAACAGAGAGTAAGAAGCGCAGGAAACCGTAGACTGCAACCTTCAGCATGACCCCCGACATAAGAGCTGAGATGCTGGAAGGAGCTGCAGGATGGGCATAGGGCAGCCATTTATGGAAGGGAACAATCCCGGCCTTGATTCCAAAACCTGTGAACAGGCAGAGGAAGGGAAGAGTCAATGTACTTGCAGGGTACTCAAGCTGTCCGAATTCGGTAGAGCCGGTTAGCCTGAACAGGCTTATAAAACCCAGGAAAAGAAAAGTTGTACTCAGGCTGGTCATTATAAAGTAAAAGAAACCTGCTTTTTTGTTTTCTGCCGAGGAATAGTTATGCAGTACAAGCAGGAGGGAAGAGAGGGACATTATTTCCCAGAAAGCCAGGAAGCCTACCATATTACCTGCAATCACGACCATCAGCATCGCAAGAATAAAGAGATTAGTAAGAGCAGTCTGAAGGTCTTTTCTGGCTTCACTTTTAGCGTGTTCTACATATTCAATAGAATAGATTGAAACTCCGGGTACAACTGCTGCAATGAGCAGGATAAAGCCTGCTGAGAGTCGATCTGCACTAAAGGCGAAGTCCAGTCCCGGAAGATATCCTATGGCTGGAAAAGAAATCTCTCTTCCTGTATACAGGATTGTTCCTGCAAAAACCAGAAGCAGAATTGATGAAATCAAAGATAGGCTGAAAGAAGCCTTTCTTGCGTTTTTACTGCGGTACAGGAGAGGAAGGAAAGTTCCGGATAGAAGGGCGAAAACAGCACCGTAAAAAAAAGCTTCGAGCAAAAATACTCACTCCTGAAGCCGGAATTGGGCTGTTGAAGCAAAATCTGAAAACGGTGTTTCAGTTTGGACGGAGAGTAGAGAATCTCCAGCTCCTATCCCGTTTAAAGCGGGATTCTTGATACTGTCCTCTGTATATGAGATAGTAGGGATAGTTTTGTAACTCGTATTCACATTCCACCGTAAGTTTCTATTTCAAGGATCTTTTTTCCCGAAAACGTTTTTTGCCTAATACTTCATGATATTATATAGATTTACATTATAAAGTTTATTGTACCTTTTCCTAACTATTGATCGTGTAACATATTTCATGAAAATAGGATGATCAATAACTTTAAAAATCAACCTAAAAACTGATTTTTCCCCTTTTCTGGAATAAATGGTCTTTATTTGGTAGATATGACTGAAAATGCAGAATATATATTATTATAATTATTTATTATGAACATCGTTTTTTGTTTTTCCTAAAATCAAAAGAAATTCCAAACTTAAATTAAATATTAATCCTCACTCTAAGAAATTATGAGTCTTAATATTGGGTGATCCCATGTATTCCATCTGAATGGCTCAAATTGCTTTCAATATAGAGAAGTAGGACAAAATTTTCAATATTTAAGTAAGTAATATCGAGCCGAAAGATCGCGATGCCTGCTCAATTGTGTCTACCTAGCTAACAACTATTTACTTAGCTAACAACTATTTACTTAGCTAACAACTATTTACTTAACTAAAACTACTTAGTTACGGATACCAGGCTACAAACTACAACCGCTTAGCTAACATCTACCAATTACAGATGCTCAGCTAATAGTTGAAACTGCTTATCTAACAGCTACTTAGAGCTTATCTGAAAAGTGTTGTGACCTTCTATAGTTGTTACAATTAGCAATATAAACAACCGAATATATACTCGATATTAAGATCTATTGTAACTTCTACAACATGCCATTATTGACTTTTCGGATAGGCTCAGTTACAACTACCCAGCTACGATACTCAGTTAACAACTGCTTGGCTATAGTCACTCAAAAACAAAAAAATACTATCTAAATTATTCACATGCAGATTTACTTTTATTTTCCCTGCGATCTTTTCTTATTTTAATCTTTCAAAACTCTATAAACAAGATGCACATATTTCTTTTCTACAATTTCATCTCTTATAAGTTCAAGTTGAATCCCACTTTTCTCGAGGCTCCTGAAAAGATTTGTTCCCTTTTTTCCTACAATTTCAGGGCTCAGGATCAGGCTTATTTCCTCAACAAGCCCCTGCTCGAGTAAAATACTATTTAACAATCCCCCACTATCCGAAACTACAAGTTTGAATCCATATCTTTCATTTGCAATATCAAGGGCCTTCCTGACGTCTACTCGGTCTGCTCCTGTACGGATGAAGTCGTAATTCCTTTCTTTAAGGTAATTGATGTAAGGTTCAGGAGTCTTTTCCGAAACAAGTACAATTACGTCTTTGCTGTATTCAGAACGCCTGAAAATATGCAACAACCCTTCAAGAACTCCTTTTGAGTCGGCAATTAACCAGTAAGCTCTGGGATCATCGGACTGAATTTCAGGCTTCCGGAAATCTGAATTTTCCTCAGGCGGAATAGTCTCACAGAAAAATTGAGTTCCTGTTTTTGCGGTATTAGAGCCGACTATCATTGCATCAGGCTGATAGCTACTCAGTAGCTTGTAGTGGACACCGATGTTTGCTTCAAAGCCTGTAGTTGAACCATCAAGGCTGATACTGTTGTGAATAACTAATTTTGGTAGCATATTATCCCCTAAATACTCTTATTTCTTCTATTGAGTTTTAATTGCTTTTAATTGTACCTTAAATGCTCAGTAACTTTTAACATTCGAAAGTACCGAATGAGCTTTTGTTTCCATAAACTATGCAATTAATGTATATTATATTGAAATACATTTAATCTGGATGCGTAATAGGAAATTCCAAGATTGTCTAAAGCCCTTCGTAGAAAAGAATACTATCTAATGAGTCCTATCTAATGAGTCCTATCTAATGAGTCCTTTTTTAGGATAGGCAGGGTGAGTCTTAGGGCTTTTCGGGACAGACTACAGGAAAAATACGCTTATTTGGAGATTCTCCAGGCTTGCTGCAAAAGATGGGAGACGGTGTCTTCCTGAAGAAAAGGTAATACGCAGAAAATAAAGGTATTACTGTAGTTAAATATAATAACTAGTTAAATAAACTAACATTCTATCGCCAGAATTATATAATATTATCTACATAATAATAATTGGTTCATAAGGAAGTAACTGTGAAATGGAGGAAATACAGGACAGCTTAAAAACTGATCCAGTACTAAACTTCATTAACACAAGAGAAACCTTGTGAACCACCTGACTGAATTTTTAATTCAATACCTTTTTTGATTAAATGTCTAATTTTATAAAAATTAGTGCTTTTCTCATAGTATTCATCTATTTAGTGAACCCATTTTACTCCTGTTTACTCTTGGGCTCGTATCGGTTTGTTACTTGCCCCGGATTATACAGAGTAACCATCAGGATGTTGCAGCTTAATGTTCCTGGAAACGTTTCCGGCACTGAACTATTTTCGGTGGGTATTTCTAAAGAAATTGGGTATTTCTAAAGAAAAAGAGTGAAAATTCGGAAAAAATCAGCAGGATAGACTTCATCTTGAATAGAACTTATTTTTACTACAAAAACTGGAAAAATAGCCCTTTCAATAGTATGCTTTGACTAACAATCCATACATGACTGATAGCCCATAATGTCACTTGATTTGTAAAAGAGTAAACAACAGATATAGAAACAAGAGAAATATAGCTATTGTTTTATAATAT
>CAZLNG010000042.1:0-30967 GCA_964560735.1 uncultured Methanosarcinales archaeon | reverse complement strand
CTATCATGGAGCCCTGTCGAGGCTCCGACTCGGGTTCGAATCCCGGTTCGGGCGTCATTAACCTAAATAAGGCTCGATTGGAAGCAATCGAGCCAAATACTAATTTTAACATCCTTTTTTGAAGAAAATATTTCTTTTGATCATTTCTTTTATGAAAAGAGAACTTAAGGTGTTACCCCTAGTTGCGGGATGTGCCGCAAATAAGAAGCTTTGATCTCATCAAGCTCTATGTGGTCATAAACATCAATTGCTTCTTTCCTCGAGTCACCGCGTAATTCCTGTATGAACGTTCTTGGCATGCCTGACCTTCTAAGCCATGTTGTGAACCAATGTCTACAACAGTGAGGACCAAACTTTTCTTCAAGGTGACCTTCAGGATCATGCAGACCTAATTTCTCAGCTAACCACTGACAACATCATAGACTCGATCTCTAGCGATTCTATGGCCATTCTGACGGCCTATAAAGAGCGCACGTTCAGAATCTGTCCTTTCCTGCAGGTAAGCTTCCAAAAAAGCCTTTGTCTCCTGGTCAAAGAAAACAGTTCTGTTAGAACGCTTTGCAGTCAGTTTAAGATGCACTATGCAGTTATCCAGATCCAAGTCCTTAAGGTCCAAGGTAATGAGCTCATTACGCCTTATGCCAGTCTTTGCAAGGAAAAGGATAAGGGTCCTGTAGACCAAAAATTCAGGAGCGTCTACAAGATTCTTCATATCCTCAATGCTAATAAGCTGCCTAGTTTCAGGCGTATGAGTTTTTTTGTAAGATCTCAGATATCTCTTTCTAAAGGCAGGCACAATGTTTCTTTCTACAATTTTCTCAAATTCGAGATAATCATAAAAGGTAGATAGAGAAGCAAAGTAATTGTTGCAGGTAGCAAGAGTGTATCCTTTTTCGTCCCTGATATGGGTAAGAAAAGCTTTCAAATCGGCATAATCTGTATCCACATCATAGGAAGACAGGAAGTACCTGATATGGCTGGTGTAGCTCTCTATTGTCCTGCCCGCATACCCCCGGGCTTTACAATCCCTAAAGAAATCTGAGATTATATTTTCAACAGTCATACACTTATCAAATAATATGTTTAAGTATAGTCAAATTTTTCCAATAATATAGTATGAATAAGATATAAAGATAAATAAATTAATGGCAAAACCCGCACGTAACAACCCTACATACTAGTTATCCATGAGGTTTTTACCTATTTCCTGAGAGAACGCTACCCTTTTTATGTCCCTGCTCCGCAGGGATGTATCTTTGCTGGTTCTTTTAGTTCGAACTATAATTAAGCCTCAAAAGCAGAATCCAGCAGAACTACGAGAAGCCACGAAAAAGACAGATAAAAGAAGGATAAAGATACCAGGAGTAGGGTGGATTTTCCCCCTGCAGCCACGAGCCAAGCATACACCCTTCAACCTCGCGCACCCTAATCAGGACAGGCATTACCCGCCAGCCACAACACCACACATCCTGTCCTGAAAACCTTACCCGAGCTCCGTGACCATTAATCTCAGCCTTGCAGCCCTATCAAAATCCGCAATCTGTTTCAACAGACTGCTTATACTGCAGGACCTCGCCAATGGAGACAGGGCATTAATATAATCGTTTTAATGAACAGGAGTTAAGATTGGAGTTTAATTTGAATTAATGTAACTATAATAGGAACAAGAATTGAAAAGCTGAATTCTAATAAACTTTTTAAATCCCAAGGATTAGTTTTTATTTTTTCCAATCTTGATCTTTTAATAGAGTAATTGAAAGAATCACGAATTAACTTCTCCTTTTTTTGAATCACGAAATCTCTTATTTTAAGTAAAGGTGCAAAAAAACAATATCCTATCATAATCAAATAAATTAAAACTAAAAAAACTGTAGGGTAAGTATCAGAGGAATTCACGCATTTGCGACAAATATCAAAACCTAATGGAATAATAAGAGTTCCCGAAGAGAAAAGTAATGTTGCTCTTACTACAAAACTACTAAAATTTGAAAGACCTCCAAAGTTATCTGAATGATTGGGATCAAATCTTATGATATCATCGTGCGAAAAAATAGTATCTATCATATTAACAATTGTATTTATTCCGTGTAATCCTAAAGAGGAAATAAAAGAAAGATAGAAAGAAAAAAAGACTGCCCAAAGTTTTATAGGCCAATAGTTGATATCAGAAAAATATCTATAAACAATCCATGCGACTGCCGCACTCCAAGCAAATCCAAAGAGTTTGTTGTTTGAAAAAAAGAAATCATCCAAAGTGCTTGAATAAATTTCTTTCCACTTTTCAAGATCATAAAATATCTCTTTGATTTCATTGAAGAGTCCATTCAATATGGTAGCAGCATACAAAAGCAAGAAGGGGCTGATTAAGCCCCAAACTAAAGTTAAGATAAGGGGATATGTAATAAACACATAACCCCAATTATGCGACAAAAACTCTTTCTGTAATAGATAACCTGAGACATAGGAAGGAATGAAGAATAAAAATGACGATGCAACTAACCTAGAAATAAAACTTCCTTTTTCATCAAGAAATTTAGTGATAAAGATTTGAGCCTTAATAAGTACAATTAAAAATTCAGCCTTAAGAAATAATTTGGAAAATTTTTTGTATCCATTCGATATTTCTTTAAATGTTTTAACAATCTTTTTGAATGTTCCAAGTACTTTTTCTAATACTTCTTTGAACCCTATGAACCCTTTATCTTTATAGATATTATCTTTAAAAAAGTTCTCAAAATCTTTGAACATATCAGACATCAATTTTTTCTCCACATTGCCTACGGATTCATTAATTTATAAGAAGTAAGTGTCTGTTATCCCGACTATCAATCAACTATACTAAATATATATAATAAGGTACCGGAATTTTTGGATGTTCGACCTTCATCAGATAAAAATTAAAAATTGGAGGAAAAATAAGGAATGATTAAGAACGTGTTTTTTAAACTGATCATAATTAACATGAATCTCGGAATAACAGTTTTTTAATAAAACTGCTTTAAAAGTCTTTTTTTGCCTTGTTTCCTCTTTAAGGACTAAAACTGAACACTTATTTAAAATACTATTAAACAATCTGTGAGTTCTTATCCCAATATTTTTTAACTAAAAAAAGGATATAATATTGAAAACAAAATCTCAATCATTATCTTGCCGTAGATATGTAAGGGTCGCTAAGTATTCCCCACTCAGTAAGCCTTTTCTTAATATCCCTAAGCTCGTAGTCTGTAAAGCTCAGGCTTTGATAATGCCTAAGAGAGGTTATAGGATCATGTCCTTGCCTGGAATAAATTTCGATTTCAGGAATTCCAGACTTTAACATCCAGCTTTCTATTGTTTTCCGAGGAGTTTTATTTCCAACCTTTGGATCTATGCCTGCTTTTTTGGACCACCTTTCCAGATCTCTATTCCAAGAAGATCTTTCTGGTGGTCTTGGACCTTCTACATATTGCTTGAAGATGTAAGGGAAAGTAGAAGGCAATTTGTCAATAGTACGTTTTGGAAGCTTTTGCTTAACCTTTTGCTGTGCTTCTTTTGGTAGAATAATCTGATTTCGCTCTTTGAAATACCAAATAGGATTATCATGTAGCCTTTGCAATTCTACATATCTCAATCCTGTTATGGTGTTTATCTCAAAGATAGCTTTCTTTGTTTCTGGAATAGCTTGTATGAATTTATCGTACTCCTCAACCGTGAGAACTTTTGTCCCATCTCCAGTTACGAGACCATTTTCCATGCTATAAATATAGCATCAAAACAATAAAAGGTAGTTATAAGTCAGACAACAGGCATGAAAAACTGCAAAAATAAGCTTCAAAAGCAGAAAAACAGCAACATTTTATGATAAAATGTTGTTAGAAATATTAGAAAAAACACTCATAGAAAAGTTATTTTATATGTCAAACATATAGAAACGAGATGGATGTAGAGTTAGGAATTATCGTATTTGTAATAACATTTGCAGCATCAATTACATATTTTTTAAAAATAAAAAATTTAACATTTTCAACGTTCTGCAATTCGATTTTTATAGCACTACTATTTGGAGCTATAGCTGCAAGTAGGCAAGAACTACGGGGCTAAACTAAAAATCAATAACATTTCAGAGCAAAACGCTGTCAGAAATCCAGATTAAAAATTTTTATGATATTATACCCGAAAAACATAAGTATTTACAAATACCAATTTGATATTAATCAATAACTAATTGTTATGTATTAATAATTAAATGTAATATCATAATCTACTGCAAATATTCTGGAGGCACCAAATGGCAGAAGCAATAAGTTCTGACAAAGTAAAACCTTCCCCTACTCTGAATACTATTCTTATGGTGGAAGACACTCTCAAAAACAGCCCGGACAGCGTCATAACAGTTGCAGAACTAAAAAGAATGTTGCCTAAACAGGTTAATCACAATACTTTGATGGTTATTTTGGATTATCTTGAACAAGGGAATAAAATTGCAGTTGGACTTAAAGGAATAACCTGGATTCACAGCAGAAATGAAAATTTGAGAAAGGCAGTGACTCATGGAATTGAGCTATGAAATCTGTCAGAGTAATTCTTACCCCTGAGGCTGCAGATGCATATCATAAATTCACGGAAAAAGCATCAGACTCAAAGCAAGAAGAAGTTATCCTTAATGCGTTTATTCAGAAAGTAGATTTACTAAAGGAAAATATTCACTATGGACAACCTATTGCCAAGAAACTAATTCCTGCCGAATATAAAACTAAATATGAAATTACAAACCTGTTTAGAGTTGAACTTCCTTATTTTTGGAGAATGCTTTATACACTTACTGCAGGAAATTCAGGCATTGAAATTATCGTATTAGTTCTTGACATAATTGACCATAAAAAATATGATAAAAAATTTGGATATAAAAAATAAATCCAGTTTGCAAACTTCATTCTCTTTTTTATATTTTATCTTGATAAAACATGCCTAAAAACAGAAAAATAGCAATGTTATAGGTCAAAACATTGCTTCCAATTTTTACTAATGAAAGACCATTGTTGACTATATATAATTCATTCGTTTTTTTGAAAAGTCTCAACAATATAATATAGAATAAGCTTAAGATAGGTAAATAGGTCGAAAGCTCAGCTGAAAGGAAAACTTCAAGGTAGGGATAAAATGCCAATCGGTTTTACAACATACCTTGTAGAAGAGAGAGAATTTGTTGATAGGGAAGCTTTTGTTCAAGCTTTTAGAGAAAATATCCAGAATTCGGAAATCAAAGATTATAATGTTCTCTTCTACTATGGGGTTGCAGGTATTGGAAAAAGCAAATTACAAAAAGAATTACAGAAAATATTGGATGAAGAATACCCTGAAATATTTTGGACATCTATTGATCTGGATACAGAGACTTACAGAGAGATAGGCACTTTTTTATTTACCCTGAGAAACAAAATTCAGGAAAAATATAAAGCTAAATTTTACTTGTTTAATACTGCTCATGCTATATACCGAAAAAAACTCCACCCTGAAATTGCCTTGTTAAAAGAGAACTATCCTATGGTTAAAGAAGGATGGACTTTCAACAAAATAATAGATATTCTTAATGTATTTGGACCTGCAAAATTGGCATGGGATGCCGTAAACAATGCTCCAGACAGCGTTGTGAGATTCTTCAAGGAACAGGTTATAGACATTAATAAACTTACAAATATGGAAGCTCATGAAATTGAGAAATTATTACCGGTTTTTTTTGCTGCTGATATTACAAATTATCTGGGAACTAATTCAAAAGCTTACATCTTTATTGACACTTACGAGGCTCTTTTTGAAGATCTGCGGAAAAAAGGCAGTTTATATAAAAAAAATGAATGGATAAGGGACAATCTTATTCCAAGTATGCCTACTGTTTCATGGGTAATTTGTGGGAGAGAAGAATTTATGTGGGATCCTAAACGACATCCAGAATGTGAAATGTATCTTGAAAAACATTTGATAGATGGGCTACCAGATGAATGCTGTAGAGAATTTTTAAAAAAATGTAGTATTAAAAACAAAGATATTCAAGATATAATAATTGAAGCTAGCAAAGGAGTCCCTTTCTACCTCAATCTGTCTGTTGATACCTATGAAAAGATAAAAATGAAAGAAGAAAGAGAACCAGCTTTAGAGGATTTCGGAAAGGCACAGCCTGAAATCTTTGATAGATTTGCAAAATACCTAGATGACAATGAGATTCGAGCCCTTGAAGTTCTATCAGCACCTAATTTATGGGATAGAGATCTGTTTAATGTATTAATTAAAAAATTTGATCCTGGATTTCCAGCTGGTGCTTTCTCAGAGCTAATTAAATTTTCATTTATCAAAAGAGATAGTAATGAAAAATATTCTATCCATCAGTTGATGAGAAACAGTCTTCAGGAACATCAAGATCCAGTTGATAGGAAAAATGTTCATGACTTCATGTTTGAGCACTATAACAGCAAACTAAAAAGTATTACCATTAAGACAATAACCTCAGAACAAGAAAAAGCGTTGAAAGAGTCTTTCTACCATGCAAAAGAATCGGTTAAAGCAGAAGATTTGCTAAATTGGTTTGTCACGGCTTCAGAGCCGTTTAACAAAGCAGCACTCTGGCAATTAATCGCTCCTATATATGAAGATATGTTACAATTCCTGAAGGAGAAACTTGGATCCGAGCATCCAGATATTGCAGAGACACTAAACAATCTAGCACTACTCTATGAGAGTATGGGAGAATACGAAAAAGCACTAACTCTCTACCAAAGAGCACTTGAAATTCGTGAAAATCTGTTAGGACCTGAACACTTGGATGTTGCGATAATCCGAAACAATCTTGCATCACTCTATGACAGTATGGGAGAGTACAGTAAAGCACTACCACTTTATAAAAGGGTGCTTGACATTCGTGAAAAGGTGCTAGATCCCAAACACCTAGATATTGCAACAACACTAAACAATCTTGCATTACTCTATTATCATATGAAAGAGTGCGATAAAGCACTACCACTTTACCAAAGATCGCTCGAAATACGTGAAGAGGTTTTAGGACCTGAACATCTAGACATTGCAATAACCCTAAACAATCTTGGATTACTCTATGAGAGTAGGGGAGAGTACGATAAAGCACTACCACTTTATCAAAGGGATCTAGAGATAAGTGAAAAGATACTTGGACCTGAACATCCTGATGTTTCAGTAACTCTAAACAATCTTGGATTACTCCATGATAGTAGGGGAGAGTATGATAAAGCACTACCACTTTATCAAAGAGCTCTTGACATTCGTGAAAAAACTTTGGGTCCACAACATCCAGAAGTTGCAACAACGCTAAACAATCTTGCAAGACTCTATCGTCATATGGGAGAAGACTATAAAGCACTACCACTTTATCAAAGAGCATTCATGATAGTTGAAAACATGCTGGATCCAAGCCATCCAAATACCTTACTTATAAAAAAGAATTTAGATCAAGTAACTCGAGATATAGAGGAAAAAAAAGAGAATTAAAATCTTTATTTTCTTCAGTTTTTTATGCATTTTTATACCTGACTAATCGGCCAAAATATTCAAGTTACAAAATATAGAGTAGTTGGGTTTAGAAAGAGATATGTAAAAAGTCTCAAGAACTCAAACTTTATTCCTGAGGATTCCTAAAGCTTTCTAGAATTTCCTAAATAGAGAGATTTAAGGAACAACTTGAAATTAGTAAAAAATTAATAGTTTGCATCCTGTTTTTTTCCTATACCTCTAAAAGAAAAACGCAAAATCAATTTATAAATACCTGAAAGTTTATGGAAGCAAATAGAAATTCTAGGGTATGAAAACCCAACAAAAACTACAATTGCAGCCTTTTAAGTCTTGTGTTGCAGGAAGCGGAAGGAAGCAACAAGGAAGAAATAGGAAGAAATCAGGAAATAAAAATTTTTGATCTGGAAAAGCAAATACAAGAGGCAGAAAGACAGATAAAAAGCTTAAAAGAAAGTTTAAATAAAGCTCCAGATCCTACAGAACTTGCACAGCTGTGTACCAAATCAGAAGAGTTAGAAAGGCACAACTCCACGCTAAAGGAAGAACTTGATAAGGCAGGACGAAGAGAAGAGGATCTTAAGCAAATACATAATAATTATTTCCCGCAAGTTCAAACATTGATTAATCAGAAGGCAATTGAAGGGTATGTAGTAGAAAGCTTGGTATAAGTTTTGGAAATTCGTAAATGTCATTATAAAAGGAAATGATTACTACCATTATCTCTGGTTTTTGGAATAGAATGTATATATTAAATGGTCTTTTTCGCTCTTATCTGCACTGTCAAGTTATCCAATATAAATAATTGGTGTAAAATGTACATTCAATTTTTTTTATAAAGGATATACCTCACAATGCTTGTGGTCCTTCGAACGAAAAAGACCATTTGGGTAAATAAATGCTGCCGAATTTAATGTTTGCTGCTTTTAGTTGAACAATTTGAAGTGAGCTTTGATTTAACAATTTTTTGAACAAATATGTTAATTGAAATTTAAACAAAAAGTATTATTAAACCAAATATTTAGACGATTTGTACATATATTAGTACATATTCTTCTCACTTCACTGTTCACCTCTATTTATTTAATTGTTTAAATTACAGATCATGTCATAGTACGAAACCATGTTCGCAAAACGAAGAAAACGTTCATTAAATCATAATCTCACACCGACATAATCCATAAAATAAAATGTACTAGAAGCTTAAATAACTATCTTTAGACTGTAAAGCAGTTCAATAGATTATACATCGCATAATAATATAGGGAGTATCTGATAAAAAAGGATATAATTATCAATATGCTAGGAACCTTCTTAATAGGCATATTGATCAGTAAGATGAATGGAACTGATGTGAATACCACAATTCCATTCAACTAATCCGTTTTTTATCAGCATTTCTATATTATTCCTTGTTTACGTGCTTTTATTTACCTCCTGCTCTTATTTTCCTCCATATTTGTTCAATTAATTGCAGCGTTTTATATATTTCCTTAAGAACGACGTTTATTTTCTTAAGGATGCATCCTATAAGTACTACCATAGCATAAGCTACGATAAGATATTCGGCGGGCATACTATTCACCTACTTATTTTATAAAGACACTGTCAGAAGACATTCTCAGTCACGGACCAGGCGACTTCAAATGCCCACATCAAATGTCTAAGAGTAATTGGTATCCTTTTAAAAATAGTTATCTGATTGTACACTATACAATGGATATTTATCTAGGAACTACTTTTCAAAAAATAATATTTTATAAGAAAAAATGTTAGCACAAATTTTCAAAAACACAAAGAATTTAATGGTTAAGATATGAGATAAACACACCAATTATATAATAAATCGTAAAATCTGCGGATGACTGCCAGATGGAAAATGTTGACAAAAAGGAACTGAGTGAAAGAGACATTTGTACTAAATTTATCACACCTGCAATTAAAATGGCCAATTGGAAAGAGCGTCAGATAAGAGAAGAAGTGAGACTAACAAAAGGCAGAATCATAGTTAAAAGCTCGACTACAACTCGTGGAAAACAAAAGCAAGCTGACTACATCCTTTCATACAAACCCAACATCCCTCTTGCAGTCGTTGAAGCAAAAAAGAATACTCATGCAATAGGAGATGGAATGCAACAGGCACTCGTATATGCCGAGATGCTGGACCTCCCTTTTGCTTTTAGCTCTAATGGGGACGCTTTTTTGCTCCACGACAGAACAGGAACTCTTGGAAAGATAGAAGAAGAAATTCCCCTAGACAGATTTCCGTCTCCCGAATTTCTATGGCAGAAATATTGTGAATGGAAAGGGCTTGATGAAGGCAAGCAGAAAATAGTAACTCAGGACTATTTTACCGATCATCAGAAGCCACTTAGGTATTACCAGAGAATAGCAATTAACCGTACTGTGGAAGCAATTGCAAAGGGGCAGGATAGGATCCTGCTGGTAATGGCAACAGGCACTGGAAAAACACTTACAGCTTTTCAAATTATCTGGCGTCTCTGGAAGGCAGGGGTAAAGAAAAGAATTCTTTTCCTGGCAGACAGGAATATTCTTGTTGACCAGACGAAAATCAATGATTTCAAGCATTTCGGAACTGCTATGACCAAAATCCAAAACCGAAACGCTGAAAAATCCTATGAAATTTATCTGTCCCTCTATCAGGCAGTTTCAGGAACAGAAGAGGAGAAAAATATCTATAAGCAATTCTCACCTGATTTCTTTGACCTTGTAATAATAGATGAATGCCACAGAGGGAGCGCTGCTGAAGATTCTGCCTGGAGAGAGATACTTGAGTATTTCTCTTCTGCAACGCATATAGGGCTCACTGCAACTCCAAAAGAAACAAAAGAAGTTTCCAATATTCATTACTTTGGAGAGCCGATTTATACTTATTCCCTGAAACAGGGAATTGAAGACGGTTTTCTTGCACCCTATAAGGTTATCCGGATTGACCTTGACAAAGATCTTGAAGGCTGGAGACCGGAAAAGAATAAGGTTGACAAGTATGGCAACCTGATTAAAGACAGGATTTACAACCAAAAAGACTATGACAGAGACCTGGTATTTGAAAAGAGAACCCAGCTTGTTGCAAAGAAGGTTACGGAGTTTTTGAAAGCAAATGACCGTTTTGACAAGACTATCGTTTTTTGTGAGAATATAGATCATGCAGAACGCATGAGGAAAGTTCTTGTCAATGAAAATCCAGATCTTGCCAGGGAAAATCGAAAATATGTTATGAGAATTACAGGCGATAACCCGGAAGGAAAAGCCGAGCTTGACAACTTTATAGACCCAGAAAATCCCTATCCTGTAATTGCCACAACCTCGAAACTGATGAGCACAGGCGTGGACGCCCAGACCTGTAAACTTATAGTGCTGGACAAGCGTATCCAATCAATGACCGAATTCAAGCAGATAATAGGCAGAGGCACACGGATAAATGAGGATTATGGAAAATTCTTTTTTACGATAATGGACTTCAAAAAAGCAACCGAGCTTTTTGCTGATCCTGATTTTGATGGAGAGCCTGTGGAGATATACGATCCAGGGGAAGGAAGGAAAGGTGGCTCAAGAGACCCTGAAGGGGAAAATAGCAGGGAAAAGTACTACGTCGATGATGTGGACGTTAATGTGGTTACGGAAAGGACACAGTATTACGGGCCTGACGGCAAGCTGATTACCGAATCCTTAAAAGACTATACCCGAAAGGCGGTACTCAAGGACTTTGAATCCCTTGACTCTTTTTTGAAGCACTGGAACGAAGCCGAGAAAAAGGAAGCTATCCTCTCCGAACTCGAAGAGAGAGGAGTCTTGCTCGATGCACTTGCAGAGCAAGTTGGAAAGAACTTTGACCCCTTTGACCTTATCTGCCATGTTGCTTTTGACCGCCCGCCACTGAACAGGAAGGAAAGAGCAGATAGAGTAAAGAAGAGCAATTACTTCAGCAAGTACGGAGAACAGGCAAAGGAAGTCCTTGATGCACTGCTGGACAAGTACGCAGATGATGGAATTGAAAACCTTGAGAATATGAGCGTGCTAAAGGTGCAGCCTTTTGACAGGATAGGAACTCCTCTTGAGATTGTGAAGCTATTCGGGGGCAAGAGCAACTATCTTGCAGCAATCCGTGGACTTGAATCCCAGCTCTATACACAGGAAGCCTGATCCCAATTCGAAGGACTTATGTGGGATTACAAAATAGTGTTCCCAGCTTATTTTCCGAATAACGGTTTGAATTTAAAAATCAAGCGCAGGAAATGAAAAACATGTCACTGGACACAACAATCAAAGGAATTCAGGATATTATGCGGAAGGACGCAGGCGTTGACGGAGACGCCCAGCGTATAAGTCAGTTAGGATGGATGCTATTCCTGAAGATATTCGATGCAAGGGAAGAAGAATACGAGCTTGAAGATGAGAATTATGTATCTCCGATTCCGGAAGAACTGCGCTGGAGGAACTGGGCAGAAGACCCTGAAGGCATAACCGGGGATACCCTTCTGGACTTCGTCAATGAAAACCTCTTCAAAACCCTGAAGAACCTTTCCTTTGAAGAAAACGCAGATCCCAGAGGTTTTGTTGTCCGGGACGTCTTTGAAGATTCTTACAACTATATGAAAAATGGAACTTTGATCCGTCAGATTATCAACAAGATAAACGAGATCGATTTTACGAGCTCAAAAGACCTGCACACTTTTGGCTCAATTTACGAGAAAATCCTCAAAGACTTGCAGAATGCAGGCAACGCAGGTGAGTTCTACACCCCAAGAACAGTTACCCAATTCATGGTGGATATGGTTGACCCCAAAATTGGAGAAAAAGTCCTTGACCCTGCCTGTGGGACAGGCGGTTTTCTGACCAGCACAATAGAACATCTCCGTGAGAAATGCGTGGATTCTGTAGAAGATCTCCGTATTTTGCAGGAGTCCATAGCAGGAATCGAGAAAAAGCAGCTTCCACATCTGCTTTGTATAACGAATATGCTCCTGCATGGAATAGAAGTACCCTCCCACATCCGTCATGACAATTCTCTTGCCCGTCCTCTCAGAGACTATACTCCAAAAGAGCGAGTAGATGTAATTGTTACAAATCCACCATTCGGAGGCATGGAAGAAGACGGAATAGAATCAAATTTTCCTACAGCCTTCCAGACTCGTGAGACAGCAGATCTTTTCCTGGTCCTTATTATGCACATTTTAAAGGGTGGAGGGCGCTGCGGGATTGTCCTCCCTGACGGAACCCTCTTTGGTGAAGGCGTAAAGACCCGAATCAAAGAAAAACTCCTTAAAGAATGCAACCTGCATACAATTGTTCGCCTTCCAAACGGCGTTTTCAACCCCTATACAGGAATTAAAACCAACCTCCTTTTCTTCACCAAAGGCGAACCCACGAAAGAAATCTGGTACTACGAACATCCCTATCCAGCCGGCTACAAGTCCTATTCCAAAACCAAACCCATGCGTATAGAAGAATTCGCACCTGAAAAAGCCTGGTGGGATAACAGGGAAGAAAATGAATATGCCTGGAGAGTCAAAATTGAAGACATAATCGCCAGCAACTACAACCTTGACATTAAAAACCCCAATACGGTTGAAAACGACCATGGCGATCCTGAAGAGCTCCTTAAAAAGTACAAAGATCTCCTCTCTGAAATCGAAGAAACCCGAACAGCTCTCAAAAACGAGCTTATGACCGCATTGGCAGGGAAAAACGCATGAATCAAGCCCTTTTTTTCGAAAACTTCGAACTCCTTGCCGACTCCCCAAACGGAGTCCAGAGACTGCGAGAACTCATCTTGAAGCTCGCAGTCATGGGAAAACTCATCCCACAGGACCCGGATGATGAGCCAGCTTCTGTGCTGTTTGAAAAGATTGAAGCTGAAAAAAAGAAATTGGTAATAGAAAAAATAATAAGAGCAGATTCGGTTGCTCAAATAGAAGAAGATGAAATTTTATTCAAAATACCAAATAGTTGGGAATGGGTAAGATTAGGACAAATCGGAGATTGGGGAGCTGGATCCACTCCTAACAGAAGAAACTCAGACTATTTTGGTGGTACAATAAAATGGTTTAAGTCTGGAGAACTAAACGACGGATATATTACTGATTCAGAGGAAAAAATAACAGATTTAGCATTAAAGGATTGTTCACTCAGGTTGAATAAAAAAGATGACGTTTTAATTGCAATGTACGGTGCAACAATTGGAAAAATTGCAATCCTTGGTACTGAAGCTACTACAAATCAAGCTGTGTGTGCATGTACCTGTTTTACAGGAGTTTATAACAGATACTTATTCTTCCTTTTAAAGGCATATCAGCAGTATTTTACAAGTCAAGGTGCAGGTGGAGCACAACCAAACATATCACGGGTTAAAATTGTCAATACTGTTGCACCTCTCCCACCCCATGCAGAACAAAAACGCATAGTCTCTAAAGTTGAAGAACTGATGGCTCTCTGCGACAAACTTGAAGCTCGCCGCCAGAAAAAACAGAAACTTCAGAGTAAACTCAACAACGCTGCCCTTGACAGAATGCTCAGCACAGAAAATCAGGAAGAATTTGAACAAAACTGGCGGCGCATCTGTGAGAATTTTGATCTTCTGTATGACAACCCAGAGAACGTTGAAAAACTGAAGCATGCTATACTTCAGCTTGCGGTTCAGGGGAAATTAGTGCCTCAGAATCCAGAAAATAAGTCGGCATGTGTTTTGATTGAGAAAATTAATGACGAGAAAAAAAGATATGCTGAAGAACATAATCTTAGAGAAAAAGAATCATTGCCACCTGTAGAAGCCAATGAAGAAATTTTTAAATTGCCTGTTGGCTGGATATGGTCTCGGATTGGAACTACTTTTTTAACTTCGAGTGGAACAACTCCTAAAAGATCAAATCATGATTATTTTATTGATGGAACTGAAAATTGGGTAAAAACAACTGATCTCAATAATGGAGTTGTTACTTCTTGTGAAGAGAAAATTACTTCAGATGCAGTAAAAGATTGTAGTTTAAAATATTATCCAATAGGAACTGTATGTGTTGCCATGTATGGTGGAGCGGGAACAATCGGTAAATCTGGAATTTTAGGGATGAAGAGCACTATAAATCAGTCAGTTTGTGGAATTTATCCCAATAAATACATTTTACCTGAGTTTTTACATTACTATGTGAAATCAATTAGATCAGAATGGATGAAATTCGCTGCAGGACTTCGAAAAGATCCAAACATTAATGGAAAGATAATAGATAGAATGGTTATTCCTATCCCACCCCTCGAAGAGCAAAAGCGTATCGTTGAGAAAGTCGAGCAGTTCATGTGTTTGTGTGATGAACTAGAGGCAAAACTTAGAAAAGAGAGGGAAGAGAGCGAGAAGCTTATGGAGACGGTTGTCAAGAGGTTATTGGAAGGTGCTGCAGCTTAAAAATAAGTAAACATGAGACATCGGACTTAAGCATCTTGCATTATACAGAAGAGAACAAACAAGAAGAAATTGAGGATGCAGGGGAAGGCTTTGCCTTCCCTTTCGGTCGCTCAGCCGTTACCTGCACTCTAATTTCATTGGTGTTAATTCTTCGTTGGTGTCGAACTTCGTTAGGACTTTTTCTAAGGAGAAAAGCAATAATTTGTTGCCTTTGTGAAACTCGCCAAACTTATTACGTTTATAGATTTCGACTTTAAGGAAGCGAGGATTTTTTGGGCGATCCAGTTTAGGGAGAAAGATGATTCTTGTTCTGTCCCTGAACCTTCGATCAACCAGGTCAAAACCCTGTTCCGAGTAAGAGATATGCAGGTTACGTTTACGGCTTTTCGAGAGGACAACACTGGAAAACTTGTTTTCTTTGGTGTTTGCAGATCTTGAATCTATGGTGTACCATAATTCGTCCAGGACAAGTAAACCATCTCTGACTTCGTCCAGGTCATCGAGAGATTCAAGCCTGTAATGGGATAAATCCAGGCCATAATTGGAGTAAACATTTTTTTCAAGGAGCCTGGAAAGGACTGATAAACAGGTAAGAAACACGGTCTTGCCTTCTCCGTACTCTCCAAGGACAACTGAAAGGGTTATTCCAACCTCTCCTTTACGGATTCAAAGAGACCTATCAATAGGAAGGTAGCAAAGGCAAGCCCCTGAGCAACATAAGGATAAAGCTGATTCAGGATGTAGAGCTCTTCATCCATGAAGACAAGCATCGCCATTCCCCCGAAAAACATAGCAAAAAACTTTGAGGCAATGTTGAGGTATTTTGAAAGCAAAAAACTGTTCATAATATCAATCCTTTCCTAAAAGACGTTTAATCCTGGAAGCGTCATTCTGCAGTTCGTTTAGCATGATTGCTTTTAGGGATTCGACTATATCCTTACGGCCTCTGGCATTGATTGAAGCCCGAAGCCTTAGGAAATCTTCGATGATTTTCAAGCGTTTTTCATATACAGAGGGCCTCCCAAAGGTGCCCTCATGCAGACCCATGTAATAGGCACTGTGCAGGCTTTTGATGATATGGACCATCTGCCAGTTGGTCACATTGGAGACCATCATGAGATCTCGGATTTTTTTCTCGTCTGGAAACAGCCTGTCAAGGGAATCGCTGACAACTTTAGCGGTAAAGGAATTGGCATCCTCTGAATTCTCACCTGTAAAAATATTGAGAAATTCGTCTATTGAGTTGATGCCTTCAAGTTCGCCTGAAACATCCACTTTCTGCACAGGATCACCTCAGGCCATGCCTGTTAAGATAAGCACAAGGATCTTGTAAACAATAGAAATCAGAGCTGCTCCTATGAGGAAGAAGAAGCCACCTGCACAGAAAAAGATAAGGTACATGCTGTAATCGGTATTGAGCAGAGAATGAAGGTCATTGCTTCCAGCAATGTTTTCCAGTTCCTGAGGAGATATATAGGAGACAGGATAAGGCTGGGCAATCTGCCTGAAGTCGATATCAGTCAGGCTGTTATAAGAAGCCCAGACAAGCTTTCTTCTGGCCTTAGGATCAAAGCCCATCTGATACTTAAGGAGCCTTCTGCCTGGAATACCTTCGATCTTGAAGGTCTTGAAATCATCAGAGAGATAACCTTTTAGAGGCCTGACATCGCCTGCAGGGCTCACAAACTGCACAGTGAGAGAGAGGTCACTGGCTACCTTGCCTCTGGTTTTAAGCTCTTTGAAAATATCAATAAAAGCTCGTAGATGAAAGAAGTTTTTAGCCATTCTTACACCTTTTATTCCTTCTTATTTTTTCGAGACAAACAAAGATTTTCTGCATATCGTCTCCCTAAAGCCTGAAAATCATGCTCGCAGCAAAGGCCTTTCAAAAAAAGTAGGCATATGAACTTGTAAAGAGTGATCAAAACGGTAGAACCTGTACAGGAAAAGATTTTTCCATAATTTTCAGATAGAGTAATTTTCCACTGAGAAATAAGACCACCTCAAAGCGGTTTTAAAACCTCTATAACACGCATGACCATTTCCCAGACCCATTTAACAACTGAGAAAGGCCATTTCATGATGCTTATGAAAGTATGCAGCCCTGCAACTACACCTCCCTTGAATGTACCTTTTAAAACACAGACACTTAGGCCAGCAACTCCAGCAAGGAAAATATAGAAAAAAGGTACGGCTACAAAGATAGCCATCAGCCAGGTAACAGCAGTTAAATAAGTATCTGCTACCTGAAAATAGGTGTAAAGCACATTATGGTCATCTGAAAAGACTCTGGTAATCAGCCAGTAAATACTCATTACGAAGGAGTCATAATTTTTTTGTCCTTCAAAATCATCTAAGACCTTAAAATATACTCTGCACTCTTCAGGATATTGATGAATATCAAGGGTCACAGATTCAGCAGGCAGATATCCGCTTACATTTCCTGAAACATTGCCTGTCAAGGAAGGGAAATAGTAAAGCGAAGAACTTCTTATAAACACATTATTCTCATTTACATTTACTATGCACTTTTTCCTAGAACTTGTGAAATAATAGTTTTCAGACACAAGGACAGTGTTATTTTCATCCAGCACAGAAAGAACCAGAGGATAAAGAATATTTTCAGTTTCCCAATGAGTTTTCACAAAAAAGGTTTTTACTCCTCCCTGATTACTGCAAGAAAACCGCATCAAATGATCCGTTTTATCTGAACTATTGACATAGAAATACAGATCCATTTGACTAATAATGTCGTCTGACGTAGCAAAAAACTGCGTCTCATCGTAAACTACATGATTAGGCTGATAAAAAGCTCCAGGATCTACAGTAAATTGATTCCAGACAATATAATCACTTGATCCATCACTGTCATTAATACCAACTACTTCCAGAGCAGAAGCAGGAGAGATAAAGAGACCGAAGATGCAGAGAAAAAAGAAAATAAGGTTTTTCTTCATCTCCTTCCTCCTCTGCCTACAATTGCCATAAAGCCCATGAAGACCAGACAGCCAATAATGACAACAAGATGCTCTACTGCATAACGCCATTCATCCCCACTAACACCTCCATCAGAGTTAAAATCAAAAGGATGCTGGCCCATTTCTCCATACTTTTCTCTGTACTCTCGCTCTTCCGCAGTGAGAACTTCACCTGAACCGCCTGTACTGCTGGAAAGGTCGATTTCTTCATAGCCTGCAACTGCATTAAGCCGAAAATTAACAAAAGTCATTGCATCAAGCAATAAATTCTGAGTTGCAGTGTCATAGTTTGCTTTAGAAATCCGGACAGTACAGTTTCCTGCTAAATCTTCGTGATTTATTTCGTAATAGCCTCTAGAATTCGTAATGGTCGAATAACTGGTCCCATTATCGTTATTAGTTATTACGACCGAGGCACCAGGAAGAACAGAATCAGTTCTGTAACTGCTTACTGTTCCGTAAATCCCCACTCCGTCAATAGTTGTTATAGGTGTAATGAAGAAGTTATGTTCTGCAATTAAATCATAAACTGATACTGAACCCTGAAGGCTAAGATAACCGTCTTTTGATACAATGAATTCATTTCTGCCAGCAAGAGCCGTTATTTCATAATTGCCCTGGCTATCAGTTTTACTTGTATTGCCTGCAAGAGTTATATCTGCGCCAGGAAGAGCAGCACCAGTTATGGAGTCATATACACGGCCCTTCAAGAGATAGTAACCAGCTATGATGTTTGCCGAATCTTGAGCCTGGAGGACTCCATTATAATCCCCCATCTCAGCAAGAAGCCCATCAGCAGAGGTAAATTCAGATAAATTTATTGTAATAAAACCGTTTACTCCTGAAGCATCATATTCAACCTCATCAATTACAGATTCGCCACTCCTGAATTTTACAGTAATTTCCGAACCTGTAGGCGCATTCTTGTAACTAAGATAAGCCTTATCAGACCTATCATAAGTTGATTTATCAAAAGCAAGCTGAGGCCCGCCTGCACCTACTATAATGCTATAAGTTGCGTAGCCTGCAACATCTCCGTAAGGATCAATAATATAAATGAAGGCATTTCCTGACTGCAAAGCATTGGAAGGAATTGTTATTGATCCATGCTGATCTTCACCCTTAATAGAATACCCAAATTCCTGAAAACCGGCAGATGTGCTTATCCTGGTGTTTACTCTATACCCAGCAGAATATGAATCCAGATGAGTCCAGATATTGATTATGTCACCCGGATTATATTCAGTATCATCTAACTCGATAGTACCGTCATAATTAACAGTGCCGGAAGAACCATAGATGAAAGATCGAGAAGAGTAATAATAATTACTCCCACTCAAATTATCATGCTGATAGAGCCTTAAAACATAAGTTCCCTGGCCATCAGTCAAAGAAGAGTGAGCTATACTCTTTTCATTTAAATCTGTAACATTACTCTGAATAATCAAAGCACCCGTAGGTCCATAAAGCCGAGTAAACCAATAACAAGCTGAAGGATTAGGCTTGCCAATCTTGTAATACTGAGAATTATCTGTTAAACTTATAGAACTGTCACAACCTACCACAGTAGGAGTACTGGAAATATCATCAATGTAGGCTCCTGCCAAATTAGTATCGCTATCAGTAGTCATTCTAATCCTAATTTTCGCAGCGTTAGCAGAGCCAGGATTATTTATGGTACTAAAAACACTTGCCGTACCATCTTTATAAGCAGTAATAACGTTTCCGCTTTGTATAAGTTCTATTCTATGTCTAGAAGAGTCATAGGTATTATCATAACGGTCATAGAAAGAGCCAGAACAATAAACGGAATTATTTGCATTTAACAACTCAATGAAAAAATAAGTGGTAGCGTAAGTATTGGCATTACGAGACTGAACAGTATAAGCAAGATATCCGTCATAAACTCGAGGAATAGTTAATGACACATTTTGATTCTGCCCTGAAAAAGTATATGCTGATCCGTGATCCCAAGCACCAATACTTCCTCCGCTAACTGTCAAATCTGAAATGGGAATATCATTTTCATGCCCTTCAAAGGTTTCCTCCCAGGCAGACACTGGAACTGTAAGAGCCATCAATACCAAAAGACAAAAGACTATTTTTTCCAGCATTAAGCCCGCCTCCTTATGAATTGACCCAGAAATATCCCGGATAAACCGCCTGCAATGAAAACTAGGATTGCAACAAATAAGGCAGCATAGCCATAATTAACAAGATTATTGTAAAAAGCCTTAGGATCAGAAGCAACCCTCAAAGGCTCTGTGTGCAAAATTACCGTATAATGTCCATCTCCAAGAGAACAGATTTCGCTCGAATTAAGGTTACTCTGGTAAATATTGCCATCAGGCGCCACAACATCATAGTACACATCTGCAAGCGGATCATCAATCCTGAAAGAAGAAACAGCAGAAGCGGGAAGAGCTGTAAAAATCAAAAGGAGGAAAAGGGGAAGAAACCCCTTATGCCTGGTCATTTTCTACACTCCGAAGGGATTAAGACTCTGGTTTAAATCCGGACCCTCATATTTCCAAGAAGCATCCCAAAGAAACCAGTTATGAAACCTCCAACCGCTCCAGCTGCAGTAATCACGACTCCAAAGACTACAAGCTGGATGAGTTCATCACTTAAGGTCAGGAAATCGGTAATTACCTGACCTAAGTCCGAAAGAGTACCATTGAACTCATAAGCTGCACCTGCAGGCATCATTGCCACCATCATAATTACAAAAACCGAAAAGGCAGCAATCTGTTTTCTGTGAGAAAACTCTTTTGGTTTAAACTCCTGCTTTTCCTGCATCACTTTCAGCACCTCCCGCTTCAAGGAGGGCTTTTTTATACATGGCGATGCGCTGTTCAAGGACCTCAAGATCCGAAAAATCAAAATTAGCATTTTGCCAGGAATTCCCTATTCTTTCAGAAATATTCAGCTTCGGGAAAAGCTCAGAACTTTCGCTCTTGGAATTCTCATTAGCCGCTGGACAGTAGATGCTTATTTTCACGCTCTTGTTGCCGATTTTATCAAGGCCCCTTGGGAACTTGACATCTTTAAAGCCATACTTGTTAAATCCATTATTAGCTAGCTCGCCCATAGTACGTAGCCTCCTATAAAAAATAGATTTTTTACACAGTTAAGTATTGGGAATTTTCTTAATTAAGCAAAATGGGCTTAAATTTTTAAAAGGAAGCGGAGAAGAGTTCATTTTGGAGTTCACTATTGAACTCATTGTAAAGTTTTGCTGGGCATCTTTTTTCTCCTTTTTATTATTCAAAAGGAATTAACAGTAAATTGAGAATAAATGATCAAATTTCAGCAGAATAATATATGATAAATTAGAACTACACGAATAAAACGAAGAACTTTGAGATCATTTTCCAGAGGAATAACATGGCAATTGCCCCCAAAAATCACTTTGAACAACATTCTTTTATTGATAGAAAAAGCCATATTCGAATCTTTAAAAAGAATGTATATAATATTGGGCAAAAAGAATTTAGTGTCCTGGTTTATTACGGGATTGCTGGTATCGGGAAAACAAGTTTAAGGAAAGAATTCCCAAAATATTTAGAAGAACATAACAAGGAATATCAATATCGTAAGACAATCTGGGCTTCAATAGACCTGCACTTAGAGAATCACAGAAATAAGAATACCTTTTTAGTGACTTTGAAAAATGAGCTACAAAAGAAATACAAAATAAATTTCCCTGCTTTTGAAATCGCACATGCAATTTACTGGAAAAAGGCAAATCCAGAGATCCCTTTAAGAAAAGAGAATTATCTGTTTTTTGAAGGTGACAATGCTTTTGATGACTATTTTGGAATTATTGATCAAATACCTTACTTTAGTATTGTACCTGCTACTGCAAGATTATTAAAAGATTTACCAGACTATTTTAGAAAATTGTGGGCAAAGAGAGGAAAAGAACTCCTGGAGATTTCAGAGAGAGAACCCCTGGAAATTGAAGAAATGCTTCCATATTTCTGGGCACAGGATCTTAATAATTATCTAGAAAATAATTCCAAATTTACAGTATTTTTTATAGATACATATGAAGCCCTATGGGAAAACCATAGAAGTGACGGCCATTCTCGAGATGAGTGGATTAGAGAAGATTTAATTCCCAGTTTTCCAAGAAAAGTACTATGGGTCATTTGTGGTAGAGAAGCTCTTAGATGGGGAGAAACAAACAATGAATGGAGTGAATATCTCTCCCAATACAAGATAAAGAAACTTTTCAGAAAATACTGTATAGAATATCTTGAAAGCAAAGGAATTACTGATGAAGAAATACAGGAAGCCGTATTTAAAGGGAGTAAAGGAGTCCCGTATTATCTGGAACTATCTGTCTACATTTATGAAAAGATAAAGGAAATTAGAAAACCAGAACCTAAAGACTTTGGAGATAGCCACCAAAAAATTGCAGACAGATTCTTTCGGTTCCTAAGTCCTGAAGAAAAGAATGCATTAAATATTCTTTCGGTTCCCCGTTTCTGGGACTATGATCTCTTTAAGTATCTAATAAAGGAATTTAATACAGGTTATTCCACCATCAATTATGAAGATTTATGCAGTTATTCTTTTATTGGAAAAGTCGAAAATAACAAAAATCAAATGCATCAGTTGATGCAAGAATGTCTTCATAAAACTCAGGAAAATAAACTGCCAGATTCAGTAAAAAAGATACATGAAGCCGTAAGAAAGTACTACACCAATAAACTAGAGAATATTGATATTAAGGCAATTACCCCCGAACACGAAAACGCATTGATTGAAGCCTTCTACCATGCAAAAGAATCACTGGAAGTAAAAGATCTACTCAAATGGTTTATTACTGTCTCAGAGCCATTCAATATAGCAGCATTCTGGCAATTAGTTACACCAATGTATGAAGAGATACTACAAATTCTTAAAACAAAAAACGAACCTGAATATCCATATATTGCAAATTCACTAAACAATCTAGCAGAACTCTATCGTGAGATGGGAGAGTACGAGAAAGCACTACCACTTTCTCAAAAGGCACTTGATATTCGTGAAAAAGTGCTGGGTCAGCAACATCCATTTGTTTCAGCAACATTAAACAATCTAGCCTTACTCTATGAAAAAACGGGAGAGTACGAAAAAGCACTATCACTGCATAAAAGGGCACTGGAAATAAGTGAAAAAGTGCGGGGAAAACAACATCCAGATGTTGCATGCTCACTAAACAATCTAGCAGCACTCTATGTAAATATGGGGGAGTACGAAAAAGCACTACCACTGCATAAAAGGGCACTGGAAATAAGTGAAAAAGTACAGGGGAAACAACATCCAAATGTTGCAAATTCACTAAACAATCTAGCGGAACTCTATCGTGAGATGGGAGAGTACGAGAAAGCATTACCACTTTATCAAAAGGCACTGGAAATAAGTGAAAAGATACTGGGGAAACAACATCCATTTGTTGCAATAACATTAAACAATCTAGCCTTACTCTATAACAATACGGCAGAGTACGAAAAAGCACTACCACTTTATCAAAGAGTACTTGATATTCGTGAGAAAGTGCGGGGAAAACAACACCCAGATGTTGCAGCAACACTGAACAATCTAGCAGAACTCTATACTGATATGGGGGAGTACGAAAAAGCACTACCACTTTATCAAAGAGTACTTGATATTCGTGAAAAGATGCTGGGAACACAACATCCAGACGTTGCAGATTCACTAAACAATCTAGCAGCACTCTATACTGATATGGGGGAGTACGAAAAAGCACTATCACTGTATAAAAGGGCACTGGAAATAAGTGAAAAAGTGAGAGGGAAGCAACATCCAAACGTTGCAGCAACACTGAACAATCTAGCAGAACTCTATACTGATATGGGGGAGTACGAAAAAGCACTACCACTTTATCAAAGAGTACTTGATATTCGTGAAAAGATGCTGGGAACACAACATCCAGACGTTGCAGATTCACTAAACAATCTAGCAGCACTCTATACTGATATGGGGGAGTACGAAAAAGCACTACCACTTTATCAAAGAGCACTTGATATTCGTGAAAAGATGCTGGGAATACAACATCCAGACGTTGCAAATTCACTAAACAATCTAGCCTTACTCTATAACAATACGGCAGAGTACGAAAAAGCACTACCACTCTATCAAAGAGCACTTGATATTCGTGAAAAAGTGCTGGGGAAACAACATCCAAATGTTGCAAATTCACTAAACAATCTAGCCTTACTCTATAACAATACGGCAGAGTACGAAAAAGCACTACCACTCTATCAAAGAGCACTTGATATTCGTGAAAAAGTGCTGGGGAAACAACATCCAAATGTTGCATGCTCACTAAACAATCTAGCAGAACTCTATACTAATATGGGGGAGTACGAAAAAGCACTACCACTTTATCAAAGAGCATTTGACATTCAAGAAAAAGTACTGGGAAAACAACATCCAGATGTTGCAACAACACTAAACAATCTAGCCTTACTCTATGAAAAAACGGGAGAGTACGAAAAAGCACTATCACTGTATAAAAGGGCACTGGAAATAAGTGAAAAAGTACTGGGAAAACAACATCCAGATGTTGCATGCTCACTAAACAATCTAGCAACACTCTATGTAAATATGGGGGAGTACGAAAAAGCACTATCACTTAATCGAAGGGCACTGGAAATAAATGAAAAAGTGCTGGGGAAACAACATCCAAATGTTGCATGTTCACTAAACAATCTAGCGGAACTCTATCGTGAGATGGGAGAGTACGAGAAAGCACTACCACTTTACTACAGGGCATTTGAGATAGTTGAAAAAGTGCTGGGGCCAGAACACCCAAATACCATAATTGTAAGAAATAATTTCATTAAATGCACTCTTTATGCTGATGAAAAAGAGGAAAATTAAGAATTTTCCCTTTATTTGAGTAATGGTCATGTCCATGAATTATTGATCATTTCTGAAAAAGCGAGCACATCTTCAGCATCTGAGTAGAATGAAGAAAGGTTCTTATGCTTATGTTTTTCAATAACTCAGACCCACTACCAATTTTAGAAACAAACAAAATTTTGTTAGATCAAATCCACTTTTTCCAGAGGAATCGGAAATATACTTCAACCCTCAGAAAACAGGAACATAAGACCCGAAATGATAATTATACACAAATTCTGTGCATATTTTCCTCCTATCTACTAATAGCCTAGAAGGGAAGAAAAAGGGTCAATTTTTCAGAAAAAATTTGAGCTAATTTTCAGGCTAATTTTTAAGGCTCTTCTAGAACCAGATTAAAGTGATCTCTCCGATATAGCGCCCCTATGCCTGCACACTACTACGCTCAGCCCGATTCAAGCTTTGCCCCTTCGGGGTGCCCTTCGGCAAAGCATGAATACGGTTTCGCTCCGTTAAACGCTTGCAGGCAACGGGGCTTAGGCGATATACGAAAAAAGAAACATTCTCAAACTAAAGAGCAGAACTTTTGCTTTTGCCCTTTTGCAGGCTCCGGGACAGGCTCAGCCGAAAAAAGAAACGCATCGCATTCTGAGGAATGCCATGCTCTTTTTAAAATGTAAGCAGTTACTGTTATTCATTCTGTACGGAAGAAGTGCACGCACATCTTCCTGTAAAAAGGTTATCAATGGCCTGAATTTCTGGGTACCCAGTGAAGAAAATCCTTATTAATCTGTTTTGAAAATGAAAGACCTCAGCCCTATTGAATACAGAGAAACCAACCGCATCACATTCTCGGAAATGCATCCGCATTCCTCCGAATGTCATGCTCCTTCAAAAGTGTAAGTCGGTACTATTTCTTATAGACGGAATGACGTGCACGCACCTTATTCCTTCTTACAGCCCCTCCAATTAATACCTTAACTTTCCAGGGGGTACCCTTCAGGATCCATAAGTAAAAAAATGGCCTGTCTGCCAAGAAAACAGTAGGATGTAGTCACCGCCCTTGATCATTATCTAGTAAGAGAAACTGATGGCGAAGGGCGGTGGATACAAACCGCAACTAACTAATCTACCTCGAACTATTCGAAATTTATTAAATATAAGTTAGAAAATCAAAATATTTGAGGTTGAGTACATTATGTACCAGCTATTGCTTTGAAATAAAAATAAATGAAAAATATAAAAAGAAGAGCAGCTAACACACATATCGGCCAAAGAGGATATCCATAAAACATAAAGATATGAACTGTGCTCAACTATAAAAATTTTATTTTGAAGTTAGAAATTACAGCTCCGGATACAAGGACTGCTTAATGAAGTGCTCATCGCCTTTTGCCCTGTACATATTCAAAAACTCCCGAATTATCGGATTAACAAGGTACTGGCCTCTTTTCTGAACCAGATCCGAATCCTCCAGTTTCACTATAATGCCTTTTCTGGAAAGCCTTTGCCTTAGAGCTCTGTTGGCAACTGCCGCTTCGAAGATGTCCAGATCCTTGAGCTGGTAAATTAGATCCTCGGGTTCTTTGAGGGCCTTGGCCAGAAACCGGACCACATCATCTAGTGAGCGATCATAGCGATCCACGTTGATGTCATATAATCCAAGGTTATAATGTACGAAGTTGATAAGATCCTCTGCAATAGACTCATTATTTCTTGACCAGTCAAAAATCTGCTTTGTGTCTTCGGAGTAAATAGTAAATTCTACACGGCAAAGCCCAAAGGTTTTCTGGTAGATTTTTAGCTGGAGCCGTCTTTTTGCCTTCCCACTGTTAATCTGATTCATATAACAGATGTCAGGCCTAAGGTCTATTTCGTCTATCGCTTCTTCTTTGTCGTATTTTCGATTGACATGGATCTTGTTGTCAGCTTCTATATCGTTCAGATATATGGTCCCGCTCTGGGTATTGTATTTCTTGAAGCTGATGCCTTTTGCATAAAGCTTTCTGGAAATGTCATCAACTGAGGCAGGGTAGACTTCGAAAGGAAGCTCTACCTGGGAGAACTTGATCTGGATATAGTGTAGTTCCGTACCCCAGTACTGGAGGACGAGATCTCTATAGAACTCCTTTGCCTGCTCTGTGAACTCTCGCAAGGCCTGGACGAAATCAAGGACAGTGAGCTTTGAGTCAAGGGGCAGAAAGTTGTCATCATAAATGACGTTTGTAGGCCTGATATCGTGCAGCTGCTGGAGATAATGAATTATATTGACATGAAAATACATTGTCCTTGGTCCTCGCAACTGCAGCTCCCATGCCGAATACAGAGATTCTTTCCTGAGGACTTGCTCAAATCTGCCTTTTTTTATCCTTGACCTTTTAACATGCTGGATGAAACGATCTCTGAGTTCTTTGTCAAATAAATGGTCCTCACGCACGTATTCTTCGTCATAGACAACGAAAAAAACCTTATCTATACAGATACGCTCAAGATCAAAGGTTTCAAAATATTTTTCATCCAGCAGATGACCCTTTTTTCGGTAAAGGCCTGAATCCAGGTGATTCTCAAGAGTACGCCTGCAGTATTCATCCCTCTGTTTACTGTAGGAATCCATCTACAAACCTCAAACTGAGTTCCAACCATACCGTTTGATAACGTCCCGGTAGAATTTTGAGGGATCTGCATATTTCTGCTGCAGGTCAGAAGGATGAGTTTTGCCCTGATTGTTGTAACGCTCCATGGATGCTTTGACGGTTCTCTGCTCACTTTCTGTCAGATCGCTGTATTCAAAGTAGATAAGGAGGTTACCTTTACACCTACGGCTAGTCATAGAAAACACCTGCAAGAAAGAATTACAGGTCAGAGACTTGGTTCTTTTGCCTTTCCTTCTGCAGCTGCTTATTAAAGAGAGCTTTATGCTCGTTACAGAAGTCGATGACTTTTTTCATGCTTGTGTAGGGCACTCTGAGCCAGTCATCTTTTGAAGGTCCATACTTGAAACCTACAGTACCAGGGTAGACCTTTTCACCATTGATTTGGTCAGGAGAAAGGACTACAAAAGCCTCAGGCAAGCGCATAGATGGAGAATCTGCAAAGCCTGAAGTTGGTTGATTTGACTTAAGAGTACCTTTACCGTTACCTTTGCTACTATCATAAATCTCCTTGCCTTCCATTAGACCACCGCTCCCTTACGAGACAAGACTTTGACAATAGCACTATCTCCATCCAGAATCTCCCAAGAAAGAACGGTGCCAATAGAAATCTCAAGTTCAGAGCAAAGACCTGCAGGGACATTAGAACGTTTATATTTCGTATGAGGACCATGCCCACAAATCCGAGAAATATACTCCGTTATCAATCCCTCCAGGATATCTGTACTAAATACGCATTCTTTGAATAAAAAATTTCAAAGATACAGAAGCTAAAAAGTTCCGACACGATACAAAGAGCATTAAAGAAAAGCTCCGCTAATGAGGATTTTGTTTCTTTCATATTACCACTAGCATTTGTTAGCTGCCTGAAATCTGGTAAATTTCAGCCGCTAAATTGTGTATCTGTGTGGACCTATATAAAGATTAAGCAAAGGAACTTTTATAAATAAGTAACTAACAATAGATCTATGAGACTCGGTTAGGGCCTGCTGGTAACAGGTATAAAGCCGATATCAAGGGCGGGTAACTGTTTTCAAACCACTAGCGACCCTCTCTAGATTGAAGCTTACTCTTATCGGGTTAATGAAATCCCGGGGGATTGGAACTCATTGAAAAAACTAGAGTTCGAATCCCGGTTCGGGCGTTATTGACTAAATAAAGCTCGATTGAAGTCAATCGAGCAAAAAATCTTTTTTGAAGAAAATACCTTTTTTAATAATCTTTTAATCACGTTTTAATTACTATTTTTGTTACTACTTTTTAATACCTTTTTTATAAAAAGCAAACCCAAGATGTTATCCTGAGTTGTGAAATGTGCCGTAGGAAAGGCTTAAACTGTTACTAGAGAATAGAAGATCTGAAAAGGGAAGCAGAGACCCTAGAAATATTCGCATACTGCCTCAAGAGCTAGAGTATAGGCGATTAGAGCAGGGATCTGAAGAGACTAAGCCCAACAGGAGCACAGAGACGTGCCAGCTAAGGAAGCCAGAAGCACTCCAGCAGGGAGATCTGAGAAGGAGATAATTAAGAAGATCTGCAAGAATTGCGGAGAAGAGTTTGATACTGTAAACCCTAAAAAAGAAACATGCTCCGAGAAGTGCAGATCTGCATACTTCAGAAGGAGAAAATAATTGAATATTTTTATAACGAATACACTAAAAATGATAAACAAAATCAGGTAAAGTGTAAGACCGCTTAATCAAGGGTGTTTTTTTTGACTGGAATAAAGAACATACATTTAGGGAATACAATTTTGCGTACGAAACGTCAAGAATTTTTTACATGTTATTACATTTTTTTATTCTTTGTTGTTTTATTACTTGCCGTCTATATCATAATATCTACTAGGGAAGGCACCAATTGGGAACTGATGGCAATTTCTGTGGCCTTAATTACTCTATTTGCTTCTACTGCTTATCAATCGGTTTCTAATTTTAAACAGCTTTCTCATAATTTAGAGAAAGAAGTGATTGCACAACTAGAAGAGGAATTAAAAAATATTATGGAAAGTCTAAATTTATTCTATTTACCTCTCTCTGTCTTACTTACAATTCCAGATCAACCTGCAAACACTCAAGCAAGAGCTCAAAAAATAGCTGAAATAAACTGTAATAAGCATTTAGCCGAACCCCGAGTAAGAGCTGTATTTGAACGCTACATGGAAGGAAAAAAAGACCAAAAACTGTCAGAGCTGGTATATAGAGACATCGAGAACCTGCAAAAAAAATATGCTATGCAAAAACAGCTATTAGCAGAAGAGTAGTTAAGAAAGAAACTTATAGGCAAGCGGTTTATAAAAAAAGGAAAATCCTGAAGAAAAAGTAAGCAGGGAAAAACTCTTCATTCAAACATAAGGTAACACATTATGCAATCCAAAAATTAGCCCGATGCAAATTAACACCAGTCGATCAGAAGGCTCAAATATTACAACAAAGTTTTTATGCTTCAATGTCAGTTTCATTATAACACCTTGTTTTCTTGTAAGCGTTCTCTCAGGGTCTGGAATACTACTTTGGGAACACTTGCAAGAATATGGACAACTCTCTTTTATTTAACGTTCCTTATTTTTGTTGAGTTTATTTTCAAAGATAAAGAATGTACATTCTAGTATTTTAACTTATTTTACGTACTAGTACGTAATAACACTTGTTTTCCAATTTAAAGGCTTAATAAGTCCGCTTTAAAACATATTCAATATAAGCAACATGATGTATCATTTATATCAAAGTGTTTTATCGGTATAGCGGAGAATATACTATATAAACAACGAAACATAAGCTCTAAAATAATAACAAGTGAGAGCACAAACACAACTTTATTAATTCTCATGAAGTGCTTAAAGTACGCTTTTGTTAAGTCGTCAATTCTAAGAACTAGAGGAATACTCAAATTTCTGTCGATTCCTGCTATATTTAGCAACTTATTATTATAATGAAAACATAGCAAGCTTAAAATCACATCTCTAAACATTGTTTTTACTGCTATTGATTTACCCATTACTTAAATAAGAAGTACGAGGAAATAAGGAAAAAATAAGAGATTTCGGAAGAATCACCAGAAAAATGAAAGTTTTTGAGGAAAATTTCAGAATATTTCGATTAAAGGAAGTTAGAACAATCAAAATTACGCTGGCACATCTCGCAGCAAGCTAGAGATGTATTCAACTGAAATAAATTAATGGCAGAAACAGCATGTAACAACCTTATACATTAGTTTTCCAGGAGGTTTTTACCTATTCCTGAGAGAACACCAATCTTTTTTGTGGTCCTGCTCCACAGAGATGCTTCTTTGCTGATTTTTTAGTTCGAACTACAATTAAGCCTCAAAAGCAGAAAAATAGCAACATTTTCCCAAAAACGTTGCTATAAATATTAGAAAAAACGCTTCATAGAAAAGTTATTTTATATGTTAAGCATATAGAAACAAGATGGATGTAGAGTTAGGAATTGTCATATTTGTAATAACATTTGCAGCCTCAATCATATATTTTTTAAAATTTAAAAATTTAACATTCTCAACGTTCTGCGATT
>CAZLNG010000041.1:0-30998 GCA_964560735.1 uncultured Methanosarcinales archaeon | reverse complement strand
GAGCGAAACCCTAATCCTTCAAGATAAAGTTGTAAAGCCTGTCTCTTAACAGAAACGGAGCTAGCAGTTGATTTTATCTCTACTGTATAGTTATATCCACAATCATGGCATTTGTAGCGTTGACGTCCACCAACTAGACCGTTCTTGTGGTGAGTGGAACTCTTACATCTTGGGCAGTTCATGCAGAAATATAGTTTCTCATAATATATATCAATATTTAATTACCAAAGCCAATAATTTTTATATTTAATTGAGCGATGAAATGTAGTATATAAATTTAAAGAATGCTGTAAAGATAGTAGCTACAATAACGATACTGAAGAAAGATTTCATTATAACTGAAAAATTATAATTGCTAATTTAAAAGAAACATAACAGATTTCTTCAAAATAGACGAGCTGTTCTTTATACAGGTGCAGAGCATAGTTAATTAGTAAGCCTTATGAACTCTTCATCTGTCCATAATCCCTTAAAATCGTTATCTTCTCTTGCCATTTTTTTATACAAAGAATCATACTCTATGGCTTTTTTTAAATTGAAGATTGCTTGGTCTTTATTGTTGATAAGGGAATAGGCACATGCGCGGTTGTACCAAGAAAGTGCGTCTTGAGGATTAAACTCAATTGCTTTGTCACATGTTTTTATCGCTTCATTATATTTACATAATTTACAAAGAGCGAATTCTTTAATGCTCCAGGCACCTGAGTTGTTGGCGTCAATTTCAATTGCTTTGTCACATGCTTGTACTGCTTCTTCATATTTGCATAAGTTACATAGAGTATATCCTTTATTGCTCAAAGCGATTGAGTGTTGAGGATCAATCTCAATAGCTTTATCATAAGCTTTTACTGCTTCCTCATATCTGCCTAAACTATCAAGAGCAGAGCCTTTGTTATTCCATGCGTCTGCGTGTTTAGGGTCAATCTCAATTGTCTTATCATAGGCTTGTATTGCTTCATCATACTTACCTAAATCATCAAGAGTAAAGCCTTTGTTAAACCATGCATCTGTATATTTAGGATCAATCTCAATTGCTTTATTATAGGCTTTTACTGCTTCCTCATATTTGCCTAAACTATCAAGAGCATTCCCTTTACCATTCCAGGCATATGTGAAATAAGGATTAATTTCAATTGCTTTATCATAGGCTTTTACTGCTTCCTCATATCTTCCCAGGCTATCAAGAGTATTCCCTTTGTTATTCCAAGCGTCTGAATTGTTAAGGTCAATCTCAATTGCCTTATCACAGGCTTTTATTGCTTCCTCATATCTACCTGACTTATAAAGAGAGTTCCCTTTGTTACTCAAAGCGATTGAGTACTGAGAATCAGTCTCAATAGCTTTATCATAGGCTTTTACTGCTTCCTCATATCTGCCTAAACTATCAAGAGCATTCCCTTTGTCGTTCCAGGCATCTGCATATTTAGGGTCAATCTCAATTGCTTTATCATAAGCCTTTATTGCTTCTTCATACCTTCCTAAATTGTAAAGATTATTTCCTTTGTTGTACCAAAAGATTGAGTTGTTAGAGTCAGTTTCAATTGCTTTATCATAAGCTTTTATTGCTTCTTCATACCTTCCCAAACTATGAAGAGCAAACCCTTTGTTATTCCAAGCAAGTGAGTGGTTAGAGTCAATTTCAATTGCTTTATCATAGGCTTTTATAGCTTCTTCGTATCTACCTAAACTATCAAGAGGAAGTCCTTTATTATTCCAGGCGTCTACGTAGTTAGGGTCAATTCCAGTTGCTTTGTCATAGGCTCTTACTGCTTCTTCATACTTTCCTAAACTATTTAGAATCACGCCTTTATCGTACCACGCGATTGAGTCTTGAGGGTCAATTTCAATAGCTTTATCGAAATATGATAAGCTTTCGTTAAGTTTACCCTGATAGTAATAGCAGCATGCAATATAGAACAGAATATTTTCTTCATTCTCATAATTTTTAACTGATTTAAATAATTCAATTGAAGAAGAATAATTGCCTCTAATATAATATTCGAATGCACAAATTGAGTATATAGTAGAAGACACGTTATCCTCAAATGATTCAAGTTTAATTGATTGATTATTAATAGCTGGAGAAATTGTTGCTTTTCCATTTTTACTGTCTAAAAATGGAGATTCCGATGAAATCGTTTCTAGACTTGTTGGAACTATGTAAACTTCTGTGATTGTTGAATCTGTTATAACTCCTTGATCTCCACCATAAATAACAAGATGCGCGCCAATTTTTTCCCCTTCACGTATAGCGTCATTATCATTGGTTATTGGGGGAGTATCTAAAAATTTAACACAGATCTTACTTCCCACTGTACTCTCAAGTTCTTTCGCTATTTTTTTAGGTGCATCTGTATCCACTGAGAGGCTTACAGTGTTTTTTAAATAAAAAGGTGAAATAGCAACGACAAATTTATCTTTTGGTAGTTCAGGAGAATAGTAGTGATCATATACGAAAAAAGATATGATAATAACAGTTGTTAATGCTAAAATTACTCCTGTGATAAGAATAATCTTTTTGCGGTGTTGCTTTATATTTTTGTGGTGTTGCTTTAACCGTTCAGATTTGTAAAAAAAACTAAGCAAAGTGGCTACACATATAATGATAATTATTAAAAATAGGTTATAAGGGGATGGTAACTCTTTGTATAAAGTATATAAATCAGGATATAATTGAATTTTTCTCACCTATTTTCAGTATTGCTATAAATTATCTCCATGATTAACTTTTATGAAAGAGTAAAACTATATTTTATAACTTTTTATTCTATCTTCCTCAGAAAGCTAATAGAACTGTTTATATGTTGATGAATGTTTTCTCCAAATGGTCTCATATGTTAGTAATTCATTGGTCCATCAAAAGGTCTCTAAAACAAAAATAGAAAAATACTATGTTTGAAATAAATTACATAATTTTGGAGATTACATTGAGTTGGAGTTATATAAATACCAGGGATTTTTGACATTTTGTGAGATTGTCCAAAAAACATTTTAATTTTTAACTTAAGATCTTCTCAGCTTATAGACCAAATTTTCTTTATTACCTTAATTTGACAGAATTTATTAATTTGCATAGTATTTTATTACGAAAAACACATTGTATCGGCATAGAATTTTTTGGAAAAACGAAAAGATCAAAAACCACAGAACAATGTATATAAATTATAAATTACGAGAGAAAACAGAAGCGTATGGCCTATTTATTCATTATGATATTTATGCTTCTGTCAAATTAGGGTTATTAATCTTAGCATACTCATCTTGAGGGTTAATCTCAATTGCTTTATCATAGGCTTTTATTGTTTCTTCATGCCTTCCCAAAATATCAAGGGCGTCCCCTTTGTTGTTCCAAGCAGTTAAGTATCGAGGGCTGATTTCGATTGCTTTATCATAGGCTTTTACTGCATCTTCATATTTGCCTAATTTGTAAAGAGCGAACCCTTTGTTGTTCCAAGCAAATGAATTATTAGAATAAATTTCAATTGCTTTGTCACAGGCTTTTATTGCTTCTTCATATCTACCCAAGTCATTCAGGGAGCATATTTTGTTATTCCACGCGCCTAAATCTTCGGGGTTAATTTCAATTGCTTTATCATATGCTTTTATTGCTTCTTCGGGTCTATCCAAATAACCCAGAGCAATTCCCTTACCAGCCCATGCATATGCATATTGGGGGTCAAATTCAATTGCTTTATCATATGCTTTTATTGCTTCTTCATATTTGCCTAATTTGTAAAGAGCGAACCCTTTGTCATTCCAAGCAACTGAGTTATTAGAATCGATTTCAATTTCTTTATCACAGACTTTTATTGTTTCTTCATACCTATCTAAGTAATTCAGTGAATCTATTTTGTTATTCAAAGCAACTAAGTACTTAGGGTTAATTCCAATTGCTTTATCATAGGCTTTTACAGCTTCTTCATACCTTCCCAAACTCTGAAGAGCATACCCTTTGTTGTTCCAAGCAATTGAGTTATTAGAATCAATTTCAATTGCTTTATCGCAGACTTTTATTGCTTCTTCGTACTTTCCCAAACTAATCATTGATTGTACTTTATTAGTCCAAGCAATTGAATATTTAGGATCAATTCCAATTGCTTTATCGTAGGCGCTTATTGATTCCTCATACTTGCCTAAGTTATAAAGAGTCCAACCTTTGTTATTCCAGGCATATACATATTGAGGATTGATCTCAATTGCTTTATCATATGCATTTACTGCTTCTTCATAACGTCCTAAATAATACAAGGATACTCCTTTATTATACCAACTAATTGAATATTTAGGATCAATTTCGATTGCTTTATCATAGGCGCTTATTGATTCCTCATACTCTCCTAAGTTATAAAGAGTCCAGCCTTTGTTATTCCAAGCAAGTGTATATTGAGTGTCAATTTCAGTTGCTTTGTCATATGCTTTTACTGCTTCTTCATAGCGTCCTAAATAATACAAGGATACTCCTTTATTATACCAGGCATATTCTTCTTGAGAGTCTATTTCAATTGCTTGGTCAGAGGCATTTATCGCTTCTTCGTACTTTCCCAAATCTTTGAGACAATCCCCCTTGTAAGTCCAAGCATATTCGCTTTGAGGATCAATTTCAATTGCTTTATCATATGCTTTTATTGCTTCTTCATATCTGCCTAAACTGTGAAGAGTATCCCCTTTATTACACCAAAAAATTGAATCGTTAGGGTCAATTTCAATTGCTTTATCATATGCTTTTATTGCTTCTTCATATTTTCCCAAATTATTAAGAGCAAACGCTTTATTATTCCAGGCAGACGAGTATAGGGAGTCGATTTCAATAGCTTTGTCATAGGCTTCTATTGCTTCTTCATACCTTCCCAAACTATCAAGGGCAAACCCTTTTCTGTTCCAAACAACTGAGTCGTTAGAATCAATTTCAATTGCTTCGTCATAAGCTTTTATTGCTTCTTTATTTCTACCCAAGTCCGTCAGAGCATTCCCTTTGTTGCTCCAGGCGTCTGCGTATTTAGGGTCAATTTCAATTACTTTATCGAAATACGGCAAGCTTTCGTTGAACTCATCCTCATAATAATAGCAGTTTGCAATATAGAACAGAATATTTTCTTCATTCTCATAATTTTTAACTGATTTAAATAATTCAATTGCAGAAGTATAGTCACTTCTTCTATAGGACTCGAGTGCACAAATTGAGGATACAGTAGAGAACAAATCCTCTTTTAGAGACTCAAGTTTAATTGACTGGTTATTAAGAGCCGGAGAAATTGTTACTTTTCTGTCTTTACTTTTTAGTATTGGAGATTCCGAGGAGATTGCGTCCACACTTGTTGGAATTATATAAATTTCTGTGTTAGTTTTGTCTGTCACATATCCTTTATCTCCTCCGTATATAACAAGGTGCACGCCGTTTTTATTACCCTCTCGTATAGCATCATTATCATTGGTTATTGGAGAAGTATCTAAAATTATAACTTTTATGCTGTTACTTGCAGTTTGTTCAATCTTTTCTTTAATTTTGTTTGGTGTGTTTAAATCTACTGAGGAGCTTCCAGTGTTTTTTAAATAAAAAGGTGAAATACCAATAGTAAATTTATCATTTGATAGTTCAGGAGAATGATAATTGTCATATACAAAAAAAGATGCACTGATGATAACTGTTAACACTAAAAATATTTCTGAAAGAAGGATAATTTTTTTACTATGTTGTTCTAACATTTCAGATCTGTATAAAAGACCAAATAAAGTAGCAATACATACAATGATAATTATTATGAATAAGTTATATGGGGATGGAATATCTTTATATAATGTATATAAGTCGGGGTATAACTGAATTTTTCTCACCTATTTTCAATATTATAATTTTGGTTTTGAGGTCAATTATTGAAAAACTACAAATTGAAGATGAGGTTCTAAATCTGGACAAAAAAGCAAATTTGCCTGTTCCTCCATATTTAATTAAAACTTACAGATATAACTAAAATCACCTGAGTTAAACTTTTCAAGAGAGAGTCAAACTATTTCTTATAGCTTTTTATTTTATTTTCCCATTAAATTTACTTTGATAGTTTGATGAGCAATTAAACAAGTCTTGAAGTCTAGTATACTTTTATACTTAGAAAAACTGTAGAGATAGCCTTGCGCTTAAGGTATCAGTAATCTGTTCCCTTGACCAGCAAGAAGCATGTGACATCAAAAACAGCACTTTTTTTCTATAGGCATGAGTCGTTTGACCTTGAATACTTTCAGATCCCTAGGATATACCTTTTAGACTACGGAAGATATAAAAATGGCTTGAGGAATGTATTCAAAAGATGGGTTTATGATGGATAAATCAGAAAAATAAATTAAAATGTGCGAATCTGCAAAGTTTATTCAACGCCAATGGGATTTCAAGAAAGGGAGAAAAGAGGTAAGAAGCCTTTAAATGAGAAACAGTGCTTTGAACAAAAAAGTAGGTGCGCCCGGAGCGAGCACCAAACAAGAAAGACCCGGGATGCTATTCATGCTTCCTGGGAGTACTATCAACTGGTTAATCACCAGGTATCTGTTTTTATATGTTCATTTATTCTCTTTTCTACCTGCACTGGATATTTTTGAAACCTTTTTTGCTCCTGCGCTGGTTGCCGAGCCTGTTCTTGAGCCTGCTGCATGGCTTGCAGCTGAATTTTCTGCCGGACTGCCAGAAGCCTTTGCCTGAGATCTGGAATCTGCTCCCGAGCCTGCATTTCTCCAGTACTGTCTACCTTCCTTACAGCGCCGGTTTATACATAAATTCTCTTCAGGAGCTGCTTCTCCTTCTTCTTTTAAGCTGAACATCTTCCAGCCGCAGGTTTCGCAGGTTTTGTCGAGCAGGGTCAGTTTTCCGGTTTTCGGGACTGAATGTGTGTACCCACAGCGTTTTGTACAGCCCAGGAAGCGGTTGTCCTTGAAACTTATCAGGAACATGCTTCCGTCACATTCGGGACAGGGTCCGACTGTTTCGGGGGGGTAGCATTCCTTTTCAAGGTCGCAGGTGAAGCATGGACCTATGCCCACAGCCCAGTTGTATTTGTTTCCTACCTTCAGGACGGCTGCTCCTTCTTTTTTGCATTCCTTGCTGCGGAGTACGGTCAGGGCTCCGGTTTTCGGCAGAGGATAGGAGTTCCTGCAGTCAGGATAGCCTGTGCAGCCAACAAAACGGCCCGAGTCCGTCTGCACGATCCTGAGCACGTGTCCACAGGCTTTGCAGGTTCCTATGTAGTTCTTCTTGTCTTCAAGGGCAGCTTCGTCTTTGATAGTGCCTGCTATGCTTGAAGTTAGCTCTTTCTTATTTGCTTCAAGCTGGGCGTACATCTCCTTGATCAGGGCAGTGCCTTCATCAAGGGCGGCTTCAAACTCTTTTTTTCCTTCTTCTACATTCTGGATCAGAGCTTCGATCTTTGCCCGGATTTCCGGCCTGACAAGAATAGGGACAGTGGAAGAGAGGCTGTCCATAAGGGTAAAGCCTGTATCAAGGATGGAGATGGTTTTTCCCTTGGTTTCGAAATAGCCTCGCTTTTTGTTCGTTTCGATATGAGTCGGAGCTGTTGCTTTTGTCCCTATGCCGTTTTTGTCCATAAGGGTCAGAAGTTCGGCTTCAGTGAGCTTCTTTGGAGGACTGGTTTTGGATTTTGTGTTGCTCAGCTTCTTTATATCAACTTTCTGCCCTTCTTCTACAAACGGGAGGAGTTTATCCTTCTTGTTCTCAAAGGGATAGGCTTCGAGCCAGCCTGAATCTTTAAGCACGGTTCCTGAAGCGTCAAAAGGATCTTCCTGCACGAGCATGTGGAGATGAGTCTTATCAAAAACCGCTGCAGGCATAAGGTTTGCAAGGAAATGCCTTGCAATAAGGTCGTAGACTTCAGGAGCCTGAGGGATATTTACTGCAGAACTTATCTCTCCTCTTGAAGCAGCCATTATCGGATGGATAGGGGGGTGGTCGTGGGCGTCCTTATCTCCGTTTTTCGGGACTATTGGAGCTATAAGGATAGATTCCGCAAAAGGCCTGTATTCTTTCTGCCGCGCAAAATCAAAGAGAAGAGACTTGAAATCGAAGTCATCGGCGTATTTATTTGTCTCGGTTCTCGGATAGCTGGTAAAGCCTGCAAGATAAAGCTGCTCTGCAACCTCAAGGGCAACTTCCGGGCTGATCCCGAGGAATTTTGAAGCCCGCTTCAGAAATTCAGTTGTATTAAGCGGGTTAGGGGGGCTGATTTTCGTCTCCTTTACTGTCTTTTTCGAAACAAGTCCTTCTTTTGCCCCTTTTAATTTCTTGAAAATCTCTGCGGCTTTTTCTTTGTCGTAGATATTCCCGGTCCTGTGCGTACCTTCGAATTCCCCGTCTTTTGTAGAGAAAATTGCAGTGATCTTCCAGAAGTCCTTTGCCTGAAAAGCCCGAATCGCTTTTTCTCTTTCGTACACAAACCCGCAGGTAGGCGTCTGGCAGGGGCCGATTGAAAGGACGTCCTTTGTCCTTGCCTTTTCCCGGACCGAAAGCGTGACAAAACGTGTAAAAGCCGCACCCATTTTCAGGTCCAGGATCTGCCTTGCCTCTGCCGCCATTGCCATGTTATAATCAGGTTCCATCAGGCTCTCAAAAGCTTTTTTTACCTCTTTTGGAGAGAGGGCTGAAAAACGGGCTCTTGCAACCGGCACGTTTGTAACTTCTTCGGCAAGGGTCTTGGCTTCAAACCCTATGTTCTCTCCTTCTCTATCGTAGTCGCAGGCAAGGATAATCTTGTTCGCTCTTTTTGCAAGGTTTTTTACCGCCGCAGCATAATCCTTTCTTGTCACAAATTTTTCAGGGTCAACCTGGAGGAGCACGCCGGGGGAGACATCACTCCATTTATTATACTGCTCCGGAAAATCATAATTCATAATATGCCCGGATAGCCCCATCACCAGCCACTCTTCTCCCTTCCATTTAAATTCATATGCAGGCAGCCCCTCTACTGAAATTTTCTCCACTTCTCCCTCGCCCAGGATACTGGCAATCTGGGCTGCTGCCTTGTTCTTTTCAGCAAATGCGACAACTGTCATGTAGAATACCTTAATTTTTTATTGAGATCTTATTGAGATGTTATTGAGATATTATTGAGGTATTATTGAGGTATTATTGAGGTATTATTGAGATGTTATTGAGATATTGTTGAAATATTATTGAGGTATTATTGAGGTATTATTGAAATCTGGTTGCTACATACTCCAGATATAAAATAGTACAAATCAAAGGAATGTAAGGAAATATAATGAAATGTAAGAAAGTGTAAGGAACTATAAGAAAATAATTGGAAAGTTTACAGAAACATAGGGAAAAAGTTTCCTTTCTTTCTTTTTACTTTACAAGTCTATTTAATAGTATTCGCAATTAATGTCGTATCTATTTACGTCGTTTTTTTGTAAGCTTTAAAAGTCCTTTACCTTATAAGCAATTTTCCGCGCTTTTCCGTGCTTTTCTCAATTTACAGGCTTTATGTAATAAGTATACTTTATTTATATATTTGTTTGCTTATACATTACTATCTGACTTCCCAAACGTGAAAAGATATATATTCGTTTACTGTCTGTTGTACTCTAAACTCAAATTTCCCGATTTATCCTTACACTCAAAAAATCTAATAGGGTCAACATTATATGCCGGTTTATATAATGGTTTGTTGCCAGTTTATATGTTGATTTAATTTCAATGAGTACTATTGACATGTTTTATCGATATCTCCCTTAATATTTCCTTAATTGATACATAATTTCTTATCTATCTCACAATCTGGAGTAACAATGACACTGATGGAAGATGCAAAGAAGGGAATAATTGCCCCCTCAATAGAAGCCGTGGCAAAAGCCGAAGGAATAGACCCCGAAATTGTCCGCTCCTGCGTTGCAAAAGGGCTAATAGCCATTCCGAAAAACAATGTGAGAGAAACTCTTCCTGTCGGAATTGGCAAGTACATGAGCACAAAAATCAATGCCAATGTAGGAACTTCCAGGGACTGTATCGACATTGATGCCGAAGTCGAAAAAGCAAAAACTGCAGAAGCCCTTGGAGCCAGTGCAGTGATGGACCTTTCCACAGGCGGAGATCTTGATGAAATCCGTACCCGCATCCTTAAAGCTGTAAACATTCCCGTAGGAACTGTTCCTATATACCAGGCTGCAGCTTCCAGCAAAGTAGTTGTGGAAATGACTTCAGATGACATGTTCAATGCTGTCAGGAAACATGCCAGACAGGGAGTGGACTTTGTAACAGTGCACGTAGGTATCAACCTCAATTCTCTTGAGCGCCTGCGCCAGAGTGACCGTATAATGAACGTTGTCAGCCGCGGGGGATCTTTCACCATTGCCTGGATGCTGCATAACGGAGAAGACAATCCCTTCTATACAGAATACGATTACCTACTCGAAATCGCAAAAGAGTACAACATGACCCTGAGCCTGGGAGACGGCATGCGTCCTGGCTGTATCGCCGATGCTTCCGACCGCCCGAAATTCATGGAATTCATCACATTGGGAGAACTTGTAAAAAGAGCTAGGGCTGCCGATGTCCAGACTTTTGTGGAAGGGCCTGGTCACGTTCCCCTGAACGAAATCGAGCTCAGTGTCAGAGGCATGAAAGAACTCTGTGACAATGCCCCTCTCTACCTCCTGGGCCCCCTTGTTACGGATATTGCCCCTGGTTTTGACCATATTACCGGGGCAATCGGAGGAGCAATTGCAGGGATGCACGGTACGGACTTCCTCTGCATGGTTACCCCATCCGAACATCTCGCTCTTCCCACTCTGGAGGATATCAAAGAAGGTCTTCTCGTAACAAAAGTTGCAGCCCATACAATAGACCTTATAAAAGAAGGTCCAAGAGAACGCGCATGGGAAAAGGACATAGCTATGGCTTATGCCCGCAGGGACCTTGACTGGGAAAAACAGTTTGAACTGGCAATCGATGGAAACAGGGCTCGCAAAATCCGGGATGCCCGAAAAACCGAAAGTGATGCCTGTTCCATGTGCGGAGATCTCTGCGCTGTAAAAATCGTAAAAGAAGCTTTTGCAGAAAAGAAAAAAGAGGAGTAAAACCAGAAAAGTAATTTCTTTTATTTCCTATTTCTTTCAATTCTCTGATTTTTTCTTCTTTCCTGTCTCTTCTTCTCTTTTTTGGAAAAACCGCCCTCCTGCGTCGAGTGGGACGGTCATCTTGGGGAAGCTCCTGCTCTGCCCCATCATTTAGTCCTCTTGAGCGCAGTGAAAAGGACTGCGTGACCCCGAGGCGCAATTCGGGCGTTTGAGCGAATACACCTCGACCATATGGTGAGGATGATACCTCAGTTTTGCTTTTCGAAGGCCGCTTATCCCGATATCGCTTTCTCGGTTGATGTATTCAACTTTGTCTGCAAGAAAAACTGCTGTTTCTTTGTTAATTACCTTGTAGATTCCTTCATATTCCGGTAACCCTTTCTCGAAATGGATTAATGCTGTGTTCGCGTTAAGGCGCTCAAAAAGAGAGATTGCTCCTACCTGGGAATTGACCCGAATCAAAAGGCCCTGGAGGGGAAGTTCGGTGAAATGCTCGATTGTGTAGAAGATCGCTTCTATCTCGTGGGCAAGAACGAAATCGTCTTCGCATCTTTTGCTCTCACACCACTTTCTCAGAAACTCTGCTACTTCTTCCTGATTTTCGGGCGTTATCGGCTCAAGCGTGTGCTGATATTTTTTTTGGAATTTGTTGATCTGGTTCCGGATCTTAAGATACTTTTTCCCCGGGAGTTTTGCAAGGTCCAGAGTCCTGTACACATACTCAAAATGTTTCAGGTCCGGAACCAGTGAAAGATCGGGATCAATCTCCTTCATCCACCTTGCAGTATCAGGGTCGATGAGTATAATGGGCTTTTCATCGTCGCCTACATCCATTGCCAGCCTTATAAGTGCACGCATGAGCTCAGGGTCACGAGGGCCTATCGGTGGGTGGAATCGGGTTATCCCTGCAGCAGTACACGCAAGAATTAAATTTCCATTTACGTAAGCGTAGCGGTACTGTGTAAAGTGATTCCAGGAGACCATGCTCGTGAACGTGTTATCGCTGTGGGTTTGAGGGTAAAGTGCGTAATATTTCTCGAAAAAGGCCCTCTCGGCAAGCGTGACTGGTTTGAAATCTTCCTGATCAAGCATTTTAAACAAGACTTTTATTTGGGTTTAAATTTATTAATTGACAAAAACGATATACAGTAATATACAGTCAGTTGTCATTACTCCCCAAATAATAAAATTCTTACTAAATTTATCAATTTAATAAAGGATTAGAAATGGAAAGGACTAAAAATGGCAGACAATGAGATAAAACCCGATTTAAAGATCCGTACTGCAGAAAAAGAAGACATTCCTCTTATTCTTGAATTCATAAGAGGCATTGCCGAGTTTGAAAAGCTTTCTCATCTGGTCACAGCCACAGAAGAAACCCTTATGGAATCCATGTTCGGAAAAAAGACTTATGCCGAGGTTTTCTTTGCCGAACTGGATGGAGTGCCTGCAGGTTTTACGGTTTTCTTCCATAACTTCTCTACTTTTGTGGGAAAGCCGGGACTTTATATCGAAGATATCTTTGTAAAACCCGAGTTCCGCGGAAAAGGAATAGGAAAGTCCATGTTTCTCCAGTGTGTAAAGCTTGCAAAAGAAAGGAACTGCGGCAGGATGGAATGGGCAGTTCTCGACTGGAACCCTGCAAGGGAATTCTATGAATACTTCGGGGCAGGCCCTGTAGACGGATGGCACATCTACAGGATGGGTGAGGATAAATTCGAGAGCGCTCTTGAAAAATAAGCCGAGGGTTTGCTCACAATCCTCTTCTTTTCGGTCAGGAGATTCCCTGTGTGTAATTCCTATTTCTGTAATCTAATCTTCTCACTTTTTATCTGAGCTTTTTCCTTTAAATATATACATACCTTGAAAAAGGGGAAGTTAAAATTCGTATTTACCCCAAAACTCTGAACATTAAATACTTCCTTATATCCACATAATCGTAAGCTGCATCCTCCAGTACTTCTAAGGGTCTTGTTCCTGGTCTTCCACTGGTCTTGACCTTGGTATCCTAATAACTTCGATGAAATGTTGTCTACCATGCTCTTTTTCGGAAGATATTTGAATCGTCAGTGGAATCTTCACAGCTTACACAAGCATGAATCCTTATTCCATTTCTCCTCTTGTGACCGTTGCAAGCGGAATTTTCTCCCCTTTTTTGTTTCTATGAAGCTACTATTAACACATACGGTGTCCATTGAAAACTTGCCATCATTGTAAGCAGAATCCCGAAGGGATTCCATGATCCCGTTCCATACTCCTTCCTCTAACCACCTTTTTATTACCCTTCTCCATGCAGTTGCGTAGGAACCGTGACTTTCAGGCATGTCTCCAATCTGCAACCAGTTATCAGGGCAAAGAGAAAATACCATTGATGGCCTTAAGGTCATATGCTCTCTTTCTCCCGGTTATTGGTTGTGTTGGTAAGTGTGGTTAATAAATTCTGCTTAAAAAGGACTTCGTCCTTTCATTTTTTGGATTAATAAATATTTCATCCGGTAGGCCTGTTTCAATAATATCACCCTTATCAAGAACAACGACCCGATCAGCAACTTCACGTGCAAATTGCATCAGGTGTGTAACGATTAAGGTTGTCATTCCTCCACTCACCAGATTTTTGATTACATAAAGAACCTCACCTACCATTTCAGGGTCAAGCGAAGAGGTTGGTTCGTCAAAAAGCATAACTTCAGGTTTCATCGCAAGCGAGCGAACAATAGCAACGCGCTGTTGCTCTCCTCCCGATAATTCTTCCGGAAAGCTGTCTGTTTTATCTTCAAGATTTATACGGCGCAAAAGAGTTAACGCGTTTTCAATGGCAATATTGCGGTCGATACCTAAAACCTTTACAGGAGCTTCAATAATATTTTCAAGAACAGTCATATGAGGAAATAAATTAAACTGCTGAAAAACCATTCCAACTTTAAGTCTTATTTTGCGGATAACCTCCATATCCTCCTTTGAAGGATTTGATCTGTTAATTGAGTGCAATCTAATACCATCTACAATAACCTCGCCTTTCTGGAAATTTTCAAGGCCGTTTATACACCTTAATAAAGTACTTTTCCCGCTTCCCGAAGGACCGATAATAGCGACTACCTCACCTTTTTTCACATCAAGGTTGATGCCTTTAAAAAGATGATGGCCATTATAAGATTTGTGCAGATCTTTTACTGTTATCAGGGTAACATCTGGATTTGACAAATCAAATCCCTCCTTTTTTTCCTTTTAGGAATAAAGAAGATATAATTTCATGATTTTTGTTCTTGATATTGTCTTTAGCAATGGCTATGAAGCCATTCCCAGAGTGAATATTTGAAGTTTTATTTTTACCATTCCTTAACCTATTTTCCAGCCTTCTCGCTAAGAGCGACAATGGATAGCTCATTCCAAAGTATAAGACTGCGGTAATTAATCCCAGTTCAAAATACCTCAAAGTCGAAGATGCGAGTATATTATATGTTTTAGTAAGCTCCACCATAGTGATGATCGAAACTAATGAAGAATCTTTAAAAAGCGCGATGAAATCGTTTGTGATACCCGGCAAAGAGATCCTCAGTGCTTGAGGCAAAATTATCCTTTTGATTGCAAGGTTTCGTGACATTCCAAGAGATAACGCAGCTTCCATCTGGCCTTTCGGGATGGCTGAAATCCCTGCCCTGTAAATTTCCGCTTCATACGCTGCGTAATTCATTCCCAAACCTATAAACGCTGCTAACCAGGGGCTCAGTGAAATACCGATATTCGGCAAGCCGTAATAAAGAAGGTAAAGCTGTATTAAAAGGGGTGTACCGCGGTAAATTTCAATATAGGCGGTTGCTAAAGAGGTAAATGGTGCCCGCCCATATAAACGTATCAAGCTAATGAATAACCCGAGTGTGACTGCCAATGTCATTGAAACAACTGAAATAATAATTGTTAGCGCTGCTCCTTTTAATAGTGCCGGGAAAAAAGTAGAGACCGATGTCCGTTGGCTTTTTTCGAGGTTAGAGTTAGTGTAACCGGTTTCCACCTGCGTTTGTTCATATAGTTTATCCTGCGCTTCGTTCCACAAACCCCATTTCTCATATATCTGTTTAAGTTCTCCTGATCTAAGAAGCTCGGCAAGGATTTCATCAATTTTGACTTTTAATTCTTCATCTTCCTGGCGTATAGCAATTCCATACAACCCCTCGCCCATTGGTTCTCCCGCATATTTGAGTTCAGGGTTCGGTTTTCCGTAAAATGCAGCGATAGGCAAATCCAAAAGTACCGCATCGATCCTTCCATTAGCTAGATCTGTATAAGGTTCAACCTGGGTCGGATATATCCTTACATCTACACCGCCTAAATTCTCAAGTATATCCTGGGCTACAGTTCCGGAAAGCGTCCCGACTTTTTTACCTTTCAGGTCATTAATATCTTTAATATTATTCTCATCTTTTCTAACGACAAGCTGTTCAGTATAAATATAATATGGGCGGGAAAATGAGACCGCCTCTTTACGATCATCCGTAATCTCAATACCGTTCATTGCGATATCGAAATCGCCGCGTTCCAGTGCGGGAACTAAACCATCCCAAGCATTCTGCTTATGTACTGCCTTTACGCCTAATTTGTTAGCTATTGCATCTGCAAGATCCACTTCAAAACCGATGTATTTTTCAGGATTTTCCGGGTCTGGGAAAATATATGGCGCCCCACCCTCTGCGTCCGCTCCCCATATGAGTGTGCCCCGCTCCTGAATTCTTTCCAGGGCACTGTTATTCTCTTGCGCCATGCTTATATTTGACGACATAAAAACAAATAATCCCAATAAAATACAAAGTCTCAAATAATTATATTTATTTTCCAGCATCACACCACCTCAAAATATTTTATCCAAATTAGAACCGTTTACAAAAGTACACCTCATCAATTATGTAGAAGTCATCAGCACAGGGCAGTTTAGACTTAGAGCCTATCCGAAAAGTCAATAAAGGCATGTTGAAAAATCACAATAGGTCTATAATATCAGAGTATAATATCAGAGTATAATTCCCAATTTCGCATATTGCATATTGTAAAAGTTATAGCAAGTAACCACTTTTCGGATAGGTTTTTAATAGCCAGGGCGAACTTCATTATCTTTCGGATAAAGAAATACTCAAGGCTTAGATATAATTTGCGAAATATAAACGATGGTTTCTGTGTGCTTTCCTTACCTGTTGAGATTAGTGACATAGAAAAAAACGGCAAGCTTTGTTCAAAGAGCAAATTGTGCTTTTAAGCTTCAAGGGAATAAACGATACTGAAATCCCTCGGCAACTAAAAGTTGCTTATAACCGTAAGATCTCGAATACAAAGAGTTCTGGAGTTTGGGGTTATAGAAGGCCTGAAGGATTAAAAAGGAAGTAGAAGATCAAGAACAATTACGGAAGAATCCCGGATTTTGATGAAAAGGCAATAAGAGTGGAATCAGTGGATGAATTAAAGAACATGATCGAGAAATACATAAATTTACTCAATGAGTAACCTGTTGTATTTGTGTGGAAATTTTCTTTCCACTCCCATCTCAAAAATATATCCAAATTCTATATCCTGACTCCTCTCTACTCAACTTGAATAGAGTCAAAAATTACATTTGTCAAAGTTAATTATTGTTTCTCTTCAAACGGGCATATACGTTTAGTAAGAAATGTTTAGAAAAAAAGGTTAGAAAACACCTCTTTTTTCTCTTAGGAGTTGTTTTCTTCGCGTAAGTCTTAATAGATTATAGCAGCTTCATTAAATTTATAATATCTTTATTAAATTTATAGTATTTTTATTAGATTTATAGCAACTTTATTAAATTTATAGGAGCTTTATTAAGGTTCTAACTGGAATTTCATAGCTGCTCATCCGTTATTTCTCTTTTATCTCTGCGACTTCATCACTGTTTGTGCTGTTTTTTGCAGGTACAGGTACTGCAGCAGATATCGGAGGATCAAACTTAGTGATGCTGATATTTATATTAAGATTTGCAACAGGAAGGATCGGCTGTTGTGAGCCGGATACGAATACAAGAGGCAGGTAATCTGTAACATTGGTTTCATTATACATTACATCTGCAATACCATTTCCATCTCCATCAGAAGCAGTTTCGGAAAAGCCTGTACCTCCCGGACTTGCCCAGAAGTTCCCTGCAATATAGGGGCCACCGACAATATTCGTACCTTCAGTCTTTTTTATATTCAATGCATTTTTCCTGTTTTTAATGTCCGTGTTAAGGTTATTATTGAAGTAATTGTTGAAAATGGTATTACTATCACAGGCCCTACACATGGAAAGGCCGAAGGCATAGTTTGAGAAAATAACGTTTCCGTAAATTATGTTATTATCAGAAGAATCCAGATGAATCCCGTAGTTGGTTTTATTAACAGTATTTCCGGAAATCGTGCTGTAATTCGAAATCGACATCCAGATCCCATAATTAAAGTTCCTGAAGATATTATTGCCTGAAATCACGCTCATATTCGAGTTTCTCAGATGAATTCCCATATTGTTTTCAGTTGCGGTGTTATTATTGAGAGTATTGCCGCTTGAATTTATCAGGTAAAAACCGTAGTCCAGGTTAGAGTTTGCCATGTTGCCTGTAAGATTATTATTACTGCAATTGTTTTCCACAACAATTCCATGATTATTTGAATCTGCAGTATTGTTTAAGAGTAAATTATTCTCAGAGCGTACTAGCTGGATCCCATACCTCTGGTTCGAGTTTACACTGTTGTCCAGAATCGTATTGTTTTTACAATTACTCAAATATATCCCAAGATAGCTTTCTGAAATGTTATTATTAGAGATAGTACAGTTAGTGCAGCCAGCCAGATAGATTCCGGTTACATCCGCATCTTCGGCTGCTCTAATTTTAAAGCCGCTGACTGTTGTATTATTTGCTCTTATGTGCAACACATCTATAATTGAATTTCCTGCCATAATCACGGTATCTTCAGGATTTCCGGATTCTGATCTTATTACGAGATCTTCTTTTGTTATTACTATATTCTCAGTATAATTTCCTGAGCCCACAACTATTTCATCCCCTGAACTTGCATTGTTTATAGCGGCCTGTATTGATCCGCCCGGCTGAACGAAAACCTCGGCTGCAATTCCGGGGCTTGAATTTAATATGAAAATAAGAAAAGTTACAGCTAAAGAGATAAACCTGTTTATCTTAATCCCCCACATTCTATATTAGTTCTCAATATTCTATATTAGTTATTCTTTTTTTAATTATTATTTTGTTTTTATTAATAAACAAAAATTTAAACATCAAATGATATGAATATATTGAATTAGAAAAATATCAAAATAAAGAGATAAAACTCTAAAGTAGATAGGAACCAGCAGGTAATTTTTTGATTAAAATTACAAAAGAAATAAAAAAGAGTAAAAAAAGATAAAGGGTTTAAAAAGCTCCTTTTAGTTATAGGCTTCTTTTTTCTGATAAATGTCTCAAAATAATCAAACAGGGCGTTCTTCGCTCTCAAGACATTTTAATGCTTCAAGTTTTTTCTTTGCGTCTGCCATTTCAGGGTAGCGGCGGAGAATCTCATCAAAAATTCTAATTGCTTCCCCATATTTTTCCATTTTCCCCAGGATAACTCCTTTATAATTCATTGACTGGACATCGTGAGGGTCTATCCGGAGCAGCCTGTCAAAAGCTTTGAGGGCTTTTTCATATTCTCCTATTTTGGCAAGAGAAATCCCCAGATATCTCAGGGACGGCTCGTGCCAGGGGTTGAGGGCAAGGGCTTCACTGAAAGCCCGGGCTGCAGTTTCATAGACTTTCTGTTTGAAGCAGACGACACCTACGTTGTAGATTGCTTTTATGTTCTCATGGTCTTTTTCCAGTACAAGGTCAAAAGTCTTCAGGGCTTCTCTGTAAAGTTCGAGTGTGCAGAAGGCAATTCCCTTGTAGTTCAGGGCATCAAGGTTATCAGGGGAAATCTCAAGGATGCGGTCAAAATAGTCAAGGGATTCCTGCGCCCGATCAAGCTTGATAAGGGTCGTAGCTGCGTTGTAAAGGGCTTCTTCATTCTTCGGATTGAAAAGTACGGCTCTTTCAAAAGCTCTAAGGGCATCTGTGGGGTTATCGAGTTCCAGGAGACAGAGCCCAAGATAATTCAGGCTTTCAGGGTCTTCGGGCTCGTTTTCCAGTAAGAAACCAAAGGTTTCCGCAGCAGCCTCGTATTCTCCAAGGTTAAAAAGCACAATAGCCCTGTGATAAAGAGCTTCCCTGTGCGCTCCTTCCTGCTCCAGAATCATTTCAAAAGCCTGCAGGGCTTTTTCATAATCCTGAAGCTCTATTCTGGTAATTCCGAGCCTGTAGCAGACTTCAATAATGTCTGGGAAATTAGGAGCAAGCAGAATTACTCTTTCGAGGTCTCTTGCGGCTTCCTTGAAGTTCTGGAGTTTGTAATTTGCTACTGAACGGTTGTAGAGAGAGTTCACATTTTCAGGGTTCAGGAAAAGGGCTGAATTAAAGGCCAGCAGGGCTTCTTCATACCTTTCAAGTCCGAGAAGAGTAAGCCCTTTTTGCTCCCAGGCGGCTTCAAGAGTAGAATCAAGTTCCAGAGCTTTTTCAAAAGCTTCAACTGCCTTCTCGTTCCTGTCAAGTGCTCTGAAGGCCAGACCTTCTAAATACCAGAGATCTGCAATTTCGGGTTTTACCTCAAGTATATTTTCAAAAATTTCAAGGGCTTCTTCATAGCATTCCATTTTAAGCTTGCAGAGCCCTATCTTTGTCCAGGCATCTTCAAGCTCCAGGTCATTTAATTTTGAACCTTCCTCCTGAACTTCTCCCGGACTTTCCAGAACAGCCTGTTCGAAAGATTCCAGGGCACTTTCATATTCTTCAAAGGTGAAAAGTGCAAGTCCTCTCCTGTACCATGCTTTCTCAAAGTCAGGGTAGATTGAAAGAAGTTCTGAAAATATGTCGAGGGCTTCTTCCAGCCTCCCGAGTTCCAGAAGTACAACTCCTTTTCCGTAAAAAGCTTCTTTTGATACGGATTCGCCTGCTGTAAGTTTTGCAAGCGGAAGAAGGGCTTCTTCATATTTTCCAAGTTCTATCAGGGAAGACGCAAATCTTTCAAGCAGTTCTGTAAAAACCTGAGAGTTTTCTTCTGCACTTTCTTCTCCAATTCCTTCTGCATCCCCTCTTCCATTTTCTCTGTAAAGGTTTTCAGCTGCAAATTCGAGAAGATCATTAACTGCAGAAACAGCTTCTTCTACCATTTTCAGTTCAAAAAGGGCAAGGGCTCTCTTATGCAGAATGTCAGGATCTGGTTCCCCGGTTTGAAGTGCCCTGTCAAAGGCTTTCAGGGCTTTTTCATATTCTTTTATTTCGAAGCAGGAAATCCCTGCATAATAAGGAAGATCCGGTTCCTTGCAGTCGAACTCAAGTGCTTTTTCAAAGGAGCTGGCGGCCTCTTCGAAATTCCCCAGCCTGAAGAAAGCAACAGCGCTGCAGTAGTGCAGGTCTTCCTTTTCCGGATAGTACTCAAGTGCAGCTTTGAATGCTTCAACAGCTTTTTCATATTCTTCCAGTTCGAAGTGAGTGTGTCCTTTTTGCTCAAGGGCATAGGTACAGTCAGGCTTTAATTTAAGAACAGAATCAAAGATTGTTGAAGCCTCAAGGGGTTTTCCGATAGCCTTTAAGGCAAGCCCTTTTCTGAAAAGGACTGTTTTTCTCTCAGGTGTTCTCTTTAGAACCTGATCAAATATCTCAATAGCTTCTTTATAATTTCCAAGTTTGAAGCAGGCTGTGCTCAGGTGTGCAAGAGCTTCTTCATTGGACGGATCTCTCTGAAGGACTTCCCTGAAGCCTGAAGCGGCTTCTTCGTAATTTCCAAAACGCAATTGAGAAAGGCTTTTCATATAAAGGGTATCAAGGTTTTCGGGGTCTGCTTCAAGCATCAGGTCAAAAGCTCCTGCAGCTTCTTCAAAGTCTCCTATTTCAAAACACGAAAGACCAAGCTGGTAGCAGGCGCCCTGGAATGCAGGGTCGATCTCAAGAACCTTCTTGAAGTCTCCTGCAGCCTCTTCATGCATCTTTATTTTCGAGCTGGATAGGCCCTTCAAATACCAGGCATCCGCTGACAGGGGATTTTCTTCGACAAGCTTTGAGAGAGTCGCAAGAGCTTTTTCATATTCTTCCTGACGAATAAAAATGAGCCCCTTCCAGTAAAGAGCAGAGGAATTTTGTTCGACGTTATTTTGTCCAGAATAATTTGGTGAGGTAATGATTTGTCCAGAAGGGTGTTGTGAAGAGGAAACCTGTACAGGGAAGTTTTGTGAAGAGTCCTGTGCAAAAGCCTGCTGTGTAAAGGAATCTTCCATAGAAAATTTTTCATCCGAGTTTTTCCCGGCATTTTCCTCTATCTCTTCAAAGAGAGAAAGAGCTTTATTATACTGTCCTGCTTCGAAGCTGGCAATTCCGAGTTCAAACTTTACTTTTTCGTTAGAGGGATCGAGTGCTAGCATCGTGGAAAAAACTCCAACCGCCTCTTCATAACGCTTCAACTGCATAAGGGAAACTGCAGCTCTGTGCAGGGAAGAAAGGTTTTCTGTTTCTCTCTCAAGCATTATTCCCAGAGCTTCCAGAGCAGCTTCGTACTGTCCGCTTTCAAAAAGGCAAAGAGCCCTGTACTCCAGTGCTTCCTTCATCTCGGGATTAAGGCGGAAAGCTTCTTCAAAGGCAGGTGCGGCTTCATCTGGACGATTCATTCTGTACAGGCTAAGCCCTTTATAGTACCAGGAAAGATCCGAATCCGATTTGTCTTTAAGAGCGCTCTCAAAGGTTTCAAGGGCAGAGGCATACTGTTCTAGCTGCATCTGTGCAAGACCCCTGTAAATCCGGGCATCTTCATAGTTTGAATCTCTTGTAATTACCTCTTCAAAGGCTTTTACTGCATCTTCAAAACGCTCAAGTTTTATCAGGGTAAGTGCTTTTCTGTACCAGGCTTCTGTGGATTCGGGTTTCTGGCAGAGCACCTGCTCAAAAGCCTGAAAAGCAATTTCATATTTACCCATTTCCATTGCAAGTTTTCCTTTCGTGCACTGGATTTCCAGGTTCCCGGGGATTTTTATAGCAAGCTTTTCAAAAGTATCCAGAGCTTCTTCCTGTTTCCCTAGTTCCAGCTGTGCAGTTCCAAGGTTGTATAAGAGATCGGGATATAAAAGTTCGGGAGAGTCCGGATTAAGAGCTAGAATTTTTTCAAAGGATTCGAGGGCTTTTTCATGTTTTCCGAGTTTTAGAAGGCAGACTCCTCTATTATAAATGGAACCGCGGTCTTCAGGGTTTGCTTTAAGTACTGCGGAAAAGGCTTCTTCTGCTTTTTCGTATTCATCCGAAGCCAGTAAAATAAGCCCCTTGTTTCTCCAGGCATCCTCAAAGTCCGGACTGAGCTTGATTGCTTCCTCAAAAGCCTGCACGGCTTCTTCTGCCTTCCCCAGTTTTCCGAGTACGATTCCTTTTTTGTTCCAGCCCTTTTCCTGATACGGATCCAGCCTGAGGCCTTCTTCAAAAGCTTTTAAGGCTTCTTCATAGCGTTCCAGAGAATAAAGGGCAAAACCTTTATTCATCCAGCAGGCCTCATATTCAGGTTTTAACTCAGTAGCTTTTTCAAGAGCTATTAAGGCAGGCTCGAATTTTCCGCTTTCGAGGAAAATCAGCCCCTGCTGAAGCCAGAGTTTATAGTTTTCTGGCTCTTTTTCCAGGCTCTTTGCAAGAGAATCAAGGGCTTCTTCAAAACGGCCCAGGCTAACAAGCAATGTGCCCCTCAACTTCTGGGCCTCTATAAACTCAGGATCGTGTTGCAGTAAAGAATCAAGGACTTTTTCGGCTTCTTCGTATTTTCCTATCCTGGCAAGCAGGCGTCCCTGCTGGAATCCGGCGTCTCTGTAAACAGGGTCGAGTTCGGTAACTTTAGAAAAAGAAATGGCAGCTTCTTCAAATCGCTGCAGTTTCATGAGGGCAAGGGCTCTGTTATACCAGATTTCCTTGTTTTCCGGATAGATTTTAAGCACGGAATCAAAAGAATCGAGGGCTTCTTCATAGACCTCAAGTTTCATGAGGGCAAGACATTTACAGTTCCAGGCGTCGAGATAATTGGGATCAAGATTAATCGCCTCTTCAAAAGAGTCTATAGCTTCATTTAGCCTGAGCATGTGGGTTAAAGCAAACCCCTTCTTAAGCCAGACTTCTTTGTTCTCCGGGTTGAGTTTCAGTATTTTAGAAAAGGTTTTTTCTGCTTCTTCGTAGCGAGAAAATTCGTTTAAAAGAACAGCTCTGTGATAAAGGGCTTCTACACTGGCAGGAACCTTTCTTAAAAAAGCGTCAATACATTCCAGAGCTTCCTCTTTTTTTCCGAGTTTTTCCAGTGAAAGACATTTTTGCTGCAGGGCATCCGCATACTTCAGATTTTCCTGAATTAGATAATTAAAGCATTCAAGGGCCTTTTCGTGTTCATCGAGCTTTGCAAAAACAAGCCCTTTAGAATAATAAACATCTGAATTTTTAGGGTTGATTTCAAGTGCGTGTTCAAAACTTTCCAGAGCCTCCTGGTATCTGCCTCCTTTTCCTTCCACTGTACCTTTTGCATACCAGGCGACTCCACATTCAGGTTCAAGCTCAAGAACTTTTTCAAAACAAAGAATAGAAGCTTCAGTCCTTCCCAGCTCGGCAAATACAAGTCCTTTCCGGTACCAGGTCCCTGGAGCATCGGGGTTTATTTCGAGAGCATCGTCGCAGGCTTCCAGTGCCTCTTCAAATCTTCCGAGGGTACAAAGGGCAGTTCCTTTTTTGTGCAAGGCATCGGGGTTTCCCGGCTCTAATTGCAGGACCTTATTTAATGAGTCTAGGGCTTCTTCTGGTTTCTTAATAGCCAGCAGGGCAAGTCCCCTATTGAAAAGGGCTCCTGTGTGTTTTGGATTTTTATTTACAATTTTATTGAATACATTAATTGATTTTTCGTACCTTTTGTGTTTAACCAGTTCAAGGCCTCTTTGAAAAGTTTCATCGTGACTGATACGTAACTCCTCCGGTCCCTTTTTTCAAACTTTTATTCCTGCAGGCTCAAGTGTATTTAAATTCCTTATTCGAGTCTTTTTACTTGTTTTACAGTTTTTATCTGGCTTTTTTTTACGTTTCAAAGTTCTTTGTAGGTTTTCATTTCTCTCGCAAGTAAAAACTCTTTTTGGAAGTAAATCTTTTTTGTGAAGTAAGCTCTTTTGTGAAGTAAATCTCTTTTTTCTTTTGTGAAGTAAATCATTTTGTGAAGTAAATCTCTTTTGTGATAAGTATCGCAAACATAACTACTTTTATTAGCTTGCCTTTCTGGAAGGGTTATAAACCCTGGCTTATGAGCCATAGAAATTCATAACTCTGCTGCATAGTAAATTATTTCTATATTTCGCCTGCTGCCAGCAGTATAAAGATCTTGTTCTCAAAGAGCTTTTAGGGGCAGGCTTTTGCATCAAATATTGAGTTAATACTGCATTTCCCGACTAAAATCTATATCTTTATTAATTTTTATTTAGAATTTATCGCTTAACATCCTATATAAACGATCCTCATAAGTGAGAGTGGAAGAACACTCTTTTATTTATTTTTGTAATCTCTCTTTCAAAGGTATACAGGATGAATTCAACGGTAGCATACTATGCAATAAAATATAAATAGATGTTCCAGATCGAAATTAACTCTCCAGGATCTCCTGTATAGCTTTCTGAAGATTTCTGCAGGTCTCTCCGTTAAAACAAACAAGAAAGACTGTTTCAGGCAGCTCATTCTCCTGAAGAAAGTGCTTTATTTCCCGAACTGAGATTTTTGCAGCCGCATCTGAAGGAAAGCCATACGCTCCTGTACTTATTGCTGGAAAAGCGATGGTTTTTACTGAGTATTTTCGGGCAAGTTCAAGGCTTTTTTTGTAACATGAAGCAAGAAGATAGTCTTCTCCCTCTTTTCCCCTTTCCAGACTGGGCCTACTGTATGGACAACCCATTGTGCGGGCAGAAGATATGCCTTTGTAATTTTTGCTTCTCCCGTGGGACAGCCTTTCAGGGTTCTGCACTCTTTCAACAGTTCTGGACCTGCAACTTTGTGAATAGCTCCATCAACTCCTCCACCTCCCAGAAGAGTAGGATTTGCAGCATTTACGATTGCATCTACTTCCATTTTTATAATATCCCCCTGAACTACTTTTAGTCTATCTGAAGTTTGTACCATATTCAGCTCTCCAGCATCCATTCCTTATATATCTTATAAGTAGTTATGAAGTATTCTATTCAGTTTTTCAGCCTCTGCAGTCCCAAAATATCATATATAGAGTGAGACATAGAGTATAACTAGTCCAGTCAATCTGGGTATAGGGATTTCAGTTTTCTGCCGGTGATCATCTACCTGAGGAAAAATCTGAAAACTTTGATTTGCCTCAAAGGGGTATAGAGGCTATCTTAAAAATTTATCAATAGATTGGTAACTGTTGAACATGAGTAGACCCTTAGAATTCCAAATTAAAATTAATGGGGAGAGTAGCTATGAGTGATATGACACTTAAGGAAAGGCTGTTAAACGCCCTTGAAAGAAAGAAAGTTGACAAAGTGCCTGTTTGTTCTTTAACCCAGACGGGAATTGTAGAGCTGATGGATGAAGTTGGAGCACCCTGGCCTGAAGCCCACTCTGACGCTGGCCTTATGGCAAAACTGGCAATTGCAAACCATGAACTGAGTGGACTTGAAGCCGTAAGGGTTCCTTACTGTCTGACCGTGCTTGCCGAAGCTATGGGCTGTGAAGTCAATATGGGAACAAAAAACCGGCAGCCATCTGTTACTGCACACCCGTATCCTAAGGATCTGGAAGGCATGAAAATGCCCGAGAACTTGCTGGGAACCAAAAGAATCCCGGTTGTACTCGAAGCTATAAAGATCATAAAAGAAAAGGTAGGTCCAGACGTCCCGGTCATCGGGGGTATGGAAGGTCCTGTTACTCTTGCCTCGGACCTTTCAAGCGTGAAATCTTTCATGAAATGGTCCTTAAAGAAACCTGACCTTTTCGGACAAATTCTGGATTTCGCAACTGAGGCTACCATAGCTTATGCAAATGCCATGGTTGAAGCGGGAGCTGACATCATTTCAGTTGCAGATCCTGTTGCGTCCCCTGATCTCATGAGTCCCGATACTTTCAAAGCTGAACTCGAACCAAGGCTTAAGCAGTTCTCAGGAAATGTCAATTCCGTGACCGTCCTCCACGTCTGTGGTAACGTGAACCCTATCCTTAACTATATGGCTGATTGTGGTTTTGAAGGGCTCAGTGTTGAAGAAAAGATAGGTAGCGCAAAGAAAGCGAAGGAAGTAATTGGAGGCAGGGCTTCATTTGTAGGAAATATTTCCAGTCCATTTACCTTATTACCTGGTCCTATTGACAAGATCAAAGCTGAATCAAAGCAGGCTCTGACAGACGGCGTTGATGTGCTTGCTCCAGGATGTGGAATTGCGCCTATGACCCCGCTCGCTAACATTAAAGCTATGGTCGAGGCAAGAAATGAATACTATGCTTGAAAATGAAAAATAAAAACAATCCTTTTTATTTTTTCTAATTTTTCAATAATTTTTTATTGAATTTATTTATCAATAAATTTTTATATATTTTCTTTTTATCTATTTTTTTATTTTTGTTTTTTGCTTTCAGGTGTACCTTCTTTTAATTTACCCTTTCAGGACTGTTTCGATCATATTCAGAGTTAATATAATTCAGAAGGATTGAGAATCATTTGGAGAGATGCTTTTATAAAAGTATAGCTGGCATTTGAGATATAGAGGTAAAGTGCCTTTCTAATAAGTAAAATACGTAGTTGATTCTGTCAGCAAAGCTGGTAGCCGGAAATTTCAAAAAAGAGAAAAAAGAAGAACTTGCCTCGCTTAGAGGCCGTAGTTCTCCGGCTTGAAGACTTTAACTTCTGCTTTATATTTAGTCAGGCAGTCACTCATGAACTTATCTTTGTCGTCAGTAAGAGCCTCAAAAGATGCTCTTGCATTTGCAAGTGCGGTTGCTTCGAACCTGGAAAGTTCAAGCTTGCCTTTTGCTCCTTCTTCAACGATTTTGATGCATTCCAGAGCGGCATTCTTGGCACGGAGATAGATATCATTTCCGTCCTTGACGATTGCCTGCCCTACTCTATAGGCGTGCGGATATGCAAGAACATAGCCCTGTGCGTCTCTATACATATCGGAAGCTACGAGTATGTCTCTCAGGATTTTTTCATTGCCCGACTGGAGAGCAACGTTCATCATGGAACAGTCGTATGCAAGGGTCTCAGACCAGCACTGCACTGTGGTACCTCCGAATTCACCGTGGTATTCAACAGATTCGTTGGACCATAGGTCACAGCACTGCATGACCAAGTTACCCATCAGGTCAGAGTGAGCACAGGTTGATGTCTTACCTTCCTGAGTAATCGGGACACCTGCGATTGCTTTGACAATAGTGTTCTCGTATCCACAGTCCTTGCCTGGACCAACTGCACCGGCTTCGTATGCAACAAGAGACCTTGCTGCAGATATTGACCTTGCGATGATTGCAATCGTGTGAGCGAGGTTTTTGTCCAGCAAACCACCGGCAATGAACATTGCGGTGTTCGCCTGTGCACAGTCTGTGTCACCTGCAGAAACAGTACCGGTCTTCTTTGCAATTGCTGAGATGTCAGACCAGATCATTTCCATATCCATGCTTCCTAGCACACCGATACCGAAGAGGATACCTGCCATGTCGTTTCTGAGAATCGCGTAGTCGAATACTTCCTTACCACCCATTGACTCAACCGAAAGCAGGTCTGCACCACTCTTAGCACACTGTTCGAAGGCTTCCAGGAAGGTATTATATTTGTCTCCTCCTCTGAGCTGGAGGTAGTCACGGTCTTCACGGATGTCACCGATTGTGTGGCGGAGTGCGCATTTTATGCCGTATTCATCATGGTAATCTTCCATAATGGTCTTCTGGGCATGGGCAACTGCTGCTCCCCATTCTGGGTGGTTGGACATCTGCTGGACGTGTTCGGTTTCAAGCACAACAGCTGGTGCTCCAATCTGAACCATCCTTGCCATGATGTCGGTGGTGATCCTCTCATATTCTTTTACTAGCTTTTCTTTGGATGCACCTGCTTCAGGTCTTGGGGCGTAGTTCACTTCTGGAGCTGTGTATCCGGCACCTATTTCAAGTCCTAGCCCTGCTTTTACGGGCTTGACGGCTTTTCCGAAAATCATGTCATCTGCTTTTGCATAAGCCATTTTAGTACATCTTGTTACAGCCATCTACTCCACCTCCTCAGTGTTTATGGAATGTCTCCCTTAATTTCACAATGTTGTCCCCATGTGCCTTGATGAAATCGGCCATCTTGGGAGCATCGGCTGCTTCTTCACCGTACACCCCAAGTTCATACTGAGACACGAAGTCCTGGTTCACAGCACCGCCTCCGCATGCAAAGGGAATTCTGTAACCTTTTTCCAGAAGCTTGTCATTAACTTCCTTAAAGGCATACATGGTTGTGGTCATAAGGGCTGTACCTGTCAGCATGAGAGGATTCTCTTTTTCCACTGCAGCTATGACTTCGTCGACCGGAACATCTCTTCCCAGGTCTACTACATCATATCCGTTAGCTCTGAGTAATGCGACCACAATGTTCTTTCCTATGTCATGAACATCACCTTCTGCAACGTGGCAGACGACCTTACCTTTCGTCTCAGGTGATTTTCCCGCCTTTTGCTTTACGAATTCGATACCTTCAAGCATGGCGTCGGCAGACATCATGACGTTTGGCAGGAAAATGACTCCTTCATCATAAAGCTTGGTGACAACTCCCATTCCAACCATCAGTGCTCCATTAATAAGCGAGATTGGGTCTTTTCCGGAACTAATGGCTTTTTCCAGCCCTTCTACAACGTCATCTTCCTCTCCTTCGAAGATAGCTTTTGCAATCGGGTAAACTGCTGGGTCTTTAGGATAGAGTTCTTCTGCAGCCGCTTCCGGTGTCATTGCTTTTTCCAGAGCCACATTGTAGCGGACCAGAATACCACTCGGATCTATATCTATCAAATATTCAACCTCCATTATGTCTTATGAGGAGCAAACATCCCTCATCATTCGCAGGAAATTTCCTCGTATTTTTCAGGAAATTCCTGAATATATCTGAGGGCTAAATCAGGGTAGAAACTAAATACTCCGTTAAAAATGCCTTAATAATTGTAGATGTCTTATCCCTTCCCCATTTTTTGACAGAGACAACTAATAAAGGCATAACTGAGTGTAAAATTCCCAAATTCTTCCCAATTTATTCAAGAGAATTTAAACTCCCCTTAATTTAAATAGAATTCGTTATATATAAAATTCACTGAGCGGCTTGAGGCTCTCGTACTGAAATACATATACTCAGGTTAAAAATGCACGTTCCCATTATCGTTTTCATTCTCTCCTTTTTTTATTGGAACTTGGGTTTTTTCTGAGGCTTTGTAATTTCAGGTGTCCATTTTTAGTGAAAATAATTAATTTTGTATCTAAAAGATACAGAAATAATTACTTAAAATGTTACTATTCTCAATCTTATTCATAACTTTTATGCAATTTATCTTTTTAGTTGCTATGTGCTTATGGTCAAATAAATGTATTTTTTTCCTGAAGAGATGCCTGCATTTTACTACATATCTTGTTTGTCCTTTTCTAGTAGTATTTTCATTTTATTACTTCGGGAGTCCGGAGGTTACGAATACCCCTCCCTTCAGAGGCTTTCCGACAATTCAATTTCAGGGCAAAAACATGTAAAAAATAAGGTGTATAAGGCCTTTAAATCGAAAAAGGAGAAAATTTAATGTTAACATAATAATTGTCGAACAGCCTGTTCAGGTTGAAGATGAATTAACTCTTTTTAGCTTTTCTTTTTGTTTCTTAGTTCTATCTAGCCGTTGCAAATGTGGCCTCTTAATTCAATCAAGCTATATTCAGGAATCTCAAAGGACCCAGAGTAGAGTTTTTGGTCTTCTAGATTAAGGAAATATGGTCAAATAAGACTCGATAATTTATGAGAATCAGGGTGTGGACCCGCAGCATACCTTCTCCTGTAGAGGTGGTCTGACAATTTAATTTCAGGGTAAAAACATGTAATAAATAAGATTTGTAAAGCCTTTTAATCGAAAAAAGAGGGAATTGATTTTTACTCATATAGGACTTACGCATTTGAAGTTAAAAATCAAGAGTAATAGCCGTTGCTATTTAGTCTATGTTTTATACAGTTGAAAGTTTAATCCCGTTGAGTTTTTCAGTTCAACCGCGTAAGTCCTATCATAGTAATTATCGGACAGCCTGTTTAGGGTGGGGTGGCCGCGCAATTTGGTCTATTTTGGAGTAACTACCAAAATGTATTTATTGAAGTACTGTGTCCAGGTGTTCTCCTGATCCTATATGGTCAGAAGGCAATATTCATCTGGATTTGTAGCAAAAACTTTCTTTTGCAATAATGTCCATATGAAAAAATCCGTTCAACAAAAATCTTTATATACAAGAAATGTCTTGTATGTATCCCTCACACAAAGCAAATGTGTGATCAATCGCCTCTGTTTCGATTTAAAAATGGTCGGAATGGCAAAGTTTCTTAGATTCAAACAAAATTCATCTTTTGTTGTGTATCTTTGTGAAATATTGTTAAAAGAGGTACAATACAAAGCTTTATATACAAGAAATGTCTTGTATGTATCCCTCACACAAAGCAAATGTGTGATCAATCGCCTCTGTTTCGATTTAAAAATGGTCGGAATGGCAAAGTTTCTTAGATTCAAACAAAATTCATCTTTTGTTGTGTATCTTTGTGAAATATTGTTAAAAGAGGTACAATACAAAGCTTTATATACAAGAAATGTCTTGTATGTATCCCTCACACAAAGCA
>CAZLNG010000040.1:0-31087 GCA_964560735.1 uncultured Methanosarcinales archaeon | reverse complement strand
AATTGTAAATGAATGAAAGTTGTCATTCGGAACTACAACAAATCGGAACTACTGGGTAAAAAGAAAGCAGTTTATAGGTTAAAAAAGGAATAATGTTCTGATAGGTTTCCGGAAAACTAATGAATTTTTAATTTTCCAAGGGATTATATAAACTCCTTTATTTATATGTTTCTGTTAATCTGTTCAAACTCTGTTTCATTAATACTGGATTTCCTTATTTTCAGTCGGGCTTAGCCCCCAATCACTTAAAAATTTTTATTTATGCCAGAATAACTAAATAGTCCAAATTCACAAGCATTATCTGATCACATGCAAAAATTGGAACTTCTCCCCCTGATCAAAGAAAATCAATTTTTGTTTCAAGACTCATCCGATTTAATTCCCAGAATCTCATTCCCCTTTTGTCTGGAAAGTGGTGAGATTACGCTTATTTCGGGACCTCTGCATGCAGGCAAAACCTCCCTTCTGAGACAGCTTGGCAGCAAACTGGACGGAATAAAAATCTATATTGATTTTGAAGACAGCAAAGTTAAGAGATCAGCTCAGGAAAGCTTAGAATTAATTAAGGAGATTGCAGCTGAGATTTACAGGGAGGAATCCGAAAAAAATGAAGTAGGGAAGGTTTACTATTTTATCGATGAAGTTCAGAACGTCCCTGGCTGGGAGAGCTGGATTGACGGGCTGCACAGGCAGGGGGCATCTATTTTTATAACCTCTTCGAGTTCACTTCTGCGAGAAGGGGGGTTTTCTTCCAGATTTGAAGGTAGAAGTAAAATTTTAAAGCTCCTGCCTTTTTCCTTCAAGGAATATTTGCTCCTTAAAGGATCCAGAGTACCAAAGCCTGAATTTCTTACGCCTTCTCGATGCGATGAAATGTTATGCATGTTTCTGCAGTATTTTGAAAATGGCGGTTTTCCGGCTGTAATAGAAACCGGAGATATAAGGCCTGTTAAAAGATACTTTGAAGAAATTCTGCAAAACGGGGTCAGGTCAGGGTATGGAATTGAGGATATCAATGGATTAAAGAAGCTTGCAATATTCCTTATCTCCAACATGGCTTCGGAATACTCTCTCGATACCTTAAAAAAGGTAGTCGGTATCGAAAATGAAGAAACTATCCACCACTTCATGAATTATCTGGAAGATATTTTTCTGATTTATAGGGTTTCAAAACTCAATCATCTTCCTGAAGGAGAGATAGGGAAAAGGGACATCCCCTGTAAAGTTTATGCAGGAGATACAGGATTTTTTAAGGCAGTTTATCCCAATTACCCGAACAGCCTCGGGCTAAGATTTGAAAATCTTGTGTTTCTGGAGCTGCTCAGGCGGGAAAAACAAATTTTCTATTTCCAGGGCCTGAAAGAATGTGATTTCCTCATTAAGGAGAAGGGTAGCGAGAATATTTCGGCTGCAATTCAGGTCTCAATCTGCTTCGGAAGCCCAGCATCCAGGGAGAGAGAAATTTTAGGGCTTAAGGAAGCTATGGAGGAATACGGGCTTTCGGAAGGGCTTATTCTGACAATGGATGACGAGGAAATCCTGGAAATTGAAGGAAAAAATGGGAAGAAAAAAATTGTGATTAAATCAGTATGGAAATGGATGCTGGAATAACTTTCTCTTTACTGCTGTTCTTGAGGCTGAATGATAAATGGCAAAAAGTGTAATTAGGTAAAAAATAGGGTAAAAAATATAATAAAGAAAAAACCTGAACAAGAATGTTCGGAATCTGTTCAGGTAGTTATAAGCTGAAGCTTATGTTGAAACTTATGCTGAAACCTCAGTCAAAACATTTTCCTTATCTGTAGTTTTTCTTCTTTTTGCTTCTGTTGCCTTTGTTCTTTCTCTTTGAGAATATAACCATAGTGGGATATAGAGACAGAGTACGAAGAAACCAACACCTGTCGTAGCCCATCCAAGTTCAAGGCTGTTAAGATAAATGATACCTATCAGGAAGAAAGGAATATTCAGGATGGCAGTTATCATTGCTACGTTTTTCCAGCCATTTGGGGCTTTGAAGGGTCTTTCTAGTTTTGAGAACTCCGGGTCATTTCTCACTTTAACATAAGTATAGAGGCTGATTCCGTTTGCAAAGATGTATCCTATTGCAGAAGCCGCAAGAATCGCAGTCGGGGTCCCTAAAAGGATCAGGCACATATTGAATGCGGCATCTGCAAGCATTGCATTCATAGGGTGTCCGTGAGAGTTCAATTTGCTCAGGAATGCAGGAAGGTTGCCTTCAGTAGACATCGAATATATCGACCTTGCAGATGAAAGAAAGGCAGTCTGAATGATAAGGAGCATGGCTCCAACAAGCATAATAACTGCAATTAAAGCCCCAAGCGCTCCCAGGGTGAGGTTGGCAATCGGGAGCATAGGAGAGACAGGTTCGGCAAGTACACCTTCAACTCCCAGGGTACCGATTACAGATGTCTGGACAAGCACATAGAGTACAAGGCAGATTCCTCCACAGACCAGCAGGGCTTTTGGAGTATCTGTACTGGGGTTCTTATACTCGGGCCCGTAGATCGCTGCCGTCTCCCAGGCACATGCACTCCATTCTGCCATTGCAAAAATTCCGAAGAGGATAAGGACATGTTCCAGGTCCCAGGTCCAGTCCAGAGGGAACCAGGAGCCGGTGATATTGGCAAGATGGAAATCCCCCGTGAGGAAAGGTGCAACAGTAATAACTATAAGTGGGATAAGTGAGACCACAGCAAGGATATATCCGGCTCTAGCTCCGTTTTTCAGCCCTTTTGAGTTTATTACCGAAAGAGACCCGAAAATTACTGCTCCAACGATCAGGGAAAGCAGGGTGTCAGGAAAAGGGGCAAAAGCAGGAACAAGACCTTTAATATAACTTCCGATCAGGATTGCGTAAATTGCAAGCACAGGGCTCCAGCCAAACCAGTAACTCCAGGCACTGAAGCCGCCAATAAACTTTCCAAATTTGAACTTTCCATGATTGTTTTTATTGGTACTTGAGCCAAAGACAGTCTGGGTATACCCTGGCAAACCTGAAGCCTTTGGGAAAACCGTTGAAAGCTCTCCAAATGCAAGGTTCTGGAAAAAGCCAAGGAAGATTGTCAGGGCCCACACAATTATTGAAAAAGCCCAGACATAGTTTGTAAAGTAACCTATTGAGGGGAGGATCAGTAAAGGAACACCAAGGGCAATTGCAAGTCCCTGTTTCCAGTCAATGCTCCTTGCGAGTTCTTTTAAGTCGCAACTTGCCCTGCTGCACTCTTCTGCATGCTTCCAGTCGATTTGAGAATTAGATGAATGGTTATCACGGGTATTATTGTCCATAAAATCACCTTTTTTCAAGATTCATTCTCAGGCTAGCTGTCCTCTGAAGCGTTCACAGGAGTTGATTCTTACATCGAGAAGCCTCTCGACATTCATTTTTGCGGCAATTCCTTTTGCAGCGCCGGGCACTGAAGTGATAACTCCTATGTCGAACTCCTCGCGCAGTTCACGCATGACGTGCTCATCGGTCAGCGAAGGAATATCCACTCCAAGTTTCTTTGCCACGTATTCCTTTGCTTCTCCTATCCGCATGTTCTTTGAGAACTCCATCCGAGCTACAAGGTCTCCTGCAGCCCTTATGCCTGTCATACCTGAAGCCATTATGTGGGAAATCGGCATACCCAGAGGGTCGCCGACCCCGATCTATATGCCGTCTACGCCTGCAATTTCGACCATTGCCTTGCTTGCTCTTGTAACTGCATCAATTGGAGGAGTTTCAAGCATAGGGATTCCGCCGACTCCCATTCCCATGTTTACGTGGCAGGGAATTGAGGAAACTTCAACTGCAGTTTTGATGAAAGTGACAGCCCGTGCAAGGTTCCAGGCTGAAGTCTTGCTGGTATTGGTGTTGCATACGGGTCCAAAGACATTTGCTCCTGCTTTTGCAACCAGGGGAGCCTGCTCATGCGGCCAGAGCCCTGCAAGCCGGACTCCGTCATATTCCAGTTCCCCATGCATCCCGAGCACCATTTCTCCTGCCATCCCAACTTCGATGTACATTTCCGGAAACTGTGCCCTGAGAATTTCTACAGCGCTTAGAGTCCCATACATGTCTGCGTCTCCTGCTGCAGCAGTTGTATCGAAGTTAACTCCGTCTGCCCCCGAAGCAAAGAGTTTCTGCATAACCCAGACCGTATCTCTTGTAAGATGGTCTGCAGCATGTTCCATAGAAGCCCTTGCCTTATCGATTTTGAACATTTTCATAAGGTCGCCCGGATTTTCAAAGGGTCCGTCAGGTGTATAGTAAAGTCCCATATTTGGCATTGCACCGTAGAAAAGAGGAATAATCATATTCTGCTGACAGACTTCCATTGTCTGGCACTCGTTTGAAACAACAGGCTTCACAGGCTTGAAACTGTAGTCGATGTGCCCGAGTTCCATTGTGTCTGCACCAAATGCCCTCTCGTGCATCATGCAGCCAACAAGCCGGCTTGATGGGATTCCAACGCCGCTGTTGCCCTGGTCGCCGTCAAGCCTGATAGTACCGATGTCATGGGTGACAGGAATTTCCATACCCTGCTCGACACTAACAGTCTTTCCTGGCATCATTAGAATCTCCGCAAGCTTATCGATTTCATTGGCACTCAGGTCAGGAATTTCCCCGAGGTCAGAAGCATTTGCCGAGCCGGACTCAATTTCACTGAGGATTTCTTCTTTTGTGAGGCAGATCCTTTTGCCATCCCCCATCCTCAGAGAGTATTCAGTTGCCATCTTTTTTTCTCCTTTTTTTAAAATGTGACAGATTGTCTTTGACTGAAACAATTTTTATAAGATCTGAGTTCATAGACTGGTCATTGGGGTTCGCAGTAGCTATTGGTCATTGAGCAATTATTGGGGTTCAAAGCAGTTATTAAGGTCTTTAGATGCTTATTGGGAGTTTTAGGTTATTTGTGGAGTTCAAAATCGTTTCCAGGGCTTTTTAAATTGCTTATTGGAGTTCACAATAGCTAGTGGGATTCAGACGAGCAGTTCCTTTGCTTTTGCCACGGCTTCACTTGCGTTTTCAGCATAGCAATCTGCACCGATTTTGTCAGCCCAGGCCTGGGTCGCGGGAGCTCCCCCTACCATGACCTTTACCTTTTCCCTCATGCCTTCTTCCTTAAGGAGTTCGATAACGTCTCTCTGTCCCTGAAGGGTTGTGGTCATAAGGGCGGAAATTCCGATCATGTCAGCATCGACTTCCTTTACCTTTTCGATAAAATTCCGTACCGGGACATCCCTGCCTATGTCATACACTTCAAACCCGGCTGACTGGAGCATTGTTGAAACGATTGACTTGCCAATGTCGTGTACGTCTCCTTCGACTGTGCCATTTACGATAATTCCAAGCTTCTTTCCCTGGATGCCTGCAGGCATATTTTCTTCAAGCAGTTTCACGCCTGCAGTCATTGCATCTGCCGCCATCATTACATGAGGCAGGAAGAGTTTTCCCCTCTCAAACAAAACTCCGACCTGGTTCATGCCAGCAGAAAGCCCTTTTTCTATGATCTCTTCCGGCGGAAGCTCTACCCTTGCTTTTTCTACTGCCTCGAGCACTTTATCTTTTTTACAGGAAATTACCGCATCGGTAACCTCATGCAATAATGCTTCAATATCTGCCATTTTTCCATCCTCATCTGTTCAGATAACTGCAATTCGCCTTCATTATACAGGAAGAAGGTAAGTTGTTTCCTGTTGATATTATATATAATTAACCCAATATCAAATAATAATATTATAATGTCAGGAGTGTCTTAAAAAAAATAAAAAGAATATAGTGAATATAACGTTTTGATCGCCAAAAGGAAGTCTGGATGATACTCTGTGCAAAAAAAGTTCTATAACCAGGTCAAAGGAGTAAAACTTAAACCGATAGAATATAAATACAAAAAGTTGTAGAATTATTTTAATTAAAAGGATTTCACAGAGCCGTGTGGATCAAAAAGGTGATAAGGAAAAAACAGGGCAGCTGTATGAATATGGATCTAAAATATAATAATGTAAAGGAAATGTGTTGGTTGGGCTTTTTAGGTTTCCTTGGATTTCAGGGCTTTATGGCTTTTAAATTACACGAACCTTTGTTGCTACTTCAGTTCTGCCTGTTTGCTCTCCTTACGTACTTTTGATATCTTAAAAAGGAACTAAAATATCTGGGAATTCTTGGGTTAATAGGTTTGATCATAGCAATACTTGGAATTGCAGGACTAATTACAGTATAAAACAGATCACCAATCTACCTTGCTCACCCAATTCTACCCAGTTTTGTCGGATCTATCTGATTTTGCTCGAATGTTCCTGCAAAAATAAAAGAGAAATTTGTTTTTAAAGGAAAAATTATTTTTTAAAGCAATTCGTTTATTATGGAAAATCCTTTTTTAGAGAAAGGATTATCTTTTCTCGATGACCCCACAGGTAATCCTGTCACTACTGTTGCCAGCAGGATTGGTCATCTGGTCGTCGGGGCCAGAATGGATGACCAGTGCGGTCCCGTTAGCTGGAAATAGCGTGGTCGGTCCTGGTGACAGCGTTACAAGGTCAGTGGTAACAACCATGTATCCCACACCATCTTCGCCTACTAAAAGGTTGGGCAGATCACCAGCATGGGGACCTTTCGGGTTATCGAAACCATGTTCTCTACCCATAGGGTTGTAGTGCCCACCGGCAGAAGTGAACAATGGATCTGTGCAGTTCGCTGTCTCGTGAATATGGATTCCATGGAAGCCCGGCTTCAGGCCGTTAACGAGGACTTGAATGCGAACCATACCAAAGTCATCCTCGGTAAAGGTCGCAAACCCCGTATTATTGCCCTCTGCATTCTTCAAGACCGCTACAGCGCTGTTTGTTGTGTTGTTTTCCTCAGCAGAGCCTGCAGTTGCAAACATCAGTATCGCCGAGATTATCATTAGTAATACAAGTCCAGTTTTCATCAGCTTATTCCCCCTGAAAAATGACAATTTTGATGTGATAGAAAATTGCCTGTTAAAATTATGGATGAGATGGATATTGTTCTCTACTTTTTGTTCTCCTATTCTTAGCACGTCACAGGAATTTTCCGTCTCCTTATTTTAACCCCAGGCATAACAATTGTAGCTGTGAGAATATTCTGTCTGTATGCCGGAAGTCAGCCATTCAAAGAATGTAGCGTAAGCATACGCTTAGAAAATAAATGCTCGTGTAGTATAAAATAGTTAGTATAAAATTACAATTATATTTCTAAGCCCAATTCTTTCTTAAAATCCCTGATCCACAATAAACTTACGAATTAATTGCGCTTCTAAGCTCAATTAATCTTAAAACTATAATCAGGTCTATAATCAGGGGATATGCTTATCAAAACAGTATCTTTCACTAATTTCAAAACATACGTTTTTCAAAAAGCTGACGAGTTCGATCTCTAAAAGAAGCTTTTTACGGTACTTCACACAAAAGCCATATGGTATCCTATTTTATATACGAGTTGATCCCCAAAATCAAAATTATGTCTTTTTATCGAGAACTTGGAATTATCAGTTGGTCTAATGATTAGGGTAATAGTTATGAAATTCTCATTGATGCAGGAACAAGGTAGATTTTAGGATGAGCTCACACAATGATTTGTATGTCTTAGTTTCCATTTGCATTTCTCAGTTTCATTTACAGTAAAAAGGTAGTAAGAAATATAAATCGATTATTTAACAACGTTATTTGGGAAGTTTTCATCCCCACAGAAAGCTGCGGGGCATTAGACCGAAAATAAAGTCTTTTTGGACTATGTCAGTTATTCTTAAGCCAGAAAATTCGGATTATTTAAAGAATTTACTGTATATTGTGAAAATTGCACTTGAGAGGCTTTCTTGCTTTGTGTGCCCTGTACTGCTGGGGGTGCAACGACCTGCAAGCCAATTATAAAAGTTCTTTGATAACTTTACACCTGCTGTGTCGACGTATTTGTAAAACAGGTAGCTAAGGGGTATTATCAGGAATAAAGACGAGATGCAGGAAACTAAAAGAGCCGCTCCGTATGGTAGTACAGGATGCAGGGTCAGGAACAGGGCACAGGTGAAGGTGCTTATCACCAGGAAATGTACAAGGTATAAAGAGTAGGATATTTTTCCGAAGAATACCGGCACTGAGGAAGAGAATATGTTTTGAAGTGATCGGCTGTTCAATAAGACGTACATTATCATGCCGGCACCTATAATATGATAGGTCAGTTTTGGTGTTTCGAAGAGGCCATTATTAAGAAAACCGTATAATGAATCACTTGTCACTGTGCCTATAGGGTACGACCCGAGAAACAGCCCCGAGATCAGTAAAACAGACAGTATAGCTTTATTTCCTGTCTTAAATGTCGGTTTCTTATTGTTGAATATGTCGGCAAACCCCATGCCTATCATAAAGGCAAGATAATAAGAGTTGAAGAAAAGCACAGCTGCTGCAAGGTAGAATGTCCAGCGGGTGCGCTGCGATCCAAACAGGAATGCCATTGCAAAAACAAGCATTGACCCGTAAAATTCTACTGTCATTGTCCATAAAACCGGGTTGTAGGTATCATCACCTGCAAAAAAAGTTCCCCATACCGCAGATTTAAAAGCGTCGACAATACTTGGCGTAAAGGTCCAGTAGCTGGCGTAATTATTATTTCCGGAAACCGCTACAGCCTCAAGATAGTAATGGAATAATCCGGCTGATGATAAAAGGAACGAGAACATTATTGTTGCAAACACCGGAACGAATAATCTAATATACCGGCGCACTGCGCCGCTTATTATTATATTTTTATCTTTTGTTTTAAAATATTTATGAGTTAAGACATAGCCGCTCAGGACAAAGAAAATGCAGACTGAAAAATTCCCGGCTCCAATTAGTCCCACAGGGGTGCTCGAAAATATTTGCTCAAGATTTCCGAGACGCTCTGGCATACGATTGCCATAGATCATCGCAGGGGCCAGTACAATAAAGAAATGCATTATCATAACATTAACTGCAGCTATGCCGCGCAGCCCGTCAAGATAGGTGATTTTCTCAGTCACATTTACCGCTCAAAGAGTATTCTACAAGTAAAATAAGGCTTTCCATTTGTTTCAACTCTTATCCTGATGGATCTTGCTCTCGAATTTTCGAATATATTTGCCATAGGGGGGATGATTCGTAAAAATTCTCTTAATAAAAAATCGAGAGATTGACTCATTTGAATCTACAGGGAATCATCTGAATATTGACAATTTCAATCCTTAAAGGACTGATTTTACATAAGGAAAATAATAAAGGAGCTTTGGGAATTTATCTTAATAAAACTAATTTTAAGTTTTAGTTGTTTTTTCCTTTTAAATGAGGCCCCTTAAACTCCACTCTTTGTTCTTCACTTTGATATCTCCGATAGTTTTTCCTCAACTCTCCACAGGCTGATATAAACCTCAACGTTTTTTAGATAGTATTTTCACTATCCAGATTGGATGTGAATATCCCATTGGTGAGAATGCCTCCAGGAACATTGATTATTCCGTCTTCTATCCAGATTCTGCAGTTCTCAGAAACCAGGCAGCCTTCTTCTTTTTGGAAAGTGGAGGAATGTTCAAAGTAGTTTAATATTACAGTGTCTGGGGTTTCTTCGTATAGTCCACATTCTTTAAATTTTTTATTTATGTAGACGTCAAATGTTCCGTCATCATGGAGGACGAAATGGGTTGTTTTGTTGGCATATTTTCTGGGCATGTTGGATCACAAATTCAGTGTTTTGATAGTTGCATGATTTCACTTTTTCAATTTCATGCATAGGGGTTTCGTTTTGATGTTACTTTATTTCAAGTACATATATATATTTCCTATTATCCACAGTTTTTATAATTCTTAGAACATTAAAACAGCTTTACAGCAACAATGAGAAAGATAATAGAAGCTTCAATTTCCCCACGCCCGGATCTTACCAAACCGCTGAAACAAAATAGAAATGACTTTTCAATTCTTGTTTTAATTGATCTGTTCCCAAAATTCAGGCTATCTCTCAATAATATAAGTACTTTTTTGGTTTCAATCCCTGCTTTAATGGGTTTGCTCTTAAGCTTTGAATATCTTTTTTAAGGTTTCACAAAAGAAGTTCCAATTCTTATTTAGTTGATCCTGCTCGCGAATAATTTTATATACAACGAATAATGAATTAAAACCATGAAAGGATTTTCTATCAATATTGAAGAGGCCACCCTTGAAAATGAGAATTTTCGCAAGGTGCTCTATACTGCAAAGCACAGTCAACTGGTACTTATGACCCTGCAGCCCGGAGAAGAAATCGGGATGGAAGTGCATGAAGAAAACGACCAGTTTTTCCGTTTTGAGGAAGGACAGGGCAAGTGCATAATTGACGGCAACGAATATGAACTCGCTGACGGAGTTGCAGTGGTTGTGCCGGCAGGTGCACAGCATAATGTAATCAACACTTCGAAAACAGAAAAACTGAAACTCTACACAATCTATTCGCCGGCGCATCACAAAGATGGGATCGTGCGTGTCACAAAGGAAGAAGCCGAAGCTAATGAAGCAGAATTCGACGGAGTAACTACGGAATAAGCTCAAGGCGAAAGGGAATAATGATTTATTCCTGATTTATTCCCAATTGAAACATTCTAAGAACAGTACTTCTTTAATCGATTAAGCATTGAAAATACAAAAAAACGTTTTATGAAAATAAAGCGTTTTTATTTTTTATTATGGCAACTTTTGAAAAAAGGTTTTGCATAACTCTCGCAAAAATGCGTTGCGTTTTTGAAAGATTACTATCACCCATAATTTTAGTGCGAGGAATGGAAATTGAACCCTCGAATACTTTCATAAACATATTAAGTTCATATCTTTTGTTCTAGCTGGACAATCCCTGCATATTCAAGAACATTAAACGCACACAAAAACAGTGTTGAAGATTTCCCCTTTTTTTGTAAATATTCGTGAGATCTTAGGTTCTTGCATACGGAAATTTTGACAGGGTATCCTGTTCCTGATAAAACATCCGAGTAATTACATCTCAATTGCCGAGAACACATTTAAAAAATTAATATACTCATCTCCAATTATATGTTTCAGGTTCACCCGAATGATATGAGGAGACCAGTAGGTATGTTGAGAAGCATGGCTAAGATATTGTGTAATGGGTCATATTCTATGCCTGAAATAGATTGAGTTCGGGTAAATTGCGGAGGTTTCGCTGATTCTTACTGGAAATAAAGGACTGCTTTAAGATCCAGTACTATATAACCTTCTAATAATTCTTGTTTTTACGCCTGTAACTACTGAGAGTATTATTCTATGAATTTATAGTGTTGTAATGTTTTGGGCAAAAAAATAAAGCTTTATCAAGCTTTAAATTCGCATTGCGCTTTTTATACAGTCCCCTTAAAATAAGTATGTTTATATGTTAATTTTCCCTGTGATTTTTGATTCCTGGTATTATTTGATCGCATTTTAAGAAAAGGAGGGAAAATATGAAAAATAATGGAAAGTATATCTGGAAAGTAACAGCATCTATTTTAACCATATTAATAATGTTGACTTTATTGTCTACAGCAGTCTCTGCAACCTGTACTGTATACAGGACTCCTAATGGTGCAGGAACTCCTCCAGCAACATGTCGGCTGTCCTGCTGCAAGAATGAATGTATTGATTATACGGTTGTAGCCGCTTCAAGTAAAGATCCGAGAATAGTACAATTTAAGGATCTATCAAAAGGTAAAGAGACATATATCAGATGGGACTTTGGAGATGGAACCCATCTCGAAGGAACAAAAATTACTCAATCGCTAAGAAATCCGATACACAAGTTTCCAAAGACTGGTTATTATATTAGTTGTATGACTATCAAGTCTAATGGTTGTTGTAAGAAGTTATGGATTCATAAGACTGTTATTGTTAAATAAATTTGAACAAATTAAAAGTTTACTTACTACTTCCATTTTTTATAAATCGTGTTTTATTAATTAAATTCTGTTCCTTTTGTTTAAAAATGCAATCAACTAACACTAAATTAATTTAACTAAGTTTCTTGCTATTTTATTGCATTTACCCGCAACTCATCGAAGGAAACAAGTTTATTTATATAAAACAGATAGTTTTCCAACAGCACTATGGTCCTTATAAAGGGCTTATTTTCAGGTTGTTTCTGAGCAAAACATGGAAAAAATTGCTCTATTGGCATGTAAAGTACTTCGCTAATTTTCCGTCCCTCAAAAACGAGGCTGTTAGGTACTTAAAACCTCTTCCAGACCATGCAACCATCAATATCAACGGTTCTCTTACAAGTGAAGACGTTTTTTGTACCGTTGTGAGTATGGCCGTCAACAGGAATTCTGTTCACTCTGTCACAGCACAGTATCAGGATGTTGCATGCGAAACGTTTCTAAGATACCATCTTAAGAAACTAAACATTTATGAACTGCTCAAATCGAGTGAAAAGATTCTCCTTCAATAACTTTTAAAAACTCTAAAAACAGGTAAGAGCTATGATTTCGCAGCAGATTATACCAACGATCCTTATTATGGAAAAACAGATTCATCTAATGAGAAATATGTAATTCGTGGCCGGCTAAAAAATCAACAAACTTTTTTTCTCATAAAGTTCCACACATAGTTCCAGTTGTTAGGAAAGGAGAACAGATGAAGCAGATCTTAAAGGGTAATAAGCGAAGGGCTGGATCCAAAAAAAAAGCACGAGAGGAATTAAATAGATTCTTAACCGATGCCCAATGAAAGGAAATTGGGTTTTCGGCATTTCAAGTGCGTAAGTCCTAATCCTGTTAGAGAATAGAAAAATGTGTAAAAATCAATTAAGTTAAGCTTAAACAACATCTTTTCATTGCCGCTATTTATGTTATATTAATTCGGTTATTATACAGGACTGTAAAACAAAAACTTTATATTCGAATTTTACGTAGTTCTTCCCGACAACATTGTACATACATGAACATCATATTCTGTTACGTGGAGCGTTGACAGAATTACTTAAAACGTATTCTCGGATTCTAAAAGTGATTCTGGTAAATAGTTTGAGAGCCGGGTTTCGTTTTTCAATTCTATCTTATTTCTTTCTAAATTATCAAAATACTCAATTTATATAATGTAAAATTTGTCTAAACTTGTTAAAGTATTATCCAATTCGAGATGAGCTTATTTGATTGACAAAAAATTGTTAATGGGTAATGAAGCCATTGCTCTAGGAGCTATAGAGGCCGGTGTGCAGGTGGCTACGGGGTACCCGGGGACTCCTTCAACCGAAGCTCTGGAGACCATCATCCGGTATGCAAGTGTGTGTGGGATCTATACTGAGTGGTCGAGCAACGAAAAAGTTGCACTTGAGACGGCAGTAGGAGCAGCTTATTCCGGAGCAAAGGCGCTTGTGACAATGAAACAGGTAGGATTGAATGTTGCGTCCGACCCTCTGATGAGCCTTAGCTATATTGGTGTGAAAGGCGCTCTTGTTTTGCTTGTTGCCGATGATCCAGGCCCTCACTCTTCCCAGACTGAGCAGGACACAAGAGTTTTCGGGCACTTTGCAAATATTCCCGTCCTTGACCCTGCAACCCCGCAGGAAGCTTATGAGCTTACGAAGCTTGCTTTTGAGCTTTCACATGAGTTCGAAATTCCTGTAATCCTCAGGACCACAACGCGGGTTTCCCACAGCTGCGGGGATGTGGATCTCGCAGTCTCAGAACCTGCCCAGGTTGAAGCTACCTGCGAAGGTTTTACAAAAGACAGGCGCTGGACGATTTTTCCAAGGCTTACTGCAGAAAGGCATCCGTGGCTTGAAAACACGCAGGTTAAATTTTCAGAGCGCTTTTCCGAACTTTCCTTTAATTCTGTATCTGGAAACGGAAAAATAGGAATTATAGCTTCCGGAGTTTCGGCTCTCTATGCAAAGGAAGCTATCAGGGGTTTTGAAAAACTTTTTACAATTTTTAGGGTCGGTACGGTTTATCCTTTTCCGGAAAAGGCGGTTCTTTCCTTTCTCAAAGGAATTGACAGGCTTATCGCGATTGAAGAACTTGATCCTTACCTTGAAGAACAGGTACTCCAGCTTATTGGAAGAACACACCTTCCCGTTGATGTTTACGGAAAAAAGAACGGTTTTTTCCCTGTAAATGGAGAATATAGCGTCGATATTGTTATTGACGGCATTAACAGGGTACTTGCAGATCTTAGAGAAAATTCAATTCTTTCTCATGCTTCTTCTGTCGTTTTACGGGAAGAACTTCCTCTTTTACCAATTCGGGCTCCTATTCTCTGTGCGGGCTGTATGCACAGGACCGTTTTTTACGCTTTCAAGCAGGCTGCAAAACAATTTAAAAAGGATTCTCAAATAGATACGATTTTCTCAGGAGATATTGGCTGCTATACACTTGGAAATGCCCATCCTCTTAATATGGTCGATACCTGCCTTTGCATGGGAGCCGGAATGAGTATAGCAGGAGGCCTTTCCCGTACAAACCCGGAGGCAAAACATGTGGCTTTTATCGGGGACTCAACCTTTTTCCACTCAGGCATTCCTGCCGTGATAAACGCTGTTTATAATGGAGCTGATGTCACCCTTGCAGTCCTTGACAACCGAACAACTGCCATGACAGGGCACCAGCCTCATCCGGGATTAGGCGTAACTGCTCTCGGAAGAGCATCAAAACCCATTGATATTGCCGATGTGGTGAGAAGCTGCGGAGTTGAATTTGTAAGAAAAGTAAACATTGACAGTTTTGAAAATGACCTGCAAAATATCCTGAAAAGTATGGAAAATAGCCTGGAAAGCTGTATTGAAGCTGCAAAGGAAGCCATGGAATTTCATGGTCCGTCTGTTGTCGTGTTTAAAGGAAAGTGCGTAGGGATTACAAGACCCGACAAACACTATACTATAGAGCCTGAAAAATGCACAGGTTGCGGATTTTGTGTAAAACAGCTTGGCTGCCCTGCACTTTTCCTTCCAGCTGAAGAGGATAAACCAGTTATTCAGGACAGCTGCAGCGGCTGCGGTCTCTGTGCGCAGGTATGTCCGTCTGGAGCTATAAATGTTCAGGGGGTGAGGTTGTGAAGTATGATATTTTGATTGCAGGAGTTGGAGGCCAGGGAGTAGTGCTTACTTCCAGAGTGCTTGCGCTTGCTGCTCTGAAGGCCGGATTCCATGTGAGCACTGCCGAAACCATAGGGATGTCCCAGAGAGAAGGGTCAGTAAACAGCCATGTAAGAATCGGGAGCGAAATTTCCGGTTCTCTTATTCCGGCAGGGCAGGCAGATCTGCTTCTGGGTCTTGAGCCCGCTGAAACTGTACGCAACTTGCCTTTTCTCAGGAAGGACGGAAAAGTCCTGTTGAATACCCATCCTATTCCTCCCGCATCCAGACCTCCTGGAAGCCCTGAATATGACCCTGCGGCTCTGATCGCTTTCCTTAATGCGCACTGTCCGGAGATTTTTTGTTTTGATTTCACACAGCTTGCGGAAGAAGCAGGCACATACAGGGCTGCAAACGTTGCAATGCTTGGAGCAGCTGCAGGCACAGGAATACTTCCTTTCCCAAAAGAAACCCTGCAGGCAGTACTGGACGCCGAAATCCCTGAAAAATACAGGGCTGTAAATAAGGCAGTATTCGAAAGCGCAATGGAATATATCAGGGAAATTTCCGGAAACTGAACCGGGAAACAGAAGGTGAGGCAAAATGTATGAAGCATCTACAGAAGCAGAGCTCAATCCATATTCCGAGCTCTACCATCCGGAAATCTCGGAAGAAGATACTCTTGCAAAACTGAAGGGGCTGGTGAAGCGTGTGGCTGAAAGCAGTCCTTTTTATCAAAAAAAGTTCAGGGAAGCGACTGTAAATATTGAGAGTATAAGATCTCTTAAAGATCTGAAACTCCTCCCCTTCACGCACAAAGAGGAACTGAGAGATGCCTATCCCCTGGGGTTAAAGGCAGTTCCGGAAAACGAGGTTGTCAGGATTCATTCCTCATCCGGGACAACAGGAAAACCTGTGATTATCCCCTATACCCGAAAAGATGTGGATATCTGGGCCCAGATGATGATGCGCTGTTATATGCTTGCCGGTCTTACAAGCAAGGACAGGATTCAGATCACCCCTGGATATGGGCTATGGACTGCGGGAATAGGGTTCCAGCTTGGGGCTGAGCGCCTGGGAGCTATGGCTATACCCACTGGTCCGGGAAATACCGAAAAACAGCTTGAAATGCTTGTTGATCTTAAATCCACTGCCCTTGCAAGTACTTCTTCTTATGCGCTCTTGCTAGCCGAAGAAATTCAGAAGCGTGGGCTCAAATCCCAGATCCATCTCAAGGTTGGGATTATTGGTTCGGAACGCTGGAGTGAAAAGATGCGCAGCAGGATAGAAACTGAACTCGGGATTGAGACCTTTGACATTTACGGACTGACCGAAATCTATGGGCCTGGAATTGCCCTTGACTGTCCTTTTCATGAAGGAATGCATTACTGGTCTGATCACCTGCTTTTTGAGATTATCGACCCTATTACGGAAGAGCAGCTTCCTGACGGTACACTCGGGGAACTTGTAATTACTACCCTTACCAAGGAGGGAGCCCCTCTTATCCGCTACAGGACAAGAGACCTGACGCGCATTATTCCTGGACTCTGCAAATGTGGCTGTCCTTTCCCAAGAATTGATAGAATACTTGGAAGGTCTGATGACCGAATAAAGTTCAAGGCCGTAAATATTTATCCGGGTCAGATTGAGGACATTATCCATAGAGTACATGGGGTAAGCAGTGAGTACCAGATCCTTCTTACCCGAAGTAACGGCAGAGATAGCATGACCTTCAAGGTAGAAATTGAAGATGCAGAGGACCCCATGAAAAAACAGAAAACTGAAAAAGCTCTGGGAAAAGCTTTCAAAGACTTTATTGGGGTAACAGTAGATGTCGTGGGTGTAAAAATAGGAGACCTTCCCCGCAGCATGAAGAAGACGAAAAGAGTAATTGATGAAAGGGAACTTTGAAAACGCCTTTTTAAAAGTCCTTTTACGGGTTTTTATTACTTTTTTCCCTTTCAATATTTTTTTAACTCCTTTATTTACGAAGAGAATTATACAATGGGAGGTTTTTCTTTTTCAATATCCGTCTTATATACTATAGTCCTGTACGGGTAGGGAATTTCTATTCCTTCTTTATCAAAGCGTTTTTTAATGGCTTCTCTGATCTCACATCCGGAACTGTATGCAATACTCCTGTCCTTAAACCAGACCAGCAAACGGAGATTTACAGCAAAGTCTCCAAGTTCTGTGACATTTACCTTAACTTCTCCTCTCTCCCTGAAGTCTGGATCTACGGGAAGAAGCACAGGTGAGTCAAAGAATCCCACTTTAAGGGTTTCGGATTTTATAAGGCTTGGTTTTATCACGCTGTACTTCACTTCCTGGGGAGGCATGACGTTTGGATGTTTTCTGGCTTCTTCAATCATGATTTTTCTTGCGTGGTCAATATCGGCATCATAGCCTATTCCCACATCTATAGGCCAGATTACTGCAGGGTCTTCTATAGTCCAGTTAATTATTGCTTCATTGCTGATCATGGAGTTGGGGATGATAAGGCGCCTGTTATCCCAGGTTATGATGACAGTATGCCTGAGGTTAAGGTCCGTTACTTTTCCGTATTCGTTCATTATGTTCAGCCTGTCTCCAACCCTGAAAGGTTGAAACATGGCAAGGGAAAGCCCTGCAATTATATTGCTCAGCGTACTCTGGGCTGCAAAACCGAGGACGATACCTGCAATTCCTGCCCCTGTAAAGAGGGCAACAGAAAGACTGCGGAGACCTGGAATACTGAATATGACAACAACAATTCCTATGAAATAGATCGCTGCAATCGTAAGGTGCCTGAACATCCGAAAAGCTGTAATGTCCATTCGAAGTTTCTGGCTCGCTTTTTTGAAATAGCTCTCCATAAGGCGATTTACGGTACGTGCGATAAGGATAGTGCTCATGCCAACAAGAACTATGAATAAAAACTTACCAAAATTACCTGAGAACCAGGCAAATGCCTCCTCTACCAGGTAAATGCCTCCTCTAACCCTTTGTCAACATATAAAATATTCGCAGCAAAATCAGAATTGTTTTCGGGGGATACCATGTTCTGCTTTTTTGGCAAGAAGCTTTAAATAAATATTGATCAAAAAATAGACAGAAAGTGACAAGTATATAAAAAATTTCGATTTTTATTCTAATATAAATGATAAGTATTCAAGGTGCATTAAATAAAAAAGATCATTCTGGATTTATCATACTGCACAATCTTAATGTAGATTTAGACTTTATGTTCATAAACACTTGCTGGATACATCAAAAAGGAGTTTTACTGAATTGAAAAAAATTTGATATAAATTTGAAGGAAATTCACATTTATAAATTAAATCTCGTTCCCGTATTTCGGGAACAAGATCAGTGTTTTCCATAAATTTTTTCTTCATAGCGACTTTATTTTAACATAAGAAGTGCTCTCAGGCAAGAGTTCCTTCTTCTTTCATGTATACCCAGTATCCCTCATAAGGTCTCACTGAGAAGACATCAGTGCCGACCTGGTTTCCACTGAGCGTTCCAGTCAGGCCATTGTAACCCACAAAGGTGAAGTTACCCGAGCCTTTTTCATCAGATCTCCAGGGACCTTTTACTTTGGAGTAAGAATCAGCAATGCTTATAAACACGGTATCTGCAGTCATGTTGAGTTTTGAGGGTGAGCCCACTGCATTCCATCCTGGGTATAATTTAAGACCGGGCGGGATAGAAGCTGCAGAACTTACCTCTTTGGCTGATGCAAACTGTCTAGAAGCGCTGAACTCCACTCCTCCAGGGACGTTGATCCAGTACCCTTTCAGAGGCTCGATAGTTGAAGCATTCTCAAAGGTCTTACTGGAGCTGTTGTAGTAGAGCAGGGCATTATATTGTATACCTGCAAGCAGGTTCTCAGCACTGTTGTTTTCAGCCTGGAAAGGTATTGAGAAGAAATACCATTTTGCAGGTTCATCTTCAGGAGGTATCAATACCGAATCAATTACGTGTATGACCCCATTGGTAGCATTGACATCCTGCAATATAATTTCTGAATCTCCTAAAAAGGCCCTGTCTCCCCTGAGAGTGATGTTCAACCTTTTCCCCTGCAGCGTTGTGATGTTTGTTACATTAACAACATCTTCAGACATTAGTTTTCCTGAGACTACATGGTACAGAAGAATCCTTTTCAGGGCTTCGGTATCATTAAGAAGAGCCTCAATGGTTCCATTTGGCAGGGCTGCAAAGGCTTCATCTTTCGGGGCAAAAACCGTGAATGGGCCTTCTCCCTTCAGGGTAGCGGTCAGCTGTGCGGCATCAATGGCTGTAAGCAGTGTCGTAAAGTTTCCTTCAGCCCTTGCTGTCTCAATTATGTCTTTTTCCTGAACTGGCTCTTCTGGAGTTGCCTCTTCAGGCGGTATTAATACTGCATCTATTATATGGATAACTCCGTTGCTGGCCTCAACATCCGTTGCAACAACCTTTACATTTCCTATAAAGACTCCCTGTTCCGTAATATTGACAGGAATTGAACTTCCCTGAAGGGTTGTAACGTTCGTCGTGTTAGCAACATCAGCAGCCATTACTTTTCCTGATAATGCGTGATAGAGAAGAACTTTCTTTAGAGCTTCAGTGTCATTAAGAAGAGCCCCAATGGTTTCATTTGGGAGGGCTTTAAAGGCTTCATCTGTTGGGGCAAAAACTGTAAATGGCCCTTCTCCTCTCAATGTATCTGTAAGTCCTGCGGTATCAAGCGCTGAAAGGAGAGTTGTAAAGTTTCCATTTTCTGCTGCCACATCTATTATGGTTTTTGTTCCGTCATCCTGTGCCGAAGCGCAGGTCGCTGCACTAACAAGTAGAAAAACAATTAGAGTATTCAATAAACCCTTTAATCTCCTGATACAAATTCCCCCACATTTTTCATTCAGCAGATACTACCCCGTTTTAACAAATATGACTCTGATTTTAATCTGGCTGAATTCTTGGAATGTATAATTTATATAAATTCCAATCTATGATATCATACAAACAGTATATGAATCTTCTTATTAATAATACTTTATAATGAATTATTTCATATAATTAAATTTATTTAATCTGCTTTTGATTAAATAGCTTCTTCACCCAGTATTGTAATTTAATTTTTCATTTCATCCCAGCTAACTAAATAAATTCCATATATCATGTTTCCGCAATCAGACCCTTCATCTAATTATTGTACTCTATTTTTCTGTGATATATTTTTCCACTTATTCTTAAAAAGTTATAAAAATAAAAAAAATATATCCTGAATTGAATTCAGCTATTTTTTTTGCTTGTGTGATACATGTTTTCTTTAAGTGTTTCCGGATTACAGGGTTTAAACGATCGGGGAACTTTTATTATTTATAAATATAGTCCAAGAGGGGACGATGAGGGTAGGAATTAAGTTTCAATACAATTATAATATCCTGTGAGTCCTGTCACAACCTGCGGATATGTTCAAACTATAATCTCAATTTAAAAAAGGAGACTAAGCGTCAAGAAAAATACTTAAATGTAAACTCAACAGAGGATTTTCAAAGCAATATCCTTACGGAATCCTTACGGAATCCTTACGGAATCCTTACGGAATCCTTACATAATAGGCTTTTAAAGAAAAGTTTTTCCCCGCAGTTTCCTGCAGGGTGTTTAGCTAAAAAAACATAAATTTTCAGTGTTAATAAGGTTACTAATTTCATTTGCTAGGAGAAATAAACTTCTTTTAACTTAACTCTGTAATTTTCGTTTTATTCTTCTCCCATTTCTTTTCTGAATTCTATGTAATCTCTCTCGACTTCTTCGAGTTCGTACTCCATTTAATACCCCCATTTTCAATTATGATAAACAGTATTTTATTTTGTTCTATGTCATTTAATAGAACACTTATATTTTAATTACCTTTAATCCCCATTTTGAAAAACGTTGTCCCCTTATATAAAGTTTTCTGTTAACCGGTATCGCGTTTTATTCGATGATAAAAGTTAACATATTTACTGTAATTTATGACACTGTGTGGATATAATAAGATATTCTTAAATGAAACTTATTACGTTCTCTGTTTTCATGCAGAAAATGTCGGAACCTGAGCTTGTCCTGGGAATCAGGAATCTCGCAGGGCTTGAAGCCTGTTATGATTACGTTGATGCTGTCTACTTTTCAACCGATAAGTTAAGCCTTAGAGCAAAAGCAAAAGAGATTACTCTGGAAAATCTTGAATATTTTGTTTCAGAAGTGAAGGATAGGGGGTTGAAGGCTTACCTTGCCGTAAACTCAACAGTAAATGAGGAAAGGCTTGGAGATGCATCCGATGTAGTAACTGCAGCTATAAAGGCAGGAGTGGACGCTGTTATTGCCTGGGACCCGGCTGTAATCCTCAGGGCAAGAAAAGCCGGGCTAAGAGTGCATATCTCTACACAGGCAAACGTGACGAACCATGAAACTGCAGAATTTTACAAAACTCTGGGAGCAGAGCGAATTGTGCTTTCCAGAGAACTATCTCTTCTGGAGATAAAACAAATCTGTCGTCAAACCGAAGTAGAGATCGAAACCTTTGTTCATGGAGCGATGTGTATGGCAATTTCAGGCAGGTGCCACCTTTCGGCTTATGTGCTTGGCAGATCCGGTAACTGCGGAGAGTGCACCCAGCCCTGCCGCTGGGAATGGGAGCTTCATGGGGAGAATGGGCTTGTTGCACAAAGCTTTGGAAAATATCTCCTCAGCGCAAAAGACCTTTGCATGATTGGGCATATTCCAGAATTAATTGAAACCGGAATAAATTCTTTTAAGATTGAAGGCCGATTGCGGGATCCAGGTTATCTTGAAGTTGTTTCTCGCTGCTACAGGGAAGCAATTGATGCCTTTAAGGAGGGGAGCTATACTCAGGAAAAAGTAGAGAACTGGAAAGAAGAACTTACCTCTGTCTATAACAGGGGTTTTTCAACGGGTTTCTACTTTGGAGTTCCGGCCCTCGAAGGCTTTTCTTCTGCAAAAAATATGAATGTTTCTGAAAAGAAACGCAGGTCTGTAGGAATCGTTGAAAATTATTATCCAAAGCAGCAGGCTGCAGCAGTAAGGCTTCTCGAAGAAGGGATCGCAGTAGGAGATGAAATCTTGATTGAAGGAAGCACGACCTATTTGAGGCAGCAGGTTAGATCTCTGAAGAAAGAAGGTAAAAACCTGTTAAAAGCTGAAAAGGGGGATGAAGTGGGCCTTGCTGTTGACGGTATTGTGAGAAAAAATGACCGCATCTTTATCATTTAATTAAAATATTATAACAGTATCTATATATTTGATTCTCCCTATACGGATAACAAATTACAGGAATCAATGCATCGAATTTCGGTAAGAATTTCGGCAAGAATTTCGATTAGCTGGATAACATTTTATCGGACAGATCAGCTGTCTGTAAATTTAGCTGGCCGGATAATACTTAATCCTCGTAAACTACTGTCGATTAATTCCCATCTACTGGCCGATAAACGATTCTTGTTATAATTTCCTGATAATAAGTAATTTCTCGATGACAAGTAATCTCTGACCGATAAACAGTCCTCGTATACAATGAAGAGCCCTCCAGGATTAATTTTCTGGATGAGTGAGAACTTTGTTCCTGTTTATCTCGGAGTTCGTAAAGGTGATACTTTGATAAGCGTCAATGAAATGGGATCATATGTTATAGAAGAGATGCTCGACTGGAGCGAAGACCTGAAAACCGAAGTAATAAAGCTTGAAAACGGGGCTACAATTATAGACTGCGGAGTTAAGGCTGAAGGTGGATATGAAGCCGGGATGTACCTGGCAAGGTTATGCCTGGCTGACCTTGCTGACCTCAAATACACTACCTTTGACCTCAAGGGTCTCAACTGGCCAGCTATTCAGGTAGCTACTGATAATCCTGTGATTGCCTGTATGGCTTCTCAGTACGCAGGCTGGAGAATCTCTGTTGGCAACTATTTCGGAATGGGTTCAGGCCCTGCTCGTGCCCTTGGCTTAAAACCAAAAGAACTCTATGAGGAGATCGAGTATGAGGATGACTTTGAAGCTGCTGTTCTGGTCATGGAATCCGACAAAATACCTGACGAGAAAGTTGTTGAGTACATTGCAAAGCACTGCAGCGTAGACCCTGAAAACGTCATGATTGCCGTTGCTCCTACTGCTTCCATTGCCGGTTCTGTCCAGATCTCAGCTCGGGTTGTAGAAACCGGAATCCACAAACTTGAGTCCATAGGCTTTGATATTAACTGCATCAAGAGCGGATACGGCGTTGCTCCAATTGCTCCAGTTGTCGGGAATGATGTGCAATGTATGGGTTCAACCAATGACTGTGTAATTTACTGCGGTGAAACTAACTACACAGTGCGCTTTGACGGAGAAATTGCAGAGCTCGAAGACTTCGTAAAAAAAGTTCCCTCTACAACTTCCAGCGATTTCGGAAAACCTTTCTACCAGACCTTCAAAGCAGCAAACTTTGACTTCTTCAAGGTTGATGCAGGCATGTTTGCACCTGCCAGACTGACAGTAAACGACCTCAATAGCGCAAAAACTATTTCCAGCGGTGGACTTTATCCCGAAATACTGCTTCAGTCTTTCGGAATAAGACAGGTATAAAGGGTATTTGCCCTTTTTACTTTATTTTTCACTCTTTTTTCTGTTCTTTTTGTTATCTCTTTTTTGTCTTGTTTCCTCTCTATTCATTTCCTCTCTATTCCCTACTATTCTATTCACCCATCAAATTCTGCCTATTCTTTTCCATTCTGCTCTAGTTATATTCTTTTCCATTTTTCTTTTCTACACTGTTTTTACTCTTCTCTGTTCTATTCGGTTCTATTCTAAGCTATTATTCTATTATATTCGGTTTTGCTCTATTCCGCTTTATTCTACGCGTATTCTCTCCTGCCCCATTTTCCAACTTATGTACTGCCAGAAGCCTCAAGATAAGATAAGAGCATAAAAAGTACACCTGGTGTTGTAACACCTAATGTTGTATCTAACAGGTTCAGGGCATGGAGAAATCCTGGAGCATTATAATATAGATGTGTTATGGCAAAGTCTATGGTGGAAGAGATGAGTCATGCAGGGCAAATGTGATGTGAGGTTGGAGTATTTCCGGAGATGGAACTATAAAATATCAATAAATCTAATAAGCTGGTTTGAAACTATGGTAAAAGTTTACAAAGTGACCTCGATAACAATGTAAAATCAGCACAATACAAATAAAACTGCTTTTAACATTAAAAAAGTGATAAAAATATAATAATATCAGATTAAAAATCATATACATTATGCAATCTGTTTTGACTTGCTTAACATAAGTTTTTGTTGTTCTTTAAATATTAAATTGTTTGAAACCGCATATTCTAGAAGTTAATCCTAGTTTATGAATTTGAAAAGAGTTTGAAAGGAGTTTAAAAAATCCAAAATAGTGGTAAATAAAGAAAATATTTCATAACACCTAAATGCAAAGAAGTAACAAAAACAGCAGATATTTATTTATAAACTAGACTTTTGTAGATATTTATAAAATTTTAATTTTATGTAAAATTATTTAATCTGAGAATTGAGGTCTTCAAAGAGGGCATAATATGTGTACGTAAATTCTGTTGATGCAGAAAAACAGGATCTTTAAGCCTTAAGATTTTGACTTTATTTCTACAATTCCCATAAAAATTACCTTAAAATTCTGCTCATTTATAGTCCAAAAAGCCTGAAAAAAACTATAAAAAAATTAAATGTAACATTAACTATATAAATTAATTTAATAAAATACCAAAAATAATTTATAATAGAACTACGTACCTTTAGAAGTCAACTCAGGAATTCAACAGAAATGAATGAAATCCTTTTCGAAAGAAGGTTGACCTGGCTAAAGGCCGCGATTAATTAAAACATGAGGTATTGACTAGAGGAGTATCCTGTGGTCAGTAGCAAATTATGATTGATAGAAGTCAAAGCTTCTATGTCCGGCCCCACTTCCAATGACTACCCCTATATGTGATTGGAGAGTGAGACTCTGTGTGCAACGTGTCCGCCCCACATAAATCGCAGAGAACCGAATTGGATAGGTTCAAAGATATTACGCAGACGTAATATAGATTTTTGAAACCGCATAGCTCCGACCTGATTAGGTAATTTAACCCATCTAATTAGATATGTCGGAAAAAAGGTATTACGAGTACGTAATACAGGATTTCAAGAAATATTTGGGAAAAAGTATAGAATTCCCTATGTATTTGACTATACCTGAATCCCATAAAGATCCAACCCAAAGGTGATACGATGCTAAAAATGAAGCAGGGAACCCTATTCCTGACAACAAGTACTATTTTAACAACCGTATCCGCTTTGGGAAACATATAAACAAACCCTATAAAGTTTTTGAGTAAACTCAAAGACTAAAAACCCAACCCAAAGGTGATACGATGCTAAAAAGACAGCTAGGAACCCTATTCCTGGTAACATGCCTTATTTTAACAACCGTACCTACTGTATTAGGCGCTCAGAGCACACAGGTAGTAACAGTTGCCGGAGATGGAAGTGGAGATTACAACGTTGATGGAAAAGACGATCACGTACAGATTAACCAGGCTCTTGAATACGCAGCACAAAACCCTGGCACAACTGTCCATCTTAAAGGCCCATTCACATATGATATTGGCGATTCTCTTGTGCTCGGGAGCAAAACTACCCTTGAAGGAGATTCCAGCGTAAAAATAAAGCTCGCCAAAGGACTACCAACATGGGGTGGCCGTGAGAGCGGTATTTCAGAAAAGAAAGCCATGCTCATGATTAAAGGCAACTCTGCAACCGATGTTACCATAAAAGGCTTTACTGTTGATGGCAGTCAGTCTGACTATTATCCTGATGTCAAGCTTGGAACTTCCTGCTACAACATGGCAACATTCATAGGCGTTAGCGGGCTAACAATTAAGGATGTTACATTCCAGAACGGATGTAATGATGCCATGCTCATTTCAAAATCGAGCAATATAATGATAGATTCGGTAACTGTAAACAAATGCGGGCATGACGGTGTATACGCCTATCATGTAAATGGCATTACCGTTAAAAACTCCAAATTTATTAACCGGACTAACTCATCCATCAGATTCGACTCTGTCACAGACGGAGTGGCTGCAAACAATGATTGTACTACATCTGGCGGAGGATATGCAGGCGTAGAATTACAGGGAACTCTCAAAAACATCGAAATTTATGGGAACTATTTCCATGACTTGCCTGTTGACGCAATAGTACACTTAAACACAAATGAAACAAATGTAAAGATCCATGATAACAGAATAGAGTAAATATTCAGCATAGATCCGGTCTAATAAATAGACTAGAAAATCACTATTTCCAGAGGAACTTATGTTCTTCGGGAAAAATGTAAAATAATCCAAATCGAAAGTTAATCCGGAGATCTTCTCCGGACTTTTTCTCTTATTTTAATGCTGTTTTTAATGCAGCCCTTCAGGTTCTGCTATTGCACCGCTTTTTATTACACCTGACAGATGCTTTTGTTTCTTAGATAATCGAATTTTCTAATCTTTCAGGCTTCTATGTCACATTCTTTATGGAATAATTCACACTTGAATCTGCATAGACCAGGAAAGGAGTCCTTTATTAATAACTTATTTATGGTAATGGCTCCAATCTTGTTTTAAAAGTAGAAAGTGCTACAAAAAATGCGTAAAATGGCAGGTTTTATTGAGAGATCAATAAGGAGAATAGCTTATGCCAATAATAAATACCTCTCAAGGAGTTGGAGGCCTCCTGAACAGTTTCAGGAGTCTCGTTGAAGGAGCAGAAAGGATTACTTTTGTGGGAACTCCAGGGTTCTGCACTCCTTTTGCAGAACTTCTCGGTTTTGTAGTTAGAGACAAAAAGCTTGCTTTTGTTCCCAATTTGAGCTTTGAAAAAGCGAGGTCAGTACTTATGACCCCAGAAGGCATGCAGCTTGGAGAACTTATAGATGCGCATGCTGATGCTGTTGTTCTGCTGGGTGAGCTTGCCATGCCGAAAATCGGAACAAGTCCTGACAAAGCAACAGAAATTGCCAGAAAAATTCTCGAAAAGTCGGAAAAAGGAAAAGTAATTGGAGTCTGTTTCCAGTCCATGTTTATGCAGCAGAAATGGGATGAAGTAATCAACTTTGATTATATTATCAATTCTGATCTGGCTGTTGAAGTGCTTGAAGTTTAAATTCTACAAATTATCGCTGAGCTTATCTTGGGGCCAAATAATAGACTGCTGAATTCCTTATTTTGATTTAATGCAGTTTTGAGATAAGCTCACTAACTATATAGAGTAAGTTTTTGATAGGTTTCTTCGATCCAAGAATCAATAATTTCTCCAGTTTCTTGAAAAAATTCGAATTATCGGAGGAGGACTTCAGTTCTCAGGTTCAGGCGGTATTGAACAGGTTTTACCAATCCAAGAGGTAAACTACATAATAAGAAAAAAATTATATGTATATGTTGGCAAGTAGTAAGAGGCTAGGAGAAAAAAATGATAGCAGAAAACGCAGGTTTCTTTATCTATGCATTCACTACTATCTTTGTGGTTGTCAGCCCTATCAGTGGAGTAGTGACTTTTATCTCCCTGACAAGCAAGATGACCCGCGAGGAAAAAAACGAAATCGCAAAGAAAGCAGTTACACTGGCATGTGTTATCGCCCTTTTTTTTGCAATCACAGGAAGCCTGATACTGAATCTCTTTAGTGTTAGTGTGGACTCACTACGAATTGCCGGAGGACTCTTGCTTTTCAGCATTGCCTTTGATATGATGCATGCTAAGGTTTCAAGGGAAAGTATAACCGATGAAGAGATATCCCAGTCTCTGGAACGCGCAGATATCTGGGTTTTTCCAATTGGGCTTCCTCTTCTGACAGGACCCGGTACGATCAGCACGGTAATTGTCCTTATGGGTGGGACAGTATCTATCGAGCAAAAAATAGTGATTCTTGTATCTATCATACTGACTTTCGTAATCTGTCTGTATATCTTCCTCTTCGCAAGGAGAATTCATAAGTTAATAGGGTATAATGGAATGCTGGTCTTTACAAGACTTATGGGACTTCTGCTTGCAGCTCTTGCGGTAGACCTTACTGCTACAGGTATAATAAACATATTCCATTTAACAACATGAGCCCTCTATTCGAGAAAGTAAAAATAGGCAAAGAAAAAAGCAGGTAGAGGAAAAAGCAGGCAAAGAAAAAAGCAGGCAGATAGCCTGAATCAGTTCTTCTTTTTCCTGTTATATTGTCTATTAACGTACTCAATCAACTTGCTGCCTGTGAGCCTTTCGCTTGAAGGACCAATTCGTATATAGAATTCTTCCTCGTTTTTGTTCAATTTGAGAAATACAGCCTCATCACTTTTTCGGCAGTCTATCTTCAGAATTTTTTTACCATTAATCGGCACAAGAGCATATTCAATCAGAGGAGAATATGCAAGCCCGATATGTTCTTTAATCAGCTGTTTGAAATGAAGTAGGAACTTATCTTCACTCAGAAAATCGTCATTTTCTATTCCCAGCACTTCCCCACTGTTTGAGACACCTACAAGAAGGGTCCCTCCATCGGTATTGAGGTATGCAATAACCGTTTTCAGTACTGCGTGTTCGACATTCCAGTCCGAATTGCCACTCATAAGATTCTTTCGAAGGGTAGATTTGAACTCAAGTTTTTTGCTTTCCCCTCGTCGGATCAATTCCAGAATATAATCTGAGTCATTTGCAAGCTTAACAGCCTCCCGGATAAGTTCAAGTTTTTCTTCTATATGTTCAATACTCTTGGGGTAAGTAGAAAGTCTGCGCTCAAAGAGGCTGAGCTGGGAAATAAGATCTTTTGTAAGAATCTTGATCTCAAGTATCTTGAACTGAGCCTTAATGTCAGGAAGATAGAGTTTGCTATGCATGAGGGAATCAATATTTACCCTGAAAGAAGGCAGGCTTCGTGTAATAACATAAATTTCTTGACCGGAAATTGAGGTAATGTTTTCATCAATCTCTGCACACAGGTCCTCGACAGAAGCCTTACCTGCAAATCCCGATTCTTCTGCAAGCAAATCGGTTCCGGAAAATTCGGAGCCCGCTGAAAACATTGTCTCTCCATGAGAAGTTTCCAGATGGGAATCAACTGAAGAAACAACACTCAACTCATTTGAGCCCATAGGAGTCTCAGACAGCAAGATCAGGCCTCTTGCTATCCATGCCCTCCGAATTTTCAGGCCCAGGGAGTTATTGAAAAAATCCGAAAGATATTCTGAATTAGCTTTTTTGGGATCAAGAACAAACTGGATGCAGGCTTGAAGTTCCACTTCAACTCCAGAAAGAGAAAAGGCTGCATGACTATTTTCATAAAGAGGAAGATAGAGGGAATTTTCTTCCTCATTAAAACCTCTCTCCAGGCTCTCATCCGGGAAGTTAACTTTTAAAGTGATTTCTGAGAGATCCGTAGGTTTCAGGCCATACTGGCTGCATAAGGTATTTACTTCATTTTCAACCATAAGTGATCATACAACAGGGCTAAAGTTTATCCTACAAGTAAGGTTTTTAGAATCATATACTTTTTCTTTTAAAGTTCACAGAAACTCGTTTCTAAAAGATGAAAAAAGAAAGCAATAAACAGGAGATAATAAGGAAGTCACGAGTAAGAGATTGAAATCAGCATGTAGAAAAAGAATACAGATCCTGCAAAATCTGAAACGTAAATTCAGCTTGAAAAGGATTTGCTGGATATTTAGATTTGAAGAGTTATTGCCCGGAAGCAGACTCATTTTTTACATCAATTATTCCCTGATCTGCATATTGAGAAGGTACGCTCACAGATGCAGCTGATGATATAGATCCACATTTTTTACAATAGTAAAATTCATTTGAACCAATTATCTGCTTTTTAAGAGGTGTACCGCACCGGATACATGCTGTAGAAAATTCAAGCATAATTTTCACTCCATGATAATTAATGGTTCAAGTCTTGCAGTTTCTTTTTTTGTCCAGTATCCGCATACGGGACAGTATTGAAATTCTATAAAACGATCGTTTTCAAGTTCGGAATGACATTCCGGACACTTTTTTAAGAACAACATATAATTTTCTCCCTTTACCAAGACAGCATATGTTTCACAAATAAGTAGTGATTGACTGCTTCCCTATGCTATCCCATCCACGATACTTTCCCACATTAGCAAGTATATAATATTCATATAGTTAATAAAATTGACGCAAGTAAGCGAGAAGTCTTCCTTGCCCAAGTTCCCCAGCACTCTACCTTCTCCCGATTGCCTTTGAAATTTTCAAATTCGTGTCTGATACGCTTTCAGCTTCTGAAACCGTTTTTCATGTTATTCTTTGATAAGGGTTTCTACTTCCTTTTCTTTTTCAGTATTTCTTGCAATCTCCCTCAGCTACTCATTGTATGGGAAATGTCTTATCTGCTTTTTTTGAATCCCCAGCGAAAGAAATGGATGAAGGGTCCCCTCTTCATTGCTTTCCTGAAGCCCGGGGCGATATTCATTGAGATCGGAAGCATTAATCCCATCAGCTATATTTGGAATTCCCAGTTTTTCAGCCTGAATTTTCAAGATCCTGGCAGATCTTTTTTTGCATATATAACATCGATTGGGGCTATTTTTCCTGAATTCTTCATTTTCCAGAATATTACAGGGAACTGTAGAACATGATAAACCGAATTTATGTGCTATTTCCTCTGCTTCATCAACAGCTCGTCCTGGGACAAGGGGTGAATCAAAAAGTATGCATTTTATCTTATCCTTAAGGGCCTTTTGAGCAAGTAATGCAAGTGAAGTACTGTCTATTCCCCCTGAATACAAAACAAGTAAGCATTCCAGTCCTGCAAGCTCCTTGAACAATGCATCCCGTATATTTTCTTTTTTCATAGATGGCCACCAATCGTTTTATTTGACCTGAAAACTAAAGCCTGAAAGAACTATACGGGCTGGAAAGCGCTTAAAAAAGGATTATAGTTTTCTCAATAAATAGGTTCCAGCATCTTTGTTGGTAAGAATTCCTGTTTGAGAATCCGGTTCT
>CAZLNG010000039.1:0-31603 GCA_964560735.1 uncultured Methanosarcinales archaeon | reverse complement strand
CGGCTGATAACCGTGAGGTCCTGCGTTCGAATCGCAGCGGGCCCACCACAAATTCAGAATTTCTCCTCGAAGAATCGTTTCAATTTTATAAATTTTGTTTTCCACCCCCATATCGGGCCCGTAGCTTAGCTTGGTGGAGCGCACGGCTGATAACCGTGAGGTCCTGCGTTCGAATCGCAGCGGGCCCACTATCTTTTTCTTAAATCCCTATTTTCTGTTAATTTTTATTCTATCTTTCCTTTTCCATCTTCTCTTTTCTGTCTTTTTTTACTGGATATTTTTCGCTCTATTCAAGAAAAAAGTATTTTTTTATAAAAAAGCACTTGTATATTAATTAAAGAGAGGTACATCTAACGGATATTTTTTGAAACAAAATAGCGTCTGGGAAAAATTTAGGGTGGGGGAAATCCCCTTTAAGACAGAACAGCTTTGAAAAGTAGAAGCTAATTACAATTTTCTATAAAAACCTTGTATTTCACTTCTGGGCTATCCTATTCCCTATCATAAATTTCAGGCAATGTGCTTCAAGCGTTCGATATTCCTGAGCACAAGCTTGCTTTCGGCTATGATTTCTTCTTCGATCTTGCTGACAATTCGGTCCATAGGGACTGTTAGCCTGTACAACTTGATCGGTCTGCCCTTACCTTTTGATTTTTTTTCTTCCCGAATGTCAATCCAGTTGTTATCGCGGAGGTACCGCATTGCAACACTGACTTCAGGCTGCCTCAGGCCTGATACCATTTCAATGCTCTGGGAAGAGATCTCCCTCCCTTTTGCAAGACAGGCAAGAGTAAGAGCAATTGGCCTGCTGACATTTATTCTTCTAAACAATTCAATCATTTCATATTCTTTTGATCCCATTATAAAATGGGTCTCATCATTCATGTTAGCAATTTCCATTGCTAAACCACTTTCATCTACCATTTAATCACCCGAAGAACGATTATAGAGTCAATTAATATAAATATTTACTTATGTTTTATTTTTAATATTTATCAAATTATATTTATTTTTTAAACAGTGTAGGTGGTTTACATATTATGCATGACGTCTTATGATGCTCTTTATTCTTTTTTGCATGAGTTAACAGTTCTCAGATTATCATACTAAATTATTTTCATGTTGCCGTAACATCTCTTTTTAGAGTATATAACTTCTTAAAAGAAGTAGGGATTCTGAAATGCATGCCAGGTATTCTAAAATACTATAGTGTTCTAAAATCGTACTTGCTCAAAAATCAGATAAATTATTTAACAATTTATATGGATTTTATTAAAAAAATTTAATAAAATCATTTTTAGATGTCTTAAAAAATCTTGCTTAAAAAAAGCGTTATAAGGTATGTGATTGAAATATTTTATAAATCTATTTAAAAGATATTGTAAAAGTGTTTATGGAGTCAGTTAACTCCACAGATTAGAAATGTATCGGATTAAAAACCCAGACTTAGCAAAATAGTAAAATTTTACCGGAATTTCAGGAGAAGCACGTTAAAAATCAATATTTTTATAACCATCAAGAGAGGGTTTTGAGGCGTTCTATGTTCTGAAGCACGTTTCTACTTTCAGCGATCACATTTTCTTCTATGGTATTAATAATTATTTCCATTGGAACCATTAGCCTGTATAATTTTACAGGTCTGCCTTTCCCCTGGCTCTTCTTTTCTTCCCGCATATCTATCCAATCGTTTTCGCGAAGATAGCGCATTGCAATACTGACCTCAGGTTGTCTTAGACCTGATACCATTTCAATACACTGGGAAGATATCTCCTCTCCTCTAGATAGACACGCAAGGGTAAGTGCAACTGGCCTATTAATATTAAGCCTTCTTAAAAGCTCTACCATTTCGTATTCAATCTCTCCCATTTTAAAACCATTTTCTTGTGATGTAATTTCATTATCTGCCACAACTATCATCTACCGTTTATATCGGAAGAGTAGCTTATGTTTCTTCCAACATCCTTTTTATCAGATATCTTATATTTATAAATATTTATTATTTTTAAAGGATTATTCCTACATATTTTTAGTACTTCTATTAAATATAATTTTATTTATTTGATTTTTGATTTTGAGGGTACTTTCATAAAATCTGTTTTCTTCGGTTGATTTAAATAATAATACTCTCTCTCCATATATATAATTATATGCCCATAAAATCTTTTTGATACAGTTTCTTTTTAATTTTTAACTGAGTTTCTCTTTGAAACTGCTTGATATGAGAAATCTGGCAGTTTTCTAACTCTCTAATTTTTTTTGCAAATCTTCCTCAATATATATATAGGATAAAAGCGTTTTTTGTTACAATCCTCCTCTGAATAAATAATAAAATTAAAACAGTTACTGGTCGGCTGGAAAGTTAAACTGTACCTCTTTTTCAAAAATTGTCCTTTTTTGGTGATTGTTATATAGTACTTATCCTTTTTGGGTCAATCTTCTTCTCTTTTCTGGCAAGTCTTAAATATTAATCCCTATAAGATTTAGTATAATGAACATTGCCCTGGACAAAACCGCTGTATTTATCTGCCATTGCAGTGGGAACATTTCAGAACATATCGACATTAATCTTGTTAAGAAAACCCTTAAGGCAGAAGGGGTCTCGGTCTTCGATTACGAGTATCTGTGTTCGAGCGAAGGACAGGCTCTTATTAAAAATAAGATTTCTGAAGGAAACCTGAACCGGATAGTTATAGGTTCGTGTACCCCTTCTAAACATGGGAACCTTTTTAAAAAATGTATCCAGGAGACAGGACTTAACAGAGCGATGCTTGAGATTGCAAATCTCAGGGAACATTGTGCCTGGGTTCACCCAGACAGAACTGAAGCTACGGAAAAAGCTCTATCACTTCTTCGCGGAAAACTCAGACGTCTGGAAAATAGCCAGCCTCTTGATGAAATAAAAGTGGATATCACTCCAAAGGCGCTTGTTATTGGTGGAGGAATTGCAGGGATAACTGCAGCGGTGAATCTTGCAGATAGTGGAATTTCCACCTACCTTGTTGAGAAGGATTCAAGTATAGGTGGAAATATGGCAAAAATAGGCAAGGTTTTCTCTCCTGACAAGCTCGCCGAAGAGTGTGCAATGTGCTCATTGAGTCCTCTGATGAATGAGGTAATAGCTAATCCTAAAATAAATCTTCTTACATGGACTGAGGTAGAACGCTTAGGGGGAAGTGCAGGTAATTTCACAGTTCGGCTCAGGAAAAAGCCTAGATATGTGAAGGATAATTGCACAGGTTGCGGCCGCTGTAGCCACGTTTGTCCTGTTATGGTTGAAAATGAGTTCAACTGTGGATCCATGGATAAAAAAGCGATCTCTCTGCGTTTTTCACAATCCGTTCCAAAAATCTACTGTATAGATCCTGATTACTGTCTTCAATTGAAAGGAGAAACATGCGGAAAATGTGCGGATGCATGTAAATCCGGGGCAATTGATTTCTCTCAAAAGGAAGAGATTATTGAACTCAATGTTGGAGCAGTTATAGCTGCTACTGGTTTTGATGAATATGATGCTTCCCAGAAACCGCAGTACGGGTATGGGATCTTTGAAAATGTAATCACTCAGATGGAACTTGCCAGAATACTTGGGATCAACGGTCCAACAAAAGGAAAACTTCTCAAACCTTCCAATTTTAATACAGCTTCTAATACTTCCAAAGCTTTAGCAGGCAGCTGTGGAGGCAAACATTGCTCTGATGAAACTTCTGATGAGTCCATCGATGTCGGAAGACCTAAAAAAATAGTCATGGTTCAGTGTGTAGGTTCAAGGGATGAAAAAGAAGGTGGAAATCGCTACTGTTCCAGGTATTGCTGCATGGCGGCTCTGAAGCATTCAAGTCTGATACTCAAAAAATATCCCGGTACGGAAATCACAATCTGCTACATTGATTTGCGAGCTTTTGGTTTCTACGAGAATTACTACAGGATGGTACAGGATCTTGGAGTTCATTTTGTAAGGGGAAGACCTGCCGAAATTGTTGAAAAAACAGATAAAAGCCTGGTTGTAAGAGTTGAAGATACTCTTGACCAGAAGATAAGGGAAGTTTCTGCCGATCTAGTTGTACTCTCTTCAGCCATGATCCCCTCCCAGGGGACCAAAAAGATTGCCAGTGTACTTAACCTGAGCCAGGACGAAAATGGCTTCATCAAAGAAAGACACTCAAAATTAAAACCTGTAGACAGTTCACTTGATGGAATTTTCGTCTGTGGCACTGCTCAGGGCCCTAAAGATGTTACAGATACTATTTCCCAGGCAGGACTTGCGGCTGTAAGGGCTAAGGCCTTTATTACGGACAGTCCAAAGGCGTTAGCAAACGAAATTCCTGTAATAAATCCATTACTCTGCACGAAATGCGAGGAATGTCTTAAGTGTCCTTTTGATGCTCTTACATCAAATGCTAGTGGCAGAATCGTTGTAGATCCATTGATCTGTACGGGATGCGGATACTGTGCTGAACTCTGCCAGAAAGGAGCTGTTCAGATTGCAGGCTTCACTAAAAACCAGATAAAGGCCGAAATTGAGGGTATACTTAACGAAGGGGACGTTCTGGGCTTTGTAAATAGCGGAATTGCATCCCTCACCTGTGACAATATAGGGAACAGTGTACTCTCATATCCCTCAAATGTCAAGTTAATTAAGGTACCTACAAGTCTAGTACTGGATAAAGAATTGTTGCTTCATGCCTTTAAACATGGTGCATCTGCTATTATGTTTATAGAAGACCCTCCAGACAGCCCCAAAGCTGAGATTATATATCCTTTGACTGTCAGTCACTTTGAAAAATTGAAAAAAGAAGTAGGAGAGTCAGGAAAGCGGCTGTATTTTAAAAAGGCCTATGTTCCAAACACAAAAGGGCTTGCAGGAACTTTTACCAGCATTGCCCGGGAAGAAGAGATGATAAAATGATTCCTTATATTAACGAATTTGATACTCCTGAATGCGAAACACTTGCAGAAACTGCAAAAAAAAGCATCCGGACACCTGCCTCTCTGGGGCTCGACCGTTGCATTCAGTGTGGGGCCTGCACAGCTTCCTGTCCTGCAGCACGATTTACAGATTACAGCCCGCGTCAGATAGTTAAAAAAGTGCTTGAAAATGACCGAAGCATTCTCGAGTCCGAAATTATCTGGTCCTGTTTCTACTGTTACTCCTGTAACATGCGCTGTCCCAGAAATAATAGCCCTGTAACAATAGTTCAGGTGCTCCGGCAGATGGCTATTAACGAAGGCTTAGGGGTTGAAAAACTTGGCTACTTTGTTGAGATTGGAGAATATCTTGCAGAGAATGGGGCAAGCAAGGTTCCAGGAGCTGGAATCAAGAATATGGAAAGAGACCTTGGAGAGCGCTGGATCAAATTCAAGAAGAACCTGGAATCAATCCGTGAAGAGCTTGGGCTCAGTAGCAAGGACATAAGAAATACCCATGGAGAAGTTCAGACTATTCTCGAAAGCACAGGGTACTTTGAGCGAGAAAAATGGATTAAAGCAAAGATACAGGAAAATCACGTACATGAACTCCTGAAGAACCGGTGTGTGAAAAAACCAGAAAATAGCGGAGATTTAGGCTTTGAAAGCGATCGAGAGTATACCGGACACGCAGCTATTATTGTTTAAAAGCTGCATGGTAGGGCAGGAGTATCCTGGAGTGGAAACATCTACTCGTTATGTATTTGACAGTCTCGGAGTCGATTATTTCATAAACGATGAGCAGTCCTGCTGCACAGGAATTGGACATTATACTGATATCTTTGAAGAGCTAACAACAACAGCCATTGCAGCCCGTAATTTTGCAGTCGCCAGAAGATGCGGGTATCCTAACATAACCTGCCTCTGTTCAACCTGTTATGCCATAAATAAAGAGGCATGCGAACTCCTTAACACCAATAACGAGGTTCGGGAAAAAATTAACTCCATTTTTCGGGAGAAAGGTCTTTCAGATCTCGTTTACGAGATAGGCGATATGGATCCGAAAACAAACTTTTACCACGCAGTTGAGATCCTCTTAAGTAAAGTCGGCCAGATCGAGAAAGAGAAGATGATTGATTTCTCAGGTGTCAAGGCTGCTGCTCATCACGCTTGCCATTATTATAAGGTTAAATATCTGGATGTCATTGGAAATCCTGAAAATCCCCAGCTTATCGATACCATAGCTGCAGCTTGCGGAGCAAATACCCTGCGCTGGTATGAAGATAGAACCCTCACCTGCGGGATGGGCTTTTCCCAGCTTCATCTCAACAAAAACACTTCTCTTCAGGTGACAAAGACAAAACTCGACAGCCTCCAGAGAGCGGGCGTAGAACTTATGATTCACATGTGTCCTAACTGCCATATTCAGTACGACCGTTACCAGCCAGTTGTTGAAAAGGAGTTTGGAGTAAAGTACGATATGGTCCACATGAATATTGCTCAATTTGTGGCTCTTTCAATGGGCGCAGACCCCTACAAAGTATGCGGTTTTCAGACTCACTCTGTACCTCTGGAAGGATTTCTGGAAAAATACGGGATAATCTGAAAATTTCTGCTTTGATTTGAGTTTATTAATCTCTTCAGTATTTCCACTCTCGCCCAGATTCCTCTCAGGAAGAATAGTTGTTTTCCTTGTCACTTTGTTCGTTCAGGCTGACCAATTTGTGGGCGCAGAGAATTATTTTTTATACGGTCACCTTTTTTGACTCTTGGAGCTGCAGCAGTAGCTGGTGATCTACAGCCTGCAGTCAAAATAAAGATTGAAAAACAATTTTTCAGTGAATTCCCTGAGCATGTATTACTGCTAATTTTCCTATAAGTTTATTTTCAAAGTGTTTCTTACAAGATTTTTATTCAAAAATCCATTAAGTATATATATTTCATTATAGTGAATTCAGGAATCTGAATTTCTTTATCATAATTCGTTCATATTAATTCCTCACTGGACAGGAGGCTTACTTTGGGAACAATAAGCGAAAAAATCTTTTCCCGGGCAACGGGAGGAGAAGCTAAAGCAAATGATTTTGTGCTGGCAAATGTGGATTATGCAATGGCACACGATGGCACGTCAGTACTTGCAGTAAATGCTTTTAAGGAAATGGAGATGGAAAAAGTCTGGGACCCATCGAGAATTGTAATTCCTTTCGATCACATTGCACCTGCAAATAATGAGACTTCTGCTACTCTACAAAGAGAAATCAGGGAGTGGGTAAAGGAGCAGGGCATTCCAAACTTTTATGAGGTTGGAGAGGGGATCTGCCATCAGGTGCTTCCGGAAAACGGTTTTGCGTTGCCTGGCAAACTGGTTGTTGGGGCTGACTCTCACTCCTGTACTTATGGAGCTTTCGGGGCTTTTGCAACAGGAGTTGGAGCTACTGATATGGCTGAGATTTTCGCTACAGGCAAGCTATGGTTCAAGGTGCCGGAAAGCTTCAGGATGACTGTTGAAGGGAAGCTGGGAGAAGGGGTTTACTCAAAAGACCTGACTCTTTACCTCATCGGAAAAACTGGAATTGACGGTGCAACATATAAGGCAGTCGAATTTTACGGACAGGCAATTAGCGAACTTTCGGTTGCAGGCAGGATGACACTTTGCAATATGGCAATCGAAATGGGAGCTAAGACCGGAATTGTCCCTCCTGATGAAAAGACTTTTAAGTTTCTGAAAAACAGGGCAGTTGCTCCCTATGAACCTGTTTATGCTGATAAGGATGCTGTTTACGTAGAGGAATTCAATTACGAGGCTGAATACATTGAGCCTCAGGTAGCCTGTCCGCACCAGGTAGACAATGTAAAACCTGTAGGAGAGGTTGAAGGTACCCACGTTGATCAGGTCTTTATCGGGACATGCACTAATGGAAGACTAGAAGATCTGGAAGTAGCAGCAAATATCCTGAAAGGAAAGAAAGTCGCAGTCCGAACTATTATAATTCCTGCATCTAGAACAACTCTTCTTGCAGCAATTGAAAACGGAACGATGGAAACTCTTCTGAAAGCAGGGGTGACCCTTGCAACCCCAGGCTGTGGACCCTGCCTTGGCGCTCATCAGGGAGTACTTGGGGAAGGAGAGGTCTGCATATCAACTGCAAATAGAAACTTTAAGGGCAGGATGGGAAAAGATGGCTTCATTTATCTGGCATCCCCTGCAACTGCAGCAGCTTCGGCACTGAAAGGCGAAATTACTGACCCCAGAAGAATTTGAATATATTGGGACAAAACATTGATCTTATTTTTTTGGATCAGATAGTTCGAATTTTGATTTATAAATTTCAGAAGGGAGCTATTTTTTCTATTTTTTTATTTTTTCCTTTTTTTCCATGTTATTTTTTATTTATAGTGGTAAAATCCGGGTTAAATCCAGCGAAAATTTATACCATGAATGCATATATATCAACAGGAGGGAATAACTATAACTGAAGAGCTTAGTCATGAAAATCTTTCACATTTGATAGAACACTGGATCGAGCACAATGAAAGCCATATACAGAGCTTCAGAGAATGGGCTCAGAAAGCCAAAAAAGATGGTTTCTTAGAAGCTGCTGAAGATATCCTTGAAGCGGCCAATAAAGTTGAAGAAGCAAATGACTATCTCAACAAGGCAAGAAAAGGGCTTTTCAATCTCGATTAATTTCTATCTAATGTTCTGAACAATCTCTTACTCTCTGTGACGGGCTTTTCCTGTCACTCGTTTATTTTTTCTTTTACATTGCCTTTTAATATTGGCTTCTCCGGCATGGTAACTGAGAAAAGTCAAAATTCAGAAAAAATTTTATAAAAAAAGGTGAAATTTTAATAAAACTTTTCAATCTCATGCTTCACTTTCTCAAAAGAAAACTTTTGCCTTACAAGTGGTTCTTCCTGAATTGCCGGCACTCTTTCTTCAAATACCTCTCTCTTATTTTTATAGAATATGCCGTTTGGAATTCTATCGCCCCATTCCAAAGACTTCTCAAATGCTTTTATCTGGTTGTAGGGGTCATGGTCCTCCCCAAGTTTATAAACCCTATCTCTATACCATTTGAAAGTGTTTATTTTATTAAAGGTGACACAGGGTTGAAATATATCAAGAAGGGCAAAGCCTTTGTGTGTTATGGCAGCTTTCATAAGCTCTTTAAGATACTCCTGATCGCCTGAAAAACCCCTGGCTACGAAGCTGCAGTTCAGGGAAATCGCCAATGCAAGTGGGTTCATTGATTCCTGAAGCACGCCGTATGGCTGAATTATTGTCTGGGTTCCTTCGGATGTGGTAGGAGATGCCTGCCCCTTGGTCAGTCCATATACCTGGTTATTATGCACGAAGAGAGAAATATTCGGATTCCGGCGGATTGCATGAAGGAAATGGTTCCCTCCTTCCCCATAGCAATCCCCGTCTCCTGCAACTGCGATTACGTGCAAAGAATGGTTGGCAAGTTTCGCAGCCGTAGCCACAGGCAGGGTTCTTCCATGCAGCCCATTAAATGTGTGGCATTTAATATAGTGTGGTAATTTTCCAGCCTGCCCTATTCCCGATACAACAAGGACTTCCCATGGTTCAATGTCAAGCTCGACAAGCGCCTGTTTTATTGTCGAAAGAATCTGGAAATTTCCGCATCCTGGGCACCAGGCAGGAACCTGGCCTTCATAATCTTCAGATGTAGGCATGGAGATCCTCCTTCAGGTTTTCGATGGTAAAAGGCCTCCCGTCATACCTGGTAATCTGGTGGGAAAATTCAAAGCCTGTTTCTTCCCTCATCAGTTTTGAAAACTGTCCGGTGGCATTATTTTCTATACAGATAGTAGTGTCTGCGTTCTCAAGAGTCTCAACGTAATCGAACCTATCTCTTTCGGAAAAAGGATAGATCTGGCTGAAGTGCATCATAGCGACCTTCAGATCCTTGGAAATTGTATCAACTACTTCTCTTATTACACCGTAAGTAGATCCATGCCCGACAAACACTATCTTTGGAGAGGAATCTCCATAAAGAAGTGGAGCTTCTATCTCCTTTTTTATGAGAGGCAGCTTCTTTAGCAGCCTTTTCTGGACCATTTTGATGCGGGTTTCTGAATCTTCTATAATGTGGCCTTCCTCATCGTGCTCATCGCTATCAGCCACAACTAGGTGTTTTCCAGATTCTCCTGGGACTGCAAGCAGGGAGATTCCTGTATCAGAATATTTGTATCTTTTGTAAATATCTACGCCTTCAAGGTCCTTTTCTCTCATGCGGTAATCGTTATAAATCAGATTCTCCAGATCAAAATTTTCATAGGTCCATTCGGATTCTGCAAGATACTGGTCAGACTGGATGAATACGGGAATCTGATACTTTTCCGCAAGTTCAAAAGCCCTGTTAGTCAAATAAAAGGCCTGCTTTGGAGTTCCCGGTTCAAAGATTACTCGTGGAAATTCTCCGTGCCCTGCATTAAGGATAAAAAGCAGATCTGACTGCTCTGTACGTGTCGGTAAACCCGTTGCTGGGCCAGGGCGCTGCATTTCTGCTATCACAAGAGGGGTTTCGGTCATTCCTGCCAGGGAAAGCCCTTCTACCATTAACGAAAACCCTCCTCCGGAGGTTCCTGTCATAGCTCTTGCACCTGCAAAAGAGGCTCCCATTGCCATATTTATAGCTGCAATTTCATCTTCAGCCTGCTCAACAACCAGGTTATATTCTTCTGCTCTGGAGGCCAGATACTCCATAATTCCTGTCGAAGGTGACATAGGATATGCAGAGTAAAACTTACAACCTGACATAATTGTTCCCATTCCAATCGCATGCAGTCCAGTTATCAACATAAGCCTTTTTTTGACTTCAGGTTCATGGATTTCAAAGGCTTGACACTGGGAACAGTTTGAATGAGCATAATTATATCCAGCCTCTGCACAGGCTATATTTTTCTGAATTACTTCTTCCCCTTTTTCACTAAAAGTCAGTCTCAGAGTATTCTTAAAGGCTTCAAGTCCGAGATCCAGCAGTCCAAGCACTGCTCCGGTTGCTACGGTATTTGCCATAACACTATTTTTTCCAACATCAAGGGCTATTCTTCTGAAAGGAATATCTATAAATTTAGATTCTTCAAATTTCCTCTTTGCAATTTCGGAATCATAGAGGATAAATCCTTCATTTCTTACACTTTCTTTGTGAATTTCTATAGTATTAAGGTCAAGAGCCAGAAGAATATCGATTCCTTCTCTGGATGCCGATACTTTCTGATCGGAAAAGCGGACCTGATAAAAGTTATGCCCACCGCGGATCCTGGACATGTAGTCCTGGTGCGAAAATACATGATATCCTGTTCGAGAGAAGATTTTTGCAAGGGCTCCTCCAATAGTTTGCAGCCCCTGCCCGGCTTCTCCACCAATTCGAAGCGTGTACTCCAGAAACTCAACCCCATATTTCAATTTAATTTATTACAAAGGTTAAATTCACTTTAAAAATTTTTAGTTTTGTCAGGGATAACTCATTTATTTACGATAATTCATTTGTCATTTACAGGTAATTTGTTGATTTTCGGACAAATCTAATTTAAAATATCTGAAATATTGAGCCTAGTATCGTTATTCCTGAGAATTTTCTCTAGAATTTTCAAATTTTCTGACCTACTCCTTCTCTAAATACCTGCAGTAAAATAGAAAATTTCCAACTAGTTTTTTGCTTTATTAGCGAATTTTCTTCCTCTTTTATTATCAACTCAGGTTGGCCTTTTCCTCCTTTCCCCTGAAAAATATATTCTTATTAAACCTTAAATAATCTTGGTTCTTGTTTTTCTTCAGTAGATCTAAAGCAGGAACAGAGTAAGAAGTAAAATATAAGTAAGAAGTAGAAGAGCAGATTTTCGGTTTCAAAATAAATAAAGAGATCTCCCAAAAAGAATAAAGCCGATTAAGATAATTCCCAGTATCAATATATCCGTTTGAAATACTGTGTATATTATTAAAAAACAAACAAGTGAAGTAACTGCGCAGGCCAGAATGTCTACAGGGTTACTCATGTTATCTCCATCTTAGTTTTAAAAATAAGAACCCTGATAAGCATTTCTACTTTGAATGAAAATTTAATATTTATCTTAAAATATTGCTAGTTAAAATTCTGTATCCTTTTCAAATTCAAGGGAGAATTTTCCAACCGGAAAAATATGCAACAATTTTGTCATACAGTTTAAATTATAATGCGCCTATTGACACTGTTTTTTAGAATTGGGTAAATTTTATATTTTCAGCAAATATTCGAAATTTACTTTTATCCATACAATTTGAAGAGGATACAAAATTCTTAATAATTTTCTTTCCATATTGCCTTAAATCCAGTGATTCTGTAGCCTTGAAGAAAAGAATAAAATCTTGTAGTAAAAAATATACTGGAAAAATAGTTCCTGTCCCTGCTATGTTGCAATAGGAAGGGAACTCGTTAACTTAAAGTAAAATACTAATTTTTGTTTTTTAATCCATCAAATTGAACTCTGTTCAGAAGTAACTTCTCTATTTTAGAATTTTCCGCGCCCCAGTTGAGCATGAGCTCTGGCCAGATGCCCGGCAGCCTGGGCTCCGATAAGAGAAATCTCTCCTGCAAGCACAGCACAAGCTACTATCTCTGCAAACTTTCGAGAGTTTGTTCCAGGAACGTCTCCTGCACCAGCGACACCCAAAATATTCAGGCAGTCTCTCTGCGTTCCAAGGCCAGTACCTCCTCCAACTGTACCTACAGGAAGGGCAGGCAGGGTAACAGAGCAGTTAATTTCCTCATATTTTGTTAGCTCCATGCTTGTAATTGCAGTGCTGCCTTCGACGACATGTGCTGCATCCTGTCCGCAGGCAAGGTAGACAGCAGCGATGATGTTCGCAGCATGGGCATTGAAACCAAGAGCCCCCGCCCTTGCTGAGCCTAACAGGTTTTTGCTATAGTTCACTTCAAACATAGATTCAGGTGTGCATTTCAGTGTTTCTTTTACAACTTCTTTTGGAATGGTAACTTCAGCTACAACAGTTTTTCCTCTTCCAAGAATCGTGCTTATGGAGGCTGGTTTTTTGTCTGTACACATATTTCCTGAAAGGGTGATAGGATGTGCTCCAAATTCATCTTCTATTAAATGCAATACGGCGTCAGTAGCTATAGTTACCATGTTCATACCCATAGCGTCTTTTGTATCATATGAGAATCTCAGGTATACATAAGTCCCTGTTACAAAAGGCTCCACAGCAAGCAATTTCCCAAAACGAGTAGTTTTTTCGGCAACTGTTTTCATCTGCTCGAAAATCTCAGGGCATTTCACCCATTCGTAAAACTTTTTAGCCCTATCCAGACTCTCTAGCTTGAAAACAGGTGCTCTTGTCATTTCGTCTTCAAAAATTCTGACATTTGCTCCACCTGACTTGGTAATTACCGAACAGCCTCTATTTACACTCGCAACAAGAGCTCCTTCGGTTGTAGCAAGCGGAATATAATATTCAGAATTTGCATATTCTCCATTCACCTTTAAAAGCCCGGCAACACCAAGAGGAATCTGAACTGCCCCAATCATATTTTCAATATTCTTGGTAGTTGCAGCTTCTACATCAAGGGAAAAGTTCTGGATATGCTCAAACTCAAGTTTTGCAAACTCCTGTATTGCAAGCCTTCGAAGCTTTACTGCTGTTAGTGAGTCTGCAAATTCTTCAATCTTACGAAAAGCTATATTCCCATCCAGAATTTTTTGCAAAAGGAGTTTCTCTTCATCATTTAATTCGTAGTCTTTCTGAAACACGGAATCACCTGCTCAAATTATTTTTATAAATCTTTGAACTCGATTGACTTAAAGGCTAAAATACTCAATACTGGCGCTATATCTCATTTGTATGAAATCCATTTTTATCCTAATTATATGCATATTGGCATATAATTCATTCCTTAAATTTGATTTTCAGATTATTTTGTATACTGTCTGAAAAATCAACAAAAGGTATAAAAAACTTTGTTAATTTGCATATAATATATCAAAAGTAATCCTCTGTCAAAATCATATCTTTTGAGGAGTTTTACATTGAAGGGAAACTATAATCAATTTAGCAAATGGTTTCGTCTTCAAAGTTATGACAGTTGAGTTTATATGAAGAAGAGTAAAATCCCCGAGTCTTTAGCTCAGTGATAGTTCACGTAATTATTAGAAGGTTTATTTGAAGGAAAAACAGAAGGTTATGAGAAACTTAAGCTATTATAGATATTTTAGAATTAACTGGAAAACAATAAGTTGAAGTGATATTTCATTTTGTAAGTTTGTAATTCTATTTATGCAACCTGCATATTAGTTTAAACTTATATCCAATCCTGTTTTTAAGAAATATTAAGATCAGAAATTAATTATGAGCTTAAGATCAGAAATTAATTATCAGCTGGTTTTCTTCTGTGTATGTCAGAAAAAGTTCGGCTACTTCTTTTGAGCAGATAAATTCAATTCCAGGGATCAATTCTTCTTTTTTGAGTCCTATCATATCTGAGGCAAGCTGGCAGCATCGAAACTCTACTCCCATATCAATGCATTCCTGAACAGAAGCATCGTATTTGGGTGATCCTCTTGTTTTGTCTCTTTTTGCAAGCAGTACTCCCATAGGTCCCCATAGAATCACCAGTACATTGAGTCCCTTACTTCGATAATACTTTGCAAACTTGAGAGTTTCCTGCGGGCTGGTGCTTTCGTACACCATATTTTTAAGCAGTAGTAATACTTTTTCGACTTTTGTCATAGGAACCCCAGGTCTAAAAATACATTTCTGAAACAGATTACCTGGATGTATATAAAGTTTCACATTAGTAATATATAAATGTAAGATTTTCTTCTACTTTCCTGTCTGTTTTTATTTTGTATCTACATGTCCTTTTTTATATAGTACCTATATCTGATATTCTGAGGTTTTCGGGTTCTTATTTTTCCAATCTTCTATATCATAATAGATATAAAACTAAGTTTGGCTGCTTGGTTCTCGTCCTTTGCTCTTTTATCTGCCCCACTTCTAATTTCTCGAAGCTTTAATATACTTCCTTCAATAATGTATATAGTCTCCATGTGAGCCACTGGGATCAAATCAAAAAGCTGAAGAAGTATAATATTAAATAGATACTCTCCCAGTAACTGTTTTCAGGGCTTCTAATAAGCCATCTTTAGTCTTACATCAAATGAATAAAAATGTTGAGGAATTAACGGTTATTCTCAAATTAATTTTATTGATCAGGAACTCTCATGATCTGATGTCTTTTTTCCAGAGGATGTTCGAGTAGTCAATAAGGTTGTATAGAAAGCAATTAAAATAAAACTCTTTATCAGTTGAATCAGAATTAAAATATCAGATGGCAGCAAATATTTGTTAAAAAACACGGGCATTTATTAAACAACGGAATCGAAGACCTGGCTTACATTAATGGATTATTTTAGACACAACTCATGAAATAAAACAAAGAAAAAAGTTTCAAAAGGCAATAGTCAGTAACATATAAGCCATTAAGAAGACGAAAGGCAGGATAACTTTCAAACTTATGCAACAGCCTGATCTGGGGAATACAGACTGTCTAATTATTTAACGCATTTAATTTCATCTAACATTATAAGAACAACTTATCTGGTATTGTCAGAGTAATTAATTTTTGCAAAAAGTACTTTCCTTTCTATCCAGTACTCTGATTTTAATTTAAGCCATTTTCATTCCTCTTTTCGTAAATAATTGAATCTTTTTTAGCTTTTTTCAATTAAATCGCAATTAAGCAATAGGGAGTCAGTTAATCAGCATTTAAAAGGCTTTTTTGCTGGAAGGTTTTTGTCCGCACCTATAAATTTAAATACATATTATAATTATTAATATAGTTAGTATATAATATTTGGAGATTGGTTTAAAAATGGATTCAATAGATTCTGATTTAGATGTAGTCATGCAAAACAACTTTTCTGAAAATTTTATGGGTGATATTGATTTAAAAGCTAAAGAAATAAGCTGGTTAATAGATAATCTTCCTGTAACTATTTTTAGAGTCACGAGTGAATCTTCATGGGCTATACACTACATAAGTAAAAATGTCAAGAATTTAACCGGCTATTCAAAAATCGATTTTATTTCTCATAAGTTATCCTGGTCTGACATTATTTTTCGAGAAGATATTCCAGTAATTGATAAGGCTATAGATAAAGCAATGGAAAACAAAACTCCTTATCAGGTTGAATACAGGATCAAAAGAGCAGATGGTAAGGTAGTATTCATTCAGGAACAGGCTCATCTTGTAAATGATGAGAAGGGAAACGTAGCTTATATCGATGGAATTTTCTTAGATGTTACGCTACAAATAAAAAGAAGAGAAGAATCCCAAAGGATGATAGTAAGCAGCATCCCCCAGCCATCACTTGCACTTTATGTAGATTCTTCTGGGAAAATAAAATACATTAATGATTATTTTGTAAAAATGTGCAAGCTCAAAAGTGTGGATGAAGCAATAGGTTTGTCCCCTGCTGAACTATTAGAGACTAATTCTAAAAAGACAATTGCGGATAAAGTAATAGAAACTGGAGACGCAGTTTATAATCTTGAAAGATCTTTTAAATTCAAAGCTTTAGATAAGCAGTTATTTACAGTACTTTCATCTGTGCCGATAAAAGATAATTCTGGAAATATCCTCGGCTGTTTGATGGTAATAACCGATATGAGTGAAATGAAAGAGAAGGAAAAAGAAGTTCAGGAGCTATTGAATTACACTAAAAAATGTCTGAAAGATCTTGGTGATGGTATCAGGGAGATTGGGAAAGGAAATCTTGATACTTATCTGGATAAAATAAAGGATGATGATTTCGGTAAGACCTTTGACGAGTTCAACAAGCTTGTAACTGATCTGAAATCAATTATTGAAGAAACCTTAGCTGATATGGATACGACTCTGGCAGATGTCCGGCAGTCAGAAGAAGCCGTCAACCAGATGAATAGCGGTATGCAGCAAATTTCAACCGCTGCAGAGCAGATTGCTGCTGGTTCAGAAAATCTTTCAAGACATGCAGGAACAGCATCTTCAGATGTGAAAGCCTCTCAGGATATTTTCAAGAAACTCAGCCAATCTTCCAGTAAATCTTCCAATTACGCTTCTCAGGCAGGCAAAACCAGTGAAGAAACCCAGACTCTTGGGAACATGGCTTTAGAGGACCTTGGGCAATTCGTTTCAGAGATTTCAAAACTTGGGACTATTGTTCAGTCCCTGGATAATGCTGTCAATAATATCGGGGCTGTTACTGGGAAAATCAAATCAATTGCCGACCAGACTAACCTTCTTGCGTTAAATGCTGCAATTGAAGCAGCCCGAGCAGGAGAACACGGCCGGGGGTTTGCCGTTGTTGCAGATGAGGTCAGGAAACTTGCTGCAGATTCCAGGAAAAGTACTGATGATATAAACCAGATTGTAACGAATGTGCAGAAGGAAACCAAGAAAGTTACCGAGGCAATCGAAAGAGCACAGATGAGTGCTGATACCGGAAACAAGAACATTAAACAGGCTTTGAATAAAGCGCATGAGATTGCCAGTGCTGTAAATACGATCAATTCAATGCTTTCTGAACTGGATAAACTTGCAGAAGAAGGTTTAGGGAAAATTGAGAGTATTGATAAGAGCATCAGTGAAGCTGCATCAACTGCTGAAGAAAATGCAGCTAGCAGTGAAGAGACCTCTGCTGCTATCGAGGAACAGACAGCCGCAATGCAGCAGCTAAGTACTTCTGTACAGAATGTAAGCGTGCTTGCTCAGAAAACAGTCAATGCCCTTGTGGAAAATTTCCAGGTTTCCCGAGAAGGGAATTCCAGGGAAGAAAGTACCAGTCAAAAATCCTATGTCAAGCCTCAAAAGTTCGACAGAAAAGGAGTTTCAAAGGTACGTTAAAGATAGTTAAATGTGGAGTCAGGAGCTTTTTGAACGGGGGGCTAGCTGAATATCTGGAAGTTCTATAAGTCTACATTTCGATAATCTGTATCAACTATTAACTTTAAATTACTTTTTTAATTGAAAACAAAAGGCCAACAACTTGATTATTTACTAACTAAGTTGATTTATTTTACGCTAACTTTCCACTACCATATATATTTAAATACTGAATATTATAATATATACAGTTATACTGAAGTAAATCAAAGGATTGGTGAAAAATGGTTACTACAGATCCTGATTCAGAAAATATGGGGCAAAAAAAAACGTCTAAAAATCTAATAGATGATATTGATTTAAAAGCTAAAGAAATAAGCTGGTTAATAGATAATCTTCCAGTAACTATTTTTAGAGTTGCAAATGAATCTTCGTGGGCTATATATTACATAAGTAAAAATGTTGAGAAATTAACTGGATATTCCAAAACGGACTTTACTACTCGAAAACTATCCTGGTCTGATATTGTTTTTCGAGAGGACATTCCAACAATTGATAAGGCTATAGATAAAGCAATGAAAAGTAAAACTCCTTATCAGGTTGAATACAGGATCAAAAAATCGGATGGTAGCACAGTATTCGTCCAGGAACAGGCTCAACTGGTGAGCGATGAGAAAGGTAATGTAGTTTATATTGATGGAGTATTTCTGGACGTAACTCCTCATATAAAACAGAGAGAAGAATCTCAGAGGATGATAGTAAGCAGCATCCCCAAGCCATCACTTGCACTTTATGTAGATTCTTCTGGGAAAATAAAGTATATTAACGATCATTTTGTAAAAATGTGTAAGTTTAGAAGTGCGGATGAAGCAACAGGTTTGTCACCGTCTGACTTAATGGAGAGCAATGGCAGAAAATCAATTGCAGAAATAGTACTGGAAACTGGAGAAGCAGTTTATAACCTTGAGAGAAATCTTAAACTTAAGGCTCAGGACAAACCGTTGTTTACAATTACTTCATCTGTGCCAGTAAAAGATGAAACTGGAATCATTATCGGTAATATTACAATTATAACCGATATGAGTGAAATGAAAGAGAAGGAAAAAGAAGTTCAGGATCATCTGGATTACACTAAAAACTGTTTAAAAGACCTTGGTGAAGGTATCAGGAAAGTGGGGAAAGGGGATCTTGATACTCGCCTTGTAATAATAAAGGATGACGATTTCGGTAAGACTTTTGAAGAGTTCAATAAGCTTGTAATTAATCTGAAGTCAATTATTGAAGAAACTTTAGATAATATGGCTACAACTCTGGAAGAGTCCCGGCAGTCAGAAGAAGCCGTCAACCAGATGAATAGCGGTATGCAGCAAATTTCAACCGCTGCAGAGCAGATTGCTGCTGGTTCAGAAAATCTTTCAAGACATGCAGGAACAGCATCTTCAGATGTGAAAGCCTCTCAGGATATTTTCAAGAAACTCAGCCAATCTTCCAGTAAATCTTCCAATTACGCTTCTCAGGCAGGCAAAACCAGTGAAGAAACCCAGACTCTTGGGAACATGGCTTTAGAGGACCTTGGGCAATTCGTTTCAGAGATTTCAAAACTTGGGACTATTGTTCAGTCCCTGGATAATGCTGTCAATAATATCGGGGCTGTTACTGGGAAAATCAAATCAATTGCCGACCAGACTAACCTTCTTGCGTTAAATGCTGCAATTGAAGCAGCCCGAGCAGGAGAACACGGCCGGGGGTTTGCCGTTGTTGCAGATGAGGTCAGGAAACTTGCTGCAGATTCCAGGAAAAGTACTGATGATATAAACCAGATTGTAACGAATGTGCAGAAGGAAACCAAGAAAGTTACCGAGGCAATCGAAAGAGCACAGATGAGTGCTGATACCGGAAACAAGAACATTAAACAGGCTTTGAATAAAGCGCATGAGATTGCCAGTGCTGTAAATACGATCAATTCAATGCTTTCTGAACTGGATAAACTTGCAGAAGAAGGTTTAGGGAAAATTGAGAGTATTGATAAGAGCATCAGTGAAGCTGCATCAACTGCTGAAGAAAATGCAGCTAGCAGTGAAGAGACCTCTGCTGCTATCGAGGAACAGACAGCCGCAATGCAGCAGCTAAGTACTTCTGTACAGAATGTAAGCGTGCTTGCTCAGAAAACAGTCAATGCCCTTGTGGAAAATTTCCAGGTTTCCCGAGAAGGGAATTCCAGGGAAGAAAGTACCAGTCAAAAATCCTATGTCAAGCCTCAAAAGTTCGACAGAAAAGGAGTTTCAAAGGTACGTTAAAGATAGTTAAATGTGGAGTCAGGAGCTTTTTGAACGGGGGGCTAGCTGAACGCATGCTAATTCCATTAGCCCCATTTCAGGTGGTGTACATGAGTTATCACAGTCAAATTGTTAATGTTGATAATACTATTCAGGTCATTGTTTTCAATCTTGGAGAGGAAAGATATGGAGTTGAGATTTCTCAGGTAAAGGAAATCATCCTTCCAACTAAAATTACGAGAATTCCAAATGTACCTGATTTTGTTGAGGGAGTTTTAAATCTGAGGGGTCAAATTGCAGCAATTATCAATCTTAGAAAGAGGCTTGGAAAAGAACCGCAGAAGAATGATGAAAATACCAGGATTATTGTGATTGAATACAATAATGCTACCATAGGAATGATGGTTGATAGTGTTAGCGAAGTTAAATATCTCTCCTCCAAAAATATAGAAGAGATCCCCCGGTTTTTAGCTTTAAAAGATGAATCTAAGTTCCTTAAAGGAGTGGGGAAACTCGAAGATGGGCTTCTCACGTTAATGGACCTTAAAGCGCTGTTTAGCGAGGAAGAAATAAAGGAGATAAAGGGATGAATGATAAAGTCCACCTTCGAACGGCGGTGAAGATTTATGCTGCAGGATGGGTGGATACGGAACTTATAGTGACTGATAACAGCCTGATAGTAGGTAAGCAAAAGATTCTGTTTGGGGAAATAGAAGATCTGGAAGAAACAAACGTAGATGGTGTTAGCTGTATCCAGATTAAAAAGAGTGAGAATATTATATTAAAACTCCCTGCAAATATTGATAGACAGGTATTCAGATATATCGCATTTAATCTTAAAGCAGATAAATTTGCTGTGTATTTTGTGTCATCTGCTACAGTCGGGGGGGTTGTTTCAGCATCTGCAAAATGGGAGAAAGGATATTTCAGTGTAACAGATGAAGGGCTCTGGTTTTTATCGTCAAAAAATCAGAAGAGGATTCCAATTGAGAATCTGGGATCTATTAAAAAAGATATTCGAGATGTCGGCGGAAAACATAGGACGGTTCTCGTTCTTTCCCATGTCGAAAAGAGTGATGTGGTGACGAGTCTGGTTCTTTGTCCTGAAAGCACACTTGAGATGCTTGAAAACTATCTTCAGCGTCTCTTTGAAAAACGAAAACCTTCAATTAAACTGTCTGAGAACGAAATGCAGATCCTTACGCTAATATACTCCGGATTAGATTTCGTTTCAATCGAAAATATAATTGGAATCTCAACCGATGAACTAAATAATTATTATGACCTACTTGTTGATTCTGGATTAGCCAGGGTTGTGAAAATTAGAAAGGAGATCGAATTGACCCCACGTGGGGTTAGTATGGTTGATAAAATCGCTAAAAGCTAATTTTCAGGGGAAAGGGCTGGTTTTCAGGGGAATGGGCTATTTTCAAGGAAATTTAAAGACTAATTTCAGGGGAATTTAAGAACTAATTTCAGGGGATATATATGGCAAAAGTATTGATCGTTGATGATACAGCATTTATGAGAAAACTTCTAAAAAATATACTTTTTGGGGCTGGATTTGATATAGCAGGGGAAGCTGAAAATGGAAAGCAAGCTGTGGAATTATATAAAGGTCTCAAGCCAGATGTTGTTACAATGGATGTTGTTATGCCCGAGATGACAGGAATTGATGCATTAAAGCAAATTAAGTCCATTGACAAAGATGCCAGAATAGTTATGTGCACGGCTGTTGGTCAGGAAAAGATAGTGAAAACCGCTATAAAACTGGGGGCAAGAGGTTACATAATAAAACCTTTCCAGGCACCTAAGGTCATAGAAGAAATAAAAAAAGTTGCCGGTGAATAATATTTGAGGGGAGCATGATTCGTACTCTTATTGTTGATGATTCTGCCTTCATGCGGATGGCAATAAGAAACATGCTTGTTAGCAGTTCAGATATAAAGATTATCGGAGATGCTCGTGACGGAAAAGAAGCTGTAGAAAAAGCAAAGAAATTGCAACCTGACATCATTATAATGGACGTTAACATGCCAGTCATGGATGGACTCGAGGCTGTTAAAAACATTACGAGTTCGGATCCGGTTCCTGTCATCATGTTCAGTACTTTGACTACAGAAGGCTCAAAAGAAGCATTGGAGGCTTTACATCTCGGAGCAATAGATTTTGTCACGAAACCTGAGAGCCATCATGAGATAAATAGAGTAGAGAGCGAACTAATTGACAAAATAAAGAACATTCATAGGTCAAATCCTAACATTATAAGGCTATTGAATATGAGAAAATTCAAAGGCGAAATTGTCAGGAGAAAATGGGAATGTTCTGGAGATTTTGGGATTCTTATAGGCTCATCCACAGGGGGACCTTCATCGCTTGAGCAAATAATTCCGAGACTTCCCGGAGATCTGCCTGCAGCCGTGTTTGTCGTGCAGCATCTTCCAGAAGGTAGTTTTTGCAGGCAGATGGCAGAAAGGTTGAATTTCTTGTCAGAGCTCGAAGTGAAGGAAGCCAGAAATAATGAGAAAATAAGAACTGGCGTTGTTTATCTGGCTCCAGGTGGCTGTCACATGCAGATTAGAAAAACTCTGGATGTTATCAGAATAAAGCTGGTAAAGGGTCAGCCTGTTCATGCTGTAATGCCGGCGATTGATGTAACAGCTGAGAGTATGTTGAGTGTCTATGGAAAAAATATAATTGCTTCTGTTCTTACGGGTATGGGCATTGATGGGGCTCACGGGTTCAAGATGATCCGAGATTCAGGCGGTTCTACAATCGCATGCAGTGAAGATACCTGTGTTATTTTCGGAATGCCTAAAGCTGCAATAGAAAACGGAGCTATTGATATAGTGAAACCTATTTTTGAGATTCCTGAAGAAATCGTGAACATGTTGGGGGCGAAATGTAATGGAAAGTGATATGCAGGCTTATAAAAATGATTTTCTTCAGGAGCTATATGAATGCCTGGACATATTCAACCAAGCTTTTGTGGACTTAGAAAACGGTGACTGTACCTCAATTAATGAGATCTTTAGAGTAGTTCATACGATAAAAGGGATGGCTGGATTTCTTGCGTACAAATCACTTGAAAAATTATGCCACAGTATGGAAGAAGTTTTATGCGACATAAAACGCGGAGATTTAGTGATTGATGGTGAGTTAATTGACGTTATGCTTTCAGCAGTAGACCGAATTACTGAGATGGTCAAAAAAATAGAAAGCGAAGATAACGATAACGTAAGAATTGAAGACTTACTTCATTCCTTAGATAATTATAAAAAAAAGCAAAATAAGAATAAACATGATATTCTTTGTGTAAAGGAATTATCAAGAGATTATCTTTCATCTCCAGAATCTACATTAATACTACCTACTGCGGAATGTGGCTCTTTTGAACTAGAGTATCAGGATGAACATCAAAATAAAAATATTTGTGACGCAGAGGATTGCAGTCTGATCCTTAACATAGCTCTTTCTGATGATTGTCTTATGAAGGATTTGAGAGCATCCCTGATTATAGAATCACTCCGGGATATATGTAAAGTAATTGGAACAAACCCTTTTGAAGAGGATATGGAAGGTGATTTTAATGGTAGTTTTACAGTATTCATCTCGGGTGATAGTGATAAAATCGAAGAGTTGATTGACAGAATCTCTGAAATTGATCGATTCAGTATTATTTCTAATAATGATCCTGAAAGTTTCAACTCGGCATTACTGGCGCTTATGTCGCTAAAGTCATCAAAGAGTAGCCCTTCTTTAGACCCAGAATATCAATATGAATCGCAAAATAAGAATGTTTCCGAAGCTGATTACAATCTTATTTTGAATGTAACTCTTTCTGACGATTGCATAGTGAAGGATTTGAGGGCGTCGTTGATTATAGAATCTCTCAGGGATGTATGTAATGTAATCAAAACGGATCCTGAAGAGCATGAGATAGGGAGAGATTTTGCTGGCAACCTGACAATATTCATCTCAGGAGATAATGACAAAGTTGAAAAGTTAATGGATAGAATTTCAGAAATTGAGCAATACAATATCATTTCTGGTGGACAGGATGAATATAGTAGCTTGAACTCTGGAGAATCTCAAAATAATGCCTCTTTGATTCCAATAGTTAGTGAAACTGTACCTGTTTCACCTGCAAACAAAATAAGTACATTCCGCTTTTCTATTCGCAATTTAATAACAAAAATACATTTCATTTTAAAAATAGACAGATCTCTGGCAGGTCTCAAAAGTATTGAGTTTGCAGGAATATTCCCCGGGAAAAAAGCAAGAAATTTACTCACTGACAATCTGAGATCACAGAAAGTTCAGGCTTTTAATCCGGAATCTGAGAAAATTTCTGTACAGGAGTTAAAGTCAGGTAAAGATCAGTTAGATAATGGACAGATATATAAAAGTCAGTTAGATAATTTTCAGTTTCCGGAAGAGAAGTCTGGAGAGTTTCACAACCAGAGAATACATTCCCGAGCAATCTCAGGGCTCGAAGGATCAGAAACCGATTTAGCTGATCATCCCTCATATTCGGGAAAATCCAGAACAACACCTGTGGAAAATAAAAGACAGGAGACCATCAGGGTAAGTACCTCAAACCTTGATAATATAATGAATCTTGTTGGTGAGCTTGTTATCAACAAAGGACGGTTACTGCAGATCTCCCAGAAGTACGGTATACCTGAACTGGAGGATGCAACCGGGTCTCTGGATAAATCAATCTCAAGTTTACAGGACGAGGTTATGAGAACCCGGATGGTCAAAATTGAAAGAGTTTTCAGCAAGTTTCCGCGTATGGTAAGGGATTTAAGTAGAAAACTCAACAAAAGTGTTGATTTTGAGGTCGAAGGGCAGGATACAGAGCTGGACCGGACAATTCTGGACGAAATAAACGATCCTCTGGTTCATCTTGTAAGAAACGCGGTTGATCACGGCATTGAAAACCCTCAGGAGAGGGAGAAAGCTAGAAAAAACGAAACTGGTTATATAAAACTTTCAGCTAGAAGAGAGAGAAATAATGTCATAATCGAGATCGAAGACGATGGTAAAGGTCTGGATGTTGAAGTTATAAAAAAGAAAGCCCTTGAGAAGGGTTTGCTATCACTCTCAGAAATAGAAAATCTTAGTGAAGATGAACTCAGAATGCTTATTTTTGTCCCGGGATTTTCAACAAAGGAAAAAGTAACTGAAATCTCAGGCAGGGGAGTGGGTATGGATGCGGTTAAGACTGCTGTTGAAAAGCTTGGCGGAAAGGTCAGAATATATTCAAAGGAGGGAGAATATACTAAAATCAGAATTAGTTTGCCTCCTACAGTTGCTATAATAAAATCCCTGCTTGTAGAAGTCGGGCCTGAAACATATGCCATTCCCATTTCTAACGTTGTGAAAGCTCTAAGTGTTGATAAGAACGATTACAAGCTCGTTAAAGGAATCCCTTTGCTTTATATAAACAATAAGCTAATCCCGATAGTAGAGTTAAAAGAAATCTTTAATGTAGAGAGTGAAAACTTGGATCAACAAATTGCAATAGTGGTGGAGAAAGAAAGTGAAGAAGTTGGTTTAATAGTTGACTCAATTATTGACCAGCAGGAAATTGTTATTAAACCTCTTACTAATATTTTTTCAAGTTTGAAAGGCTTTATCGGAGTTACAATATTAGGAGACGGACGGGTAATTCCAATTCTAGATGTTTCGATGCTTATAAGAGATGATATTGATGATTAATTTGGGAAATCTTAGTGAAATGGAACTGGATATTCTGAAGGAACTTGGAAATATCGGAGCCGGACATGCAGCAACATCTCTCTCGCAGCTTCTTGATAAAGAAGTGGATATGGCTGTTCCTGAGGTCAGAGTAGGGGAAATAAAAAACGTATTCGGTGAGTTCACCCGTGAGATTGTTGCAGGGGTAATTGTAGCACTGCAGGATCTTGAGGAAAACCGATGTGGATACTTATACATTCTTTTTCCGGAAGAATCCTCCAGGCGAATTGCCGGCAGTTTGTTTGGGTTTGAAGGGCTGGATGAAGAAATGTATGAATCCACAATTATGGAGGTCGGAAACATCTTGTCTTCTGCTTTTTGCGATGCATCCGCTGATTTCATGAATATAATTTTACTTCCTTCGCCTCCGAGTTTTGCAGTGGATGTGCCGACTGCAGTTGTAGATTCGGTAGTTTCTCAGATGGCTCAGAAGAGTGATCATTTAATACTGTTTGAAACTGCACTAAGCTCCGATTCAGACATAGAGATCTTTTTAGCTTTGCTTCCGGAACCCACTCTGCTTGCCGAAATTATGAAAATTATGGAACAGATATGAGCAGCAAGATCTTGTCCATCTCAAACAAAGATGGAAAGGCGATCTTTCTTACAAAGAGAGACGTTTTAGTAAAATCCTATTGTTCTCTTTCAGGCACCTGCGAATTCAGGGATCACTGCCAGGCCTGTAATCTTGTTGATGCTGCAAAAAATTACCTGACGGACGAAAAACCAAATTCGAACATTGTTACTCTGGATGGTGAACTATCTGCAGGGATCGGGGAATATAAAATTGGGAAAAAGGTTCTTCTGGAAGCCATGGGCCTTGGGTCCTGTGTTGGTGTCGTGCTCTTTGATATGTCCACAGGCATATGCGGGATAGCTCACATATTGCTCCCGGGAGCTTCACAGAATGGGGAAACGAAGTACGCTGAGACTGCTATCGAGAAAATGCTTGAAGATATGATTAAACAGGGAGCCAGAAAGAATAAAATTGCCTCGAAGTTCGCTGGCGGAGCTCAGGTCTTCAAACACATGAACCTGGATATTCTCAAAATTGGCAGTAGAAATGCAGCATCTGTTGAAGAAACTCTTGTTAAAAACAAAATTCCGATACTGGCAAAAGACGTGGGTGGGGAAGTTGGCAGAAACATTATCTTTAACCCTGTTGATGGAAGCCTGGTTGTCAAATATACTAAAGGGGGAATGCTGCTATGGCTGTAAATATTGATGATGATTTCAGCTTCCTCTTAAGAAAAGCCTCCAAATCCTCAGGAGTTGTCCTGACCGGCTACAGGGACAGTTATCTTAGAAGACGAATTGACATGAGAATGAAAACTGTGGGCATAGACAATTATTCAAGCTACACGAGGCTCCTGGACAAAAATAAAGATGAGATGAGCCAATTTATAAATGCAATCACAGTAAATGTCACAGAATTTATGCGGGACAAAACCCCATTTATGTTCTTCCGGAATGAAATCTTACCCTGCATAATGGCAAGGAAAAAAGGATCTCGCAGCAATCTCGTCAGGTTCTGGAGTGCAGCCTGCTCCAACGGAGAAGAACCTTACTCAATAGGCATTTGCTCAAAAGAAGTTTTGCCTCCGGACTGGAATATATCCATTTACGCAACCGATGTTGACGAAAACTGCCTGAAGTCTGCTTCACGAGGAATATACGGCAGAGAGCAATTAAAAAACTTGGATTCCCCTCTTCTCCGGAAGTACTTTGAGCCCTCAGGAGAAGCCTTCAAAATAAAAAATATCCCCCGATTATTAGTCAGGTTTAAAAAACATGATTTAACAAGCGAACCTCCCATCTCAAAACACCTTGATGCCGTATTTTGCAGAAATGTTATGATTTATTTTAACGAAGGCCAGAAAGTAAAAATGTTAAAGGATTTCTACAACTCCCTTTCAGATGACGGCTATCTAATTATAGGCAAATCCGAAACCCTGCCGGATGAAATAAAGAAGCTTTTCACTCCTGTCAGTATAAAGGACAAAGTTTTCAAAAAAGTATAAGTGATTTTCTTTATAGGTTCAGTAGAAGGTTTAAATCCTTTTTTCATTTTAAGTTTTTAGTTAATTCTACGCTTGTTATCTCTTTTTCAACTGAAGTGTCTTTTGATATAATAACACACTTTTTATCTTATTTTTTCTTTAATCCTAATTACAGAATGAATTATAGATCCTATGAAGAAGAAAAAACTTAAACCAATCTATGTTATTGTATACTTAAGCTTCTGTCAAATAAAAGTTATATTTAAAAAGGTTCGGATGCTATTATAACATTATGTTCCTTTTCTTTTTGCTTTACTGGAACTGACCTAAAATAACGATCATAAATCATTCTTGAAAGTCTGACTCCTGGGTCATCCACGTATTTATGTGCTAGGTATGACACGTCAAGTACTATTGGAAATGTAAACAGAAACATAATAATGTATGATATGTTGTAAGGTAAAACCGTAAATAAAGCCATGAACAATAGGCTTGATACCGAATAAATTACTAACAAGTGCAGCAGGTACATAGTAAATGATATCTTCCCTAGAAACACGAAAATTTTATTGCTAAAAACTTTTTTTAGTGTGGTGCTGTTTAATAATACAAGTAATACGAGCCCAGCTCCAATGGTTCTGAATAGTTCTGAGGAATTAAGGATACTCAGATGAAGGCTTTCACACAAAGACTCTCCCCACCAGCCTCCCAAGTAATAAGACCCGAAGAATAATCCTACTACCAAGAGTTCAACTTTTACAAGAGAGTTTTTTACAGTGAATTTTTCACTATTTTTGCCACTATAAAGATCACTAAGTATCATCCCAATGATGAAGGCTAAGTAATAGGTCTTCAATAAGATTAAGGCTGTAGTAACGTAGAATACCCAGCGATTCTTGAGATCTCCTAACAGTGATACAAAGGAGAATACTAAGATGCTGCCTATAAACTCAATTTTTATGGTCCACAGCACATTATTAAACGAACTTATGAATTGATTAGGACTTTCGAAGAATACACCCCACAAACCTTGTTTCAACACATCTGCAAAACTAGGCGTATAGTTATTCGCAGATGCGAGCCATTGAGATCCTGTAATATTACTCACAGGTATGTTATAGTAAAACCGTCCAGCCAGCAATATGTATGCAGATATTACTGTGAAGAGAATTGGAATCATTAATCTGACATAACGTCGAACAGCACTACTAATAATCACCTCATGCTGCTTTGTCCTAAAAAATTTGTTAGTTAGGACATATCCGCTCAATACAAAGAATATACACACTGCGAAGCCGCCATTATAGAATAAATTTAATGGGGAGGCAGCTATCCAGGCTTCTATAGGACCAATGTGAACTATAGAACTTGCACCAAATATAAGAACGGGATAAAAGGCGCAGAGATAATGATGAAGAACTACCATAAGTGATGCCATACCTCTTAATCCATCTAGGTACTCTATCTTATCATCCATTTTTTTGTCTCCACTAACCGCCTTTTTTGTTTCTTTTCCTTCCTTTTTTCTCTTAGTCTTTGGTTTGCCTCAAATTATATCTATTATATTTTCTTAAGTAAGTTTCATATTACTTTACTCAAACATCTATAAAAATTTTATAGTTATCAATCTGTACCAAATTTTCGAATTATTAGGGTTCAAAATCAGTTATTGAATTTGTGATCCCAAATGTTCCCGTTTTAGAAAAGCATAATCTATATCTTAATTACTGAGCTAATCTCAAAATTCATAATCTATTTTTATTCTGATTTTTATTATATCTCAATCTCTGATATTTTTTTCTTTGTCTGAAAAATTAGGGAACCTCTAATCGAGTTTTAAGTCCGTTTATTATTCAACTTTTACTGTATATTTTTGTAATTATATTTTTTGCAGGACTCTGGGAAGCCGGGAATTCTGCATTTATAAAAAGTGAATAATGTAATCTGTATTATATTGAAGATTTCTACAGAGTCATCTGATTCTTAATTTTTACATTTAACTATATTAATTAAATAATTATGATAAGGGAAAATTTTATCATAAAGTTAACTGTGCTCTATTTTCCCAATGAAACGTCTAGAATGAACATTAATTTATATACAATCTGGATTCTTCTGTGAAAATAGTATCAATAAATCATGTTAATATTATACACTTAATAAAAATAAAAAAATTAATTACTTTTTTTACATAATAATGTCGATAAATAACGATTAATTTTCAATTTTCAAAATAATTTTTACAGAAAGTAACCCTCTAAACTTACGAAACATTTATATCTTTAAGCGTTCTATCCTCTATTCGTTAATATAATAGTCACGCCAATGGAGAAGGGTGATTTATTATGAATAATCAATTCTTTCTAAAAGACGAAAAAGGATTCACGGGGCTAGAAGCAGCAATTGTGCTTATAGCATTTGTTGTCGTAGCTGCAGTCTTCAGCTACGTCATGTTGGGAGCGGGGTTCTATACAACCCAGAAAAGCCAGGAGGTCGTGCACACTGGTGTACAGCAAGCAAGCAGTAGCATCGCACCTTCTGGAGATATAATTGTTCGTGGAGCAGATGTAATCGGTGGTACAGCTGATGCCGGTGGTGCAGCAGGTCAGTTTACATTTTACATAACTAATACCGCCGGTGGAACACCTGTAGACTTGGACAAGACAATACTTACCTACACAGATGATGACCATTTTATAACGAAGGAATACGCTGTCGATACTACCACAGACCCTGACACTAAAGGACCAGCCGCCATTCCTGCAGATGACGCTTGGACCAATACAAATGGATGGGTTTATGATGGTGTCATTTTTGAGGGAACTGAAGATAATCTGCTTTCCCAGGGTGAAAAGTATAAGGTGGTAGTCGATTTAACCAAATTAATTGGTGCAGATGCTACTCATCCTTTACCTGTAATAAACGAAAAATTCAAGATTGAGTTGAAACCACCAGAAGGTGCAGTACTTATTATTACAAGAACATTGCCTGCTGCACTTGTCGTGGACCATTATTATCCGGTTTACTGAGGGTGATTGCAATGTGGAATAAATTTGTAAGAGAGGACAAAGGATTCACAGGTCTTGAAGCAGCAATTGTGCTTGTTGCCTTTGTGGTTGTAGCTGCTGTCTTCAGCTACGTCATGCTTGGAGCAGGTTTCTATACAACCCAGAAAAGCCAGGAAGTTGTTCACACAGGTGTACAACAGGCGAGCAGCAGTGTTGAAATGAGCGGTGATGTAATTGCCAGAGGTACTGCTGGTGCTCAAATTGATACTGTCACTTTATGTTTACAACTAACTTCAGGAGGTTCAGCAGTTGATATGACTAAAGCTCTCATTGTTTATTCATCTCCAGATGTAGAACCTATTGAGTTAGTGTACAATACTGGAGCTCCCGGGACTGCAGTTCAAGACACTAATTTCGGTATAACAGAAAGATATAACGATAACGCTGATTATGTCCTAGATAGGGGCGAAAAGTTCGATATACAGCTGCTTGTAACTGGTAATAACATAAATGCTAATGACGAGTTCCAGCTCGAAATCAAACCACCTCAGGGAGCAACCTATACGATCCACAGGAAAGCACCACCTGTAATCAGTAGTGTAATGACACTGGTCTGAGTAGACACTAGTATGAGTGCTACATCAATTAGTTCGATAATGGCACTCTTCTGAGTGTCATTAATTTTTAATTTTTTTAATTTTTAAATGCTACAGTTTTTGGTGATATAATGAGTGGCGAGATAGCTTTTGATCAATCTGATA
>CAZLNG010000038.1:0-31614 GCA_964560735.1 uncultured Methanosarcinales archaeon | reverse complement strand
AAATTAGATTGAATTGAATTAACCATTTTGAACTCTAATATAATACATAGCCTTGATCTTAATCGTTGACTTTAGTTTTCATTTTAGTATGTGATTTATTCCTTATTTATTTTGGTTTTTTGTTTTGGATTTTAGGTCTGGCCGGGGATGGAAATACACAACCCAGTAATCGTCTGGGCACCCATTATAGCATTTACTGCATATCTGTCCTTAAAATGGTTCTCAAAAAGGAACTTGAAAGCTGATGGGAGAAACCTGGTTCCTTATAAAGCAAATTACCCCTCTGCTCCTTCTGGGCGTATTTTTTGCAGGCATCACAGTTGTCTTACTTCCAAAGATCAAAAAGGTATAGGACATATCTGAAAGACTAAAAAGTATCCAACGAGCAATGAAAAAGTCCAGAAAATTATGAAAATTCTTGAGGAATGAATTCACTTTTCCAGTTATGCTTAAAAACCTTTACTAAAGTTGGCAGGAAGGAAATTCAAAATTCATGAAACTAGAATCTTCTGCAGCAGTCACAGCAACCAGAAGAAGGAAATATGTTTTTATTTCCATTTTCCACTTCCCAGCAGTCAAAACAGATCTTTATCGTGCCAAGCTTCCTGTGCTTTACCCGGAGAAGCGGGCTTTCATACTTCCCACAGATAGAACATTTAACCATTTCGTACCCCAATCAAGATTTAGTGTCAATCTATTGTGAAAAACTCCAGAACCTTTACAGCAAAGCCTATTAGACGTTTATAATAAGAGGATTAGTTGGAAGGACCGAACTTCTTTTTCTAAAGTCCTGCTGTGAAGTCGACTATAGCTTCAAACAAATCTCAACCGACTGTTATTATATTTTGGTGTCAAATTTTTAAATTGAGATTTGAAGTTTAAAGTTATTCTGGTAATTAAATTGTAAGTAACAACCCCGGCAATAGATAGGAGATATTTTATTCTGAAGTTTTCATTTTACTGATAAATATATGAGAAAAATAATATAAAAATTGAGTTAAAATCACTTTATTTAAATATACCTCCATTCAATTAATAATAGAGGTACTTAGAGGGTGATCGTCTCTATTATTTTGTAAATTTTATCTAAGAAATATAAATAATAATAAGAGAATATTTCGATCAATAATTAGTAGGGGTAGGACATAAAAGAAAAAATCATATCATTAAGTTTAAATATGGCTTTGTTATATTGCTAAATGATGCCATGTCAATAGTAAATATGCATTGATTAGTGGTATTTAGTATTATCGAGTGGTGTTTATTATTATTACTCCTCATAATTTTGGTTTGAGATTGTAAGTATTTAAGAGAAAATAGTAGCTCATTATTCTTGCGAGTAATATAAAATTGGAGAAAAAATCACCATCTTTAAATATGCCTTTGATAGAATAACAGTTGACAACATGCCGATATTATGTCGACATTATTCGCATATTATTATTTCTTGTAATTTTGATATAAGAATATTATAATATTTGTGGATTAATAGTCCATATTCTTATATACTCAGAAATTGCGCAGTTGGACTGGGAAATCAATACAATCAACCTTTCGGCAATATAAAAAATGGGTTATAAAAACGTCGAGCATGTTTGATTTGTTTTTCAACTGTGTAAATTCTACCATATATGTCAGAGAATAAACGGATCGGAGGATTAATAGATCGGAGGATACGCTGTATGATAGAAAACACTGTTATGCTATTAATTGCAGTACCCGTACTGTTTTCGCTTTTATTTGTAGCCCTTCCCAAATCGCTATACAAGTATCTGGCCTGGGCTTTTTTTATAATTGGAGTAGCTTTATCAGTTAATTTAGTATTAGATGGTACTGGAGTAGTTCAGATTGATGAACCAAATTTCGCAATGTTTGAAAACATTGTCCTTCTACTCGAAGTACTGGTGATACTATTTATTCTTGCTGTGTCAGCAAAATATAAAAACTGGCCTACACTTGGACTGGGAATAATTTCAGCAGCTATATTTGCTTACACTTTTACCAGTGTTCCAGGTGTAGAAGGTGCTTCTTTTAATATTGATCAATTTTCTCAGATCATGATATTAATTGTCAATATAGTCGGTACTGCGATTATACTATTCGCAACCGGTTATATGGATGAATATGAAGAACACAGACATTTACACAGGCAAAAGACTTTCTACTTTACAATGAGCTTCTTCCTGGCAGCAATGAATGGTCTGGTAATGGCTGATACGCTAGGATGGCTGTTTCTCTTCTGGGAACTAACGACTCTTTGTTCGTTCGTGTTGATCTCATACAACATGGATCAGGAAGGAATAAATAACGGTTTCAGGGCTCTGGCTTTAAACCTGGTTGGTGGAATTGCTTTATCTATAGGCATAATTCTTCTCGCTACTGATGATATAAGTACCCTTTCTGGAATTGGAATCTACGCTGGAACTGATGCAGCAGCAATGGCTGCAGTAGCCCTTCCTGTTGCCTTACTCTGTATCGGAGGCTTTGCGAAATCTGCTCAGATGCCTTTCCAGAGCTGGCTCTTGGGCGCAATGGTAGCTCCAACCCCTGTTTCTGCCTTACTGCACTCAAGCACGATGGTGAATGCAGGTGTATTTTTAATTGTCAAACTTGTACCAGCTTTTGCGGGATCGAGTCTCGGAACAGCTATTGCAGTTTACGGTAGCTTTACCTTCGTTATGTGCTCAGCTTTAGCCTTATCTCAAAGAAATGCTAAAAGAGTGCTTGCATATTCAACTATTGCAAACCTGGGATTAATTATCGCAAGCGCTGGAATAGGCACACCTCTGGCTGTAGCTGCTGCGATTATGCTTATTCTGTTCCACGCCATATCAAAAGCTCTCCTGTTCCTTTGCACTGGTGAAATTGAGCACACCATAGGAAGCAGAGATATCGAGGACATGGCAGGATTAATAAAGAAGGCTCCTCTCCTCACACTTCTTGCATCTCTGGGAATGGTATCAATGCTGCTACCACCTTTTGGAGTACTGCTTACAAAGTGGGTATCAATGGAAGCTGCTGCACAGAATCCTGTTGTAATTGTGTTCCTCATACTTGGAAGTGCACTCACTACTGTTTACTATGCTAAGTGGCTTGGAACAATATTATCATCCACTATGGATAAAAATGCAGTTACCCATAAAAAACCTGAAACATATTTCCCACTATCGTTCCTTGGATTATGTATTGTAGTTACAAGTATTCTTGTATTTCCAATATACGATTCCTTCATTAAGCCTCAGGTTGAAACTTTGCTTAACATCGCTCCTACCGTCTCAGGAGAGGCTGGACAATTTACCTCAGAGATAGGGGCATTTGCTTACGCAGCAATATTCGTAGTGCTTGTTCTGGCTATCCTGATTTATTTCGCTGTCAAGAATATGTTTGCTCCTCGTACAGCTAACTATTATATGTGCGGGGAAAACAACCTTGAAAAGGATAGTTTAATGTTCAGAAATGGACTTTGCGCTTACGATAAGAGCAGTGTTTCTAACATCTATCTTCAAGATATATTTGGGGAAAGTAAACTTACAACGCTTGGATATGCAATCTCAATATTGCTTATCGTACTTGCATTGGCAGGAGGACTATTGATATGAATACGAGCGATATTTTAATAGTATTTTTTGTTTTATTTGTTGCTCCTATCATCGGCTGTATAGCTGCAGGAATTGACAGGAAGATTACTGCAAGATTACAAGGTAGAGTAGGTCCCCCTCTTTTGCAGCCGTACTATGATGTCAAGAAGCTTCTAAGTAAAGACAACATGGTTGTAAATAAGTCTCAGAACTTTTACGTAGTTGTATATCTTGTCTTTATAATTCTGAGCCTCTTGATGTTAATGTTCAAACAAGACTTCTTGATGATAATATTCGTCTACACAGTAGCTTCGATAGCTCTAATAGTAGGAGGAATGAGCACCGGTTCTCCATACGCTAGAATAGGAAGTTCAAGAGAAATAATGGCTGTACTGTCCTATGAACCAGTTTTAATCTTATATGCTCTTGCAATCTACTTGCTTACCGGCACTTTCAAACTATCTGCTGTGTTAGAAGCATCATCCCCTCTGCTAATGTATACGCCTCTCATATTCTTAGCAATGATAGTTGTTCTGAATATAAAATTGAAAAAATCGCCCTTTGACTATTCAACCTCTCACCATGGTCACCAGGAGCTGATTAAAGGTATGCTTACCGAATATTCAGGACCAGGGTTTGCCACAATTGAGATTGCACACTTTTATGAATATGTGTTTTTAACAGGACTCATATTCTTATTCTGGGCATCAAACCCAATAATAGGTGTGCTTTTAGGTATCGTTGTTTACTTGCTTATAATTGTTATAGACAACATTACTGCAAGAGTATACTGGCAATGGATGCTCAAACTGAGCTGGACATTCCTGCTGGCAATCTCCCTAGTAAACATAGTATTCCTGTACTTTAGCGGAGCCACAATAATATAAAAAAGAGGGACATTTATGAGTCTGGCAAAATCTCCATGGATTATACATGTGAATTGTAACAGCTGCAATGGCTGTGACATTGAGGTAGTAGCCTGTCTTACTCCTTTATATGATGCTGAAAGATTTGGCGTTTTAAATATTGGTACTCCCAAGCAAGCTGATATAATGGTAGTTACAGGCTCGATAAATTACAAAAATGTCAATGTGCTTAAAAATATTTATAACCAGATCCCGGATCCAAAAGTTGTTTTAGCTGTAGGTGCCTGCGCATCTACAGGCGGGATATTCCACAACTGCTATAATGTAATAGGCGGAGCGGATCAGGTCATACCCGTAGATGCATATGTCCCCGGATGCTGCCCAAGACCTGAAGCCATACTTGACGGCGTAGTAGCAGCACTTTCAATACTTGAAAATAAGAAAAAAGGGAATATCAAAGGAAAAGACGTAAAATTGAAAGGAAACGAGGTGCCATCGAATGCTTGATAATACTATAGAAGCCACAGAAATCAAAAACAGTGCAGAGCTGCTAAAAACTGTTGAAGGTTTGAAAAATGAGGGCTATCGATACTCTACTATGATATGCCTGAAAGCTAACGATGGTCACGATTTGATATATTTATTTGAGAAAGATAACAAACTGAAAAATCTAAGGTACTTCGTGAAACCAGGTGAGAAACCCAAGAGTGTGTCAGGCATTTATCTATGTGCACTTTTGATCGAGAATGAGTACCAGGATCTCTTCGGATTGGCTTTCGACGGCTTAGCCATAGACTACAAAGGCCACCTTTACCTGACACCAAACAGTCCAAAAACCCCCTTGGCTTAAAGCAATTGGAGAGGAGAATCACATGACAACCGTAATACCTTTTGGTCCTCAGCATCCTGTTTTACCCGAACCAGTATCGTTAAAACTTGAGATAGATAACGATGTTGTTGTTGGAGCACTTCCCTCACTGGGCTATGTCCACAGAGGGCTCGAGAAGTTTATAGACACAAAGGACTATAATCAAACAACGTATATTTGTGAAAGAATATGCGGAATATGTAGTGCCCTTCATGGTATAACTTATACAAAGGCAGTTGAAAAACTATTCGATGTCGAAATTCCTGAAAGAGCGGAGTACATCAGAGTGATAGTTGGTGAACTCAACAGAGTTCACAGTCACCTCCTCTGGCTTGGCCTTTTTGCCGATGGTTTTGGATTTGAAAGTCTCTTTTACGAATGCTGGAAGTACAGAGAGCTAGTATTAGATGTATTGGAGAGAATCACCGGAAACAGAGTCATCCATTCAATATCCAGAGTAGGAGGAGTAAACAAAGATTTAACTAAAGAACAAATTGATATGACTCTGAAAATGCTCGATACTGTGGAAGCTCAAGTCAAAGATCTCGAAAAAGTGTTTGTAAATAATTACACCGTTAAGAAAAGAACTGTGGGATTAGCCACAATGTCAAAACAACTTGCTTATGAGGCTGGAACTGCTGGTCCTACACTTAGAGGAAGTGGGAACGCCGTTGACGTTAGAGAGACAGCTGACTGGGACATATATAGAGATCTTGGTTTTAAGCCCGTTGTTGAAAAAGATGGAGATTGTTACGCCAGGACTTTAGTAAGAGTAAAAGAACTATACGAGTCTATAAAATTGATAAGGAATGCGATCTCCAAGCTGCCGAATGGTGACATTGCAACACCCATAAAAGGCTTCCCCACAGGTGAAGCGATTATGAGAACAGAGCAGCCTAGAGGTGAAGTTGTATATTATGTGAAGGGTAATGGCACTAAAAATCTGGAGAGGCTTAAAATAAGAACTCCTACCTTTGCAAATATACCCTCACTGTTGTTGATGCTCCCAGGCGTCAAACTAGCTGATGTGCCTATAGTTGTACTTACTATAGATCCCTGCATTAGCTGCACGGAGAGATAAAAAGAAGGGTGATATAATGGGTATGTTAAACCTTGTTCTAACAAATGTTTCTCACAAACCTGCAACCAGACTTTACCCCTTCGAGATAAGGGCACCTTTTCAAGAATTCAAAGGAAGGATTACTTTCAATCCTGAAAACTGTATTCTCTGCGGGATATGTCAGAAAAAATGTCCCCCTGATGCAATAACAGTTACTAAAGCCGAAAAAACATGGGAACTCAATGTATTCAGATGCATCATGTGCACCGAATGTGTTGCTGGTTGCCCGAAAGATTGTATAACAATCTCTAATGAAAGAGCAAAGACTGGTGCGAAAGAATATATTAAAATAGTAGTTCCGATAGTAGAAAAACCAAAAGCAGCGCCTTCAAAATAAGAATTTTAATTTAATTTTAATTTATTCTTTTTTGTCGCTGTTTATTATTTCAAATACTATAGTCAAAAACAATATTGACTGTTCTCCGGTCTAAAAACGTATGTTGATGAGGGAATTTTTCTCTAAAGAGAATTCCCTTCAAAAATATCCGAGCCGAGAAATAAGATAAAATTGTCAATTATTTCATTAATTTCCGCAACAACATCCTTTTTCTTTTTCTGAGTTTGTAACTTTATCCTCTTCAAAGATCAAATCATAGACGTTTTTGCCGTAAACATTGGTCCAGCCTAGCTGAGAACCGGCTGCTATAAACATTGCGACAGCAATTGCTTCTGCAATTTCCTTTTTGCTGGCTCCATAGGCAATAGCTCTCTGGGAATGCACATCTACGCAGAACTGACAGCGCATAAGAACAGAGGAAGCAATTGCAATAAGCTCCTTGCTCTTGCGGTCAAGTTCTCCGCCTTCAAAGATCGAATCTCTCATTTTTCCAAATGCTTCGGCAGTATCTGGTAATATTTCGTTCAGAAATGGCATTTAAATTCCTCCAATCCATTCAGGGGCTTGAACTTATAAAATACCTCAAGTCAGGAATCAATAAAACTTGATGTGCACATAGGCTTGATATAACATTTTAAATTAAAAGTAAATTTATAGCGAAAGCTGTGGCAAAAAAGACAGAAGATATCAGTATTTAGTTTAATGAGACAGGAGAAGAAATAAAAGAAGAGTCAGGAAGAGTCAGGAAGAGTTAAAGGAAAAATACTAAAAAGTTTTAAAATTAGGGGTATAAAAAAGAGTTTTCGTTTCTTTTTCCAGCTAACATGAAAAATTTTAATTAGAAAGCCTAAGTTCTTGTATTTATGAGCTACTGCTGTCCTGCAGATCCAGAGAAAAAGAAGGAATGGGAAGAAAAAATGCTCCAGGAAATTGATTTTCTGGACAAAGACATTAAAAAAACCAGCGATATATTCAGTTCTCTGGGGCATCCGATAAGACTGAAGATTGCTTACTTTCTCTCTCAGAGAGACCATTGCGTCTGCGAATTGATATTTAAGTTGAACGAAAGGCAAAACCTGGTTTCTCACCATCTGGCAATTATGAAAAATTGTGGAATAGTAGAAGCCTATAACAGCTCAAAATGGCATTTTTACAGGCTGAACCCGGAATTTAGGAATATTTTAAACATTATATCGCAGATGCAAAGCAAAGAGAAATAAAAAGTCAGTTTAAGTCAGGATTAAATTAAGATTGGGAAAAAGAAAGATTGGGAAAAAGAAAAATGACAATAACAGAGTTAGTCCCCACAGCAACAGCTGCTGTCCTCTTCTTCAGTATCCTTTTCAAAGATTTTATCGTATATATTTTCCCCATATACATTCGTCCAACCTATCTGTGAGCCTGCGGCTACAAACATTGCGACTGAAATGGCTTCTGCAATCTCTTCCCTTGTAGCTCCTGAACTGACCGCCCTCTGCGAATGTACATCAACGCAGAACTGACAGCGCATAAGTACTGAAGAAGCAATAGCAATTAATTCCTTTGTTTTAATGTCAAGGAAGCCATCTTTGAAAATAGAATTTTTCATCTGTCCGAAAGCTTCGGCAGTTTCAGGCAGCATTTCGTTTAAAAATGACATTTAATCTACTCCATAATTAACTGGATATATAACAAAATTCAATGGCCAGGTTTTCTGCAAAAATTCGAATTCCATTGTATATTTCCGCTTCGGTTTTCAGGCTTATGAGTGTACAGAAGGTCTTCCTCATTATTTTCGGAATTGTTTTCAGAACTTGCTTTCTCTGAGAGATCATCCTCTGAGTTTATTCTCTTCTGAGTTTCTATCTCTTGAAACTGTATCTTTTCATTTGCTGTCTTTTCTTCGCTCATTTCTCAGGACCTCCAGTTCACTGAGTTTTGCAGTAAATCCGCTTGATAAATATTAGAATATCAAATATTAAGAATTAAGAGGTAGGATATCAAATATAATTGATCTCAGAAGAATTGATCTCAGAAGAATTGATCTCAGAAGAATTGATCTCAGAAGAATTGATCTGAGGATGAAACGAAGTAATTATTTTCTTCAAAGTTTACGATCGTTATCTGGCCGAATCCAGGCCATAGGAATGTCTGCTTCCAATTCTCCTGATTGACCTGAAATCCTTTTATCAAGCCTTCCTTCAGCCTTGAAACCAAATTTTTTGTAAAAATTAATAGCTTTTTTATTGCTTTCCTTTGCGATAAGTTCAATCCTTAATATTTGCGGATGCTTTGATTCTACTTCCTCAAAGAGGTTTCTAAAAAGCAAAGTTCCTATTCCTTTACCCTGATAATCAGGATGAACTACAACTGTAAGATCGGTTAGAAGATGCGCAAAAGCTCTTATACCGGGTGTAGAAGTGTGGACTTCTGCAATTAATGCATCCGGATGATCAGGATCTTCAATTGTTAGAATGATACCTTTTTCAAGACTCCTTTCGATAAAGTTTCGGACATGAGATTCTGTGATTTCATCAGCCTGCCTTGCTATTCCACCTGAACAGGCTGCAACGTCTTTGTGAAGAGCCATAATTTTATGCAAATCAGAAATTTCGGCATCTCTGACAATGTACTTTATCTGCATACTAGTCTGCCCCCTTATTCAAAAAAGTGTAAACGACGCTATAAAAAGATTTTGATGTAAACATTAAGTAAGTGCACATATACAGTATAACTGAAATCTCCATTAAAATTTAAGTTGAACCGGAAAAAGAGTAATACAATAAGGAATAAGGTAATAATTATAGCATAATAACAGCAGAATAAATAAAGCAAAATAAAAGAACAAAATGAAAATGCTTCCCTTACAAAAGGGTCATTGTACAAATTGAAGATAGATTGCAGGAGATACTCTATTTCAAACTTGCCTGGAAGTCTCTAAAGTAAAGAAATTCAGGTAAAGATTCAATATTTATTGTGAAAAAACGCCTTTTGGAGCCGAGAAATATAGTTAACCTTTTATTCTTTCCTCTCGAGGATATTACTATCCATTAGAAGATAAAAACAAATCAAAAGCATGAGATGATCGGACTGATGAACGAAATTCCTTTTTCCGATGGGCCTAGAACTAACTTTGATAAGCAATGGGCTTTTGAGGTGGCTTACTTTACCCAGAATATCGGAACAATTCTCCGGGACCTGGGAGATTTTCTGAACTCCAGGGATTATGTTGAAGCCCGTCTTCTTGCAGCACAGATGAGGCAAAAGGCAGAGTATGAAAAAACCGTTCAGCCGGATTTCAGAACCTCAAATTATTTTGTAAAAGCCCGCAAACTATTCAATAGTTTTCTTGATGAGTGCGTAAACTTTGCCGAGCTTCTAAGAGTTACAACCATACAGGAAGAAACAGGGTGTGAAGAACTCCAGGACAAGCCTGAGCAAATACGAAATTCGGTAGAGAGATTAAATCTTCTCAAAGAAATGTACACTAATGAACTTTGCCTTCAGGGATGGTACCACTAACAAGCGATTAGTTATATCAATAATATAATCAGCAAACAGAATAAATAATTTTAAGTAAAGTGTTATCAGTAGCTATAGAATGATGATCAGCATCTATATATGAGAATTAGTATCAGTATATTCAAGTAGTTAAAACATTATCAGCAAGTTAAGTTATTAAAAACACTATCCTTAAAGTCAGCCACTGAAAAAATTATCAGTGAAATTAATTCGTAGAATAATTATCAATAAGGATTACCTGAACCTAATTTACATCCTGCTGGATCGAACTCCATACAGGGAAATAGAAATTAATTTAAAGATTTGAATTCGAAGGTAGCAAAGGATTATATACATGAAAAGGGATACAGGTTGAATGTTCAACTGAAAAACAATTCAGTCTAATCACTTAATCTGCCTGTATCACAGGGAAGAATTCAAAAAAGCGTCCTGAACTTATCCAAGAAAATCGCATTTTTGCTGTATAAGTTTATGTATTTGGTTCTGAATTTCCCCTGGTCCTTAGGCATTTTTCGCATCCCCGGGGGATATTAACCATTTATGCGGCGTGTTTACCTGTTTTTAGCTGGTATCATGTACCGATTTTGATAAGTGGCCTTTTTCCGTTACGGAAACTGCCGGGTATGCGGCAGAGAGTATATAAACAGCAGGTCTGCAGTCTGCATGATCTGTAGAAATAATTGTCGATATTAGAGTGAGTACATGGAAAAATTAGCAAAATTCAAAGCACTTGGGCTCTCAGACAGCACATTGAAAGCCCTCAAAAAGAAAGGGTTTGAAGAACCAACCCCAATTCAGGAAAAGGTTATCCCGCTTTTTTTGAAAGGAGAATGTGATATTATAGGGCAGGCTCAAACAGGAACCGGAAAAACAACGGCCTTCGGAGCCCCCATTATAGAAAAAATCCCTGAGAAATCAGGAAAAGTACAGGCAATAATCCTGACCCCAACCCGCGAACTGGCAATTCAGGTTTCAGAAGAGCTCAACTCCCTGAAAGGAGACAAAAAGCTGCATATCGCCCCTATTTATGGGGGACAGTCCATGACCCAGCAGCTTAGGGTGCTGAAAAGCGGAGTGGACATTGTTGTAGGAACTCCCGGAAGGGTCATCGACCATCTTGAGCGGAAGAGCTTAAACCTCGAAGACATCGCATATTTCGTGCTGGACGAAGCCGACGAAATGCTGAACATGGGCTTCATAGACGAGATTAAAGAGATCTTAAAGGCAACTGGCCCTGATAAAAGAATGCTTTTCTTTTCAGCTACAATGCCAAAGCCTATTCTCGGAATCGTCAAGAAGTACATGCAAAAATACGAACATGTTGTTGTTGAAAAGGAGGAGCTTGTCGCAGAACTAACTGAACAGATCTACTTCGAAGTTAGGGAAAGCGATAAATTCGAAGCCCTCTGCAGGATTATAGATATTGAGGACGAATTCTATGGGCTTGTATTCTGCCGGACAAAAATAGACACCAGCCAGCTTGCCCAAAAGCTTGGAGACCGCGGGTATTCAGCTGATGCTCTTCACGGCGACCTCTCCCAGAATGAAAGGGAAAAAATCCTCAATAAATTCAGGAAACAGAAGATAAATATCCTGACAGCAACGGATGTTGCGGCAAGAGGTATAGATATCATGGATCTTACCCATGTTATCAACTATACTCTTCCTCAGGATCCTGAGTCCTACGTGCACAGGATAGGAAGAACAGGAAGAGCCGGTAAGCAGGGAACTGCTGTTACCTTTGTTACTTCCTCTGAATACAGGCGACTCACTTACATAAAAAAGACTTCAAACTCAGAGATGAAGAAAGGAAAGCTGCCTGAAATAAAAGATGTGATAAAAGCCAAAAGGACAAGAGTGAAAGCAGAACTCGAATCCACAATAAAGGCAGAAGAATACGGGGACTGCCTTGAGATGAGCGAAAAACTCCTCGAAGAATTCCCCGCAGAAAAAATCCTGGCTGCTCTCCTGAAGTACGCTTTCAAGGAAAAGTTCGACGAAAGCATTTACGGAGAGATTTCCTCCAGCTCCAGCAGTTCATATGTCGACAGAACAGGCAAAACCAGGTTGTTCATTGCCATGGGAAAAGTCGACGGCATGACCCCGGACAAGCTATGCGAGTTCATCCAGGAAGAAACAGGAGATAGCGAACTGAAAATAAGGGACGCAGAGATTTTCCCCCACTTTTCCTTCGTATCCGTACCTTTTGCCCAGGCTGAAGCACTACTCGAAATCTTCAAAAACAAACAGAGAGGAAGAAAACCCTTTGTTGAACTTGCCCAGAAATCCAAGGGAAGAAGCTCAAAGAGTGAGGGTGACTCTCGTGGTAACTCTCGTGGTAACTCTCGCGGAGACTCTCGCAGTGGAACTCGCAGCATGAACAACACAAATAACACAAGAAACACAAGAAGTACGAAAAGAAGAGATTCTTCGTACTAAACCCTTCATTTTTCAGGATTCCTGAAGATGAAAAAGCTTCAGGAACTCCGAAAAATATAGAGAGATTATTTTATACTAATCTTTTTTTAGGCAGATTTCTTAATCTTTTTAAGAACTATTTCTTTAATTTAACAGATTCCTTATTCAAATATGGATCAATTCAAGTCTGCATGGCAAATAAATATGATTATTTGATGCAGTAAAAGCCAGCCTGCATATAAGAGTACCAGAACAACTCAACTGTCCCGAATCCTGTATTTCTAAGCAGTTTCAGATGCTCTTCTACAGTTATGGGAAAATATTCGGTATCGAAACGCTTCAGATGTTCATTTACTTCTTCCTCAGTCCTGCCGCAGGTTAACTGAAATTTGCTCCAATATCGTTTTCCGATAGTAACACCTTTTTCTGTTAGAGGCCTGATGTTCTCGAAGGTGATGTAAACCCCCCCTTCTTTTAGCAGATTATAACACACTTTAGTGGCTCTGGCTCTATCTTCGCGGCTGAGATAATGGTGGCATTGTATTGCAGTGATGACGTCGGGTTTTTCCTTTAATTCCTGAGAGAAGTCCTGGCTAGGGGAAGCTTTCAGAAATTCCAGCCTTGCGGCATTGTAAGAAGATAGTTTTTTCATTGCTTGATTCAGCATGCCTTCGGAAGGATCAAGTAAAAGGAATTTTGTAGACGGAAATTCCTTAATTGCCTTATTAACCAGAGACCCGGTTCCACATCCAGTGTCCAACCACATTTTAGGGCTGAATGGAAGTGATTTGACGAAATTAATAGTTTCCTGATGAAAAGAAGAGTAGTAAGGGAGAACACCGAAGATTCGGGCATCGTAATCCTCAGGAAGATGAGGAGTAGCATTCTGGGCAGGTTTTGGAGAAGTCATGATAGTATAACCCTTTTAAATTCAATATCTAATTGAAAATTAATTCCTTTTTCAGAAATGAAGGTAATAATTGTTTTCCCAGAGGAATAAATTCAATTTTCCGCCAAGTCACAATTAAAGCCTTAAAAACTGAAAATTTCATTGAAGTACATAGAAATCTCCCCTGGTTATAAGTTGAGGAAACTTCTCTTATATCACCATAGAGAGTAGCCACTTTTGATTATTTCAAATCATCTTGAAATAACTATATATATTTAATAATTTTAGATATTAGTACCTTATCACATTATTTCTTTATCACAAAATAATTCTTTTTCCTTAACTGTTTAAAAGAGAAATAACAACCGGTTAAAAGGAATTTTCAGAAAAAGAAAAAAGGAGTCATGTTCACCATGCATTACAGCCTTGGGATTGATGCAGGAGGCACCTACACCGATGCAGTGCTCATAAAGGATTCGGACGGAGAGATTGTTGACTCAAACAAAGCTCTTACTACCTATCCAGATCCTCTCACAGGCATCAAAAACGTTATAGATGGCCTCAATCCCGAATACCTTGAAAAAGTCAGACTTGTTTCGGTTTCAACAACCCTTTCCACCAATACCATCCTTGAAGGCACCGGTTTCCCCGTTGCTATGATTCTTATAGGAGACCACCCCCTGGAAAAAGAATTGCCCACAGAACATGTCCTTTTTGCTTCAGGCGGGCATAATCACAATGGAGAAGAAGTCTCCTCTCTTGATCTTGAAGCCATTGAGAAATTTGCCCTTAAGGTAAAAAATAAGGTTTCAGCCTTTGCCATATCTTCATATTTCAGCACAAGGAACCCTGAACACGAAATTAAAGCGAGAGATAGGGTTCTTGAGCTTACAGGGCTTCCTGCAGTTTGCGGACATGAACTTTCCCAGCAGCTGGGAGCATATGAAAGAGCGGTTACGGCTTTTCTCAATGCCCAGTTGATCCCCATAACAAGACAATTCGTGCAGTCCATAATCTCTGATATCACAAAAAGGGGGATTAACGCACGGCTGCTCATGCTCAAATGCGACGGATCGGTAGTTGGAATAAAGGATTCCCTGAAAAAACCGATAGAAACTATCTTTTCAGGCCCTGCAGCAAGCCTTGTCGGAGCTTCTTATCTTTCAGGGCTAAAAACGTGTGCAGTTGTTGATGTGGGAGGCACGAGTACGGATATTTCCTCGATCTGTATGGGCGTTCCCGACCTGAGCGACGAAGGAGCAATTGTTGGAGGCTGGAAAACTCGTGTAAGGGCGATACGGATGGAGACAACGGCTACAGGAGGAGACAGCCATATCTGGACAGTAAATAGAGAACTCTTCCTTGGGCCCCGCCGGGTTATCCCTCTGTCAGTAGCGGCAGTCAAGTATCCGGGTTTTCTGAGGAATCTCAAAAGGACTCCGATGCCTCTTAGAGAGGATCTTTGCGAAAACATTCAGCCCACAAAGTTTTTTGTCAGATCAGGCTATTCTGCAGGAGAACTGAGTGAAGCCGAATCTGACGTACTGGACGTAATAGGAGATGAACCAGTTTCAGTTTCCGAAATTTCAGCTCTTATAAGAAAAGACTTTCACCCTCAGACTCTCGATTCTCTTATCAAAAAGCGCCTTGTTCAGGCAATCGGATTCACACCTACAGACGCTCTGCATGTGCTCGGGGAATACACAGCCTGGAATGAAGAAGCTTCCCGAATAGGCGCAGAAAGGCTTGCAAGGCTCATGCGCATGAGCTCAGGGGAATTCTGCACTGCCGTTAAAAAGAAAGTTGCCAGGAATATGGCTCTTCACCTGCTTTCGTATATTCTGGCAGGAATTCCTGAAACGGCCATTGCAAAGATTCTGGATGGAAACTACCCTGCAAAATTCAAGCTTGGAGTACCTGTTGTCCTGCTGGGAGGGCCTGTCAGGTCGCATAGAAAAGAACTGGAAGAACTGATAGATGCAGAAATCCTTGTCCCTGAACATGCAGAAGTAGGAAATGCAGTCGGAGCCCTTGTAGGAAAAGGTATTAAAAGAGTTGAAATCCTCATCAGACCCGAAAGCCTGATGTCCCCGGACAAGAATTTCCTGGTCTTTGCCCCGGGCAGCCGGCTGAAGTTTGAAAACTACTCAGAAGCTCTGGATAAAGCAACCGAAATTGGGAAAAACCTTGTTTCTGACTACATGAAAGACTGCGGCCTCAGCGGAACTCAGGTTGAAATTTCGGTTGAGAGAAAAACAATCTCTCCTGACGGCTGGAACCATCCCCCAATGGAGACAAATCTGCTGGTTATGGGAGTAGGAATGCGGGAATTACATGTTTGAAAGATGAAGATTAAAAAGAAAAAAACGAAAATGAAAAATGAAAATAAAAAGAAGAAAGATGAAAACAAATTGAGAAAGGAAGACAAAAATAAGGGTGAAAAACCATGAGGATCCTGTTGATCGCCGACATCCATGGAAACTACGAGGCTCTTCAGACCGTTCTTGAAGTCCCTCACGATAGGGCAATCTGTCTGGGAGATATTGTGGACTATGGACCTGATCCTGACAAATGCATAGACCTCCTGCGCAAAAAAGCAATTCCAACCATAAGAGGAAACCACGATAATGCAGTTGCCTTTAGAGTAGACTGCCAGTGCGGGTACAGGTATAAACATCTCTCAGTTGCAACAAGGGAATACACCTGGGATATTCTTGACAAAGAGAGGATGGAGTATCTGCAGAAACTTCCTCTCCTGATCAGAGAAGAAATTGATGGAAAAAGGCTCTACCTGACCCATGCGAGTCCTAGATCCATGTTCGAATACATAAAACCCGAAACTCCTGACGAGGAAATCCAGAATATGATAGCTGAAGCAATGGAGCCAGTAAAAGCAGATTTTCTCGTGGTTGGGCACTCTCACATTCCTATGAACCGCAAGCTTGGAAACCTGACAATAATAAATCCGGGTTCGGTAGGACAGCCGAGGGACGAAAATATCCGGGCAAGCTGTGCTGTTTTTGACACCGAAAAAGGTGAAGTAGAATACTTGCGCCTCGATTACGATATAGATTCGGTCTGTGCAAAAATAAAAGAAAGAATGCCGCATGCAGAAGAACTGATAGGGATTCTTAGAAGAGGATATTGAGAGTAAAAGAGTAGAAAGCATAAAGATGATAGAGATAGGAAAAAAGAAAGAAGAGTAACTGCAAAAGAAGCAATATGAGAAAACAGTGGCAAGAAAAGAAAAAGGCATAACCAATTGAATTCAGGCTTCTTTTATTGCACGTACAATCTTTTCTACATATTCGGGCTTCACATCCGAAGGCATAGTTTTTTCAATTCCAAGTTCAGTAACCATCATATAGATATCAGCCTTAAGGCCGGCTTCATCGAGCTTTTTTGTAGCACAGTGATCCGTACAGCCGTCAAGAGCTAGAATTCTAAAACCATCTGAGATTGCATCTTCTACAGTTTCAATTCCTTTTTGAGCGGCTGCAGCCCTGTAAATATCCGGCCTCCTGAAAGCAAGAGCTGAAGCTGCCTGCATCGTAAGTTTTCCTGTGTTTGAAAGACCTGAACAGGCAAAAATAAGGATATTTTTCCTTTTTTCGGAGTTGCTTTTCTTTTCATTCCCTTTTTCAGGCAAGAGGTCATTATTTTCCATCTTTTCAGATCCCATGCTTGTTTCAACTTTCGATAGACAATTTCAAAAAAGATTGAAATTGGGATTTACCCGAGACCTGATATAAGTTTCGATATTCTCCAGCACAAAGACTTAGCCTGAAGGCTGAACGAGGAAGTCCAGCGAGAAGATTATCTGGTAGTAATCTGACGGTAAAATTTGATGAAAAGAAAAAGAGAAATCAGTCAAGCTTGAGCTCTGTGATTTCAACATTCAGGTTTGCAATTTCAAGAGTTGCAACGGTTGATTTCCCGGAAAGTACCCCTGAGCATTCTCCAGGGTTGATTACAGGGGTTCCCTCAATAATTTTTACTCCCGGATCGTGGGTGTGACCGCGAACTACCACGTCAAAATCCCCGGATCTGGCAAGAGCTTTTACAACTGTTTCATTTGTCCCATGCAGGAGGGCAATGTGCAGCCCATCAATTGTAAGGTCTCCAAAATCTCCACAGACAGTAGCTCCTATTTCTTCAAAGCGCTTTGCAAGTGTTAGTTTGTCGCCGTCATTGTTTCCGAAAACAAAATAAAACTTCGGCTTCATTTCTTTAAAGGCTTTTGCGGTGAATGGAGAAATAAGATCTCCTGCGTGCAGCACTGCTTTTACATCTTTTCCGTTAAAAAATTCCACAGCTTTCCGAATAGCTTCCATGTTGTCGTGTGAGTCCGAAAGAATTCCAATCAAATAATCCCACCTCTTCTATAATATTAGATTCCCGCATTCATTAATTTCCCTTATTCAATATATACTCAGGTTTTCCAGAAAAGGAATTCGCTAGAACAATTTCTCCACAACTTCTTTCAGACTAAAATTTTATATATTCTTGAAGAAGAGCTACTTTTAAATAGAGGTTACTATATTATCGAAATAATCTCTGAGGAATATCACAGGAATCCTACAAGAATACATACAGGAAAATTCTTCCTGTACAATTAAGTCGGGTTTAAATACGAGTTCATAAGGGGAGACAAACAACAAGTCAGAATAGCGATTATAATCTATAAGTCTGAATAGTGATTCTAATCAACGACTTTAAAGAGTGATCTTAAGCAGGTAAATACAAATGAAAGCTATAACCCTCCTGAGCAGCGGACTTGATTCGGTTGCAGCACTTGCGATTGCAGCCGAAAATATTGACATTGAGATTGCAATCACCTTTGATTACGGGCAGAGGGCAAGGACAAGGGAAATAGAATACTCGCAAAAAGTATGCGAATATTTCGAGATCGAGCACAGAGTCGTTAAACTTGACTGGCTTTCAGAAATTACCTCCACTTCTCTGGTAAATACGAATACTGACGTCCCGTCTCTATCTTTTGAAGATATTGATAAAACAGCCCCTGCAGAGATCACAGCCGCTTCAGCAAAGGCTGTCTGGGTTCCCAACAGAAATGGAGTAATGCTCAATATCGCAGGCAGTTTTGCTGAAAGCAGGGAATGCGATTATCTTGTGGTGGGCTTTAACGGAGAGGAAGCCGGGACTTTTCCTGACAATTCCCTGGCTTATGTTCAGGCAATGGACACTGCATTTTCATATTCCACTCAAAACAAAGTAAAGGTACTGGCTCCTCTGATCGAACTTGAAAAGACTGAAATAGTCAGGAAGGCTCTGGAAGCTAAAGCTCCTCTCGAGTACAGCTGGAGCTGTTATCACGGAGGAGAAATGCCCTGCAGAGAATGTGAAAGCTGCATACGCAGAGCACGTGCTTTCAAAAACTTAGGTATAAAGGATCCCCTTCTGAACAGGCTGGGAATTTGAGCCGAAACTAAAAACCTGATAGATGTAAAAATGAGGCTGAATAAGTTCAAAAAAGAGAACTTCAACAGAGTACGAAATATTGAAGAAAACCACGTTGAAGAAAGAATGTTAAAGAAAAACTGTTGAAGAAAAAAAGTTAAAGAAAAACTGTTGAAGAAAAAAGTTAAAGAAAAAACATGAGAGATATTCCATGAAATGCATTGTCCTACCTGACAAATTTGATTATGACGGGAGCCAGATTTCCTCTCTATGGGCCTACAACAGTTTTGGAGTGCAGGAAGATTCCATAATAGTCTTCAGAGGTGCATGTGACGTAAAAATAGAACATATGATAGACCTTGAAGACAGACGGGCAAACGAGTCAATCTGGTCCGAAGATATGGTAAGTTTCATCATTGAACATTTCGACTCCACTGACCTTAAACTGATCTATGCCCGTCAGCGCCTTTTTACCGCAATTGTAAGAGAATATCTTTCCGGGATTGGAGTACAGACTGCCCGTGAAGGCGATGACCTGTTTTTGAAAGGAAAAAAACTTACAGTTTCGATTGCCAGCACCTCTGCAGTTTCCCAGAAGATTCATTTCGGAATCAATGTTTCCCACGAAGTATATGGAAATATGAAGGAAGCCGGTATCGGAGAAGACGAACATGTTGCAGGCTTCATGCAGGCTATAGGGGAAGCTTATGTCCGGGAATTTGAGGACATAGAAAAAGACCTGAGGAAATCCAGGCCTCTCGGAGTAGTATAATATGGACGTTTCAGACATCTCTGCTCCTATAAAAGAGGTATTTTGCTCTGTGCAGGGAGAAGGACCTTATGTTGGTGTCAGGCAGGCTTTTATCCGTTTTTCAGGCTGCAACCTTAGTTGCAATTACTGTGATACTAATTTTGAAAATCCAGGAACCTGCGATTATGAAAGGGTGGAAGGAAGTGGCTTGTTTGAGAAGCTTCCCAACCCTGTAAACGTTGAAAGACTTGAATCTATGCTGGAGCCTTTCAAAAGGATTCACTCGGTGTCCCTCACAGGAGGAGAACCACTCCTGCATGCAGCTTTCATAGAAAAACTGAATTTCTCCTCCCCACTCTATCTTGAATCCAATATGACCCTTCCCGAACAGGCGAAAAAATTGAGCGAAAAGTTCGCTTACGTATCTGGAGATTTCAAACTTCCTGAAGCGATTCTGAAAACCAGCCATGACATGCAGGAGATCCATGTAGAAAACACAATAGAATGCTTCAGGTTTCTGAGAAAAAACGAATCAAGAGATTGTTTTTGCAAAATAGTTGTGGGTAAGGATACAAAATTCGAATCCGTAATTCAGGCTGCAGAAGCTATAGCTCCTTATGTGTCCTGTTTAATTCTCCAGCCTGAGACACCAGCTGGCACTGTGATAAGAACTCCGAGGTTTACACAGGCATACGTACAGAAAATCCTGAAATTGCAGAAGAGTCTGCTTGAGCTGGTGGACACGCGAATTATTCCCCAGACCCACAGAATGTGGGGATGCTTATAATCACAAGACAATTCAAGTGAAGAAAAAGGGATGAAGGTTTGGACTTAAAAAGAAATTTAAATAAAATGAGGTGTTAAAAATGGTGAAAATGAGATTGGGAGTCATTGATCATATTGACAGTGCCCATTATCTTCCAGGTCACGGAAAGTGTGGAAGAATGCACGGCCACACATACAAAATCGAGGTCGTAATAGAAGGAGAAGTTAAGGAAAACGGGATGGTAATTGACTTCTATGACCTGAAAAAAGGTATCAAAGAAACCCTTCAGGAATATGACCATACCTTATTGAACGACTTAATAGAATTCCCCAGTTCCGAATTCCTCTGCCAGCACATCCATTCCAGGCTTCTGGAAAGGTTTGGCTTTCCTTCAAAAGTAAGAGTTTGGGAAGGAGAAGGAAAATGGTGTGAGATGGACAACTTTTCAGAATAAAAATTAAGACTTCTGAGGATAAAAGTTAAGAATAGAGGGATTTTAGACTTGAAATTCACATGAGTTCAAGTAGAAATTTTAAAACATATTCTAATTCAAAAAGATTCCACAATGTATATCAAGGTCTGCATCATAGGTTGAGATAGATATTTTTAAAGCTTCCAAAGCTTCCTGTACTGAGGTCTTGCTGTATATTTAAAACTCCGAACGGAGGAGAACACTTTTGTCAGAAGAAGAAAAAACCATAAATGAGACCGACAAAGGCCTTAAATTTGAAGAAGAACTCCTTAGAAAGATTGCCGAACACCCCTGCTATGACAGGAAAGCCCAGCACAAATACGGGAGAATTCACCTGGCTGTAGCTCCGAAGTGTAACATCCAGTGCAATTTTTGCGTCCGGGAATTTGACTGTGTAAACGAAAGCCGGCCCGGAGTTACAAGTAAGGTCCTGACCCCTCAGGAAGCTCTTGAAAAGACAAGACAGATCCTGGCAGATTATCCCTTTATCAAGGTTGTTGGTATTGCAGGCCCTGGTGACCCTCTGGCAAATGATGCGACCTTTGAGACTTTTGAATTGATAAAAAAAGAATTCCCTGAGCTTACTCTCTGTATGAGTACAAATGGGCTCCTGCTTCCAGAGAAACTTCAGGATCTTCTGCGTGTGGGCGTGTCCACACTAACTGTGACAGTAAATGCTATCGACCCTGAGATTCAGGCAAAAATAGTGAATCATATAGTTTACCACGGAAAAGTTTACAGAGGAGTCGAAGCTGCAGAAATTCAGGTCAAAAACCAGCTTGAAGGAATCAAGGCCGCAGTAGATGCAGGTGTGGTTGTTAAGGTAAACACCGTGCTAGTCCCGGGTATTAATGACAAACACGTAGTTGAGATTGCCAGAAAGATCAACGAGCTGGGAGTTTATATAATGAATATTATGCCCCTGATCAATCAGGGAGCCTTTGCAGACATAGAGCCTCCTACAGCAGAAGAAAGAACAACTGTCCAGGAAGCCTGCGAGCCCTACGTCATGCAGATGCGCCACTGCAGGCAGTGCAGGGCTGATGCTTACGGACTCCTTGCCCAGGACATGTCACAGATGAGCGAAGAGCGCAGGAAGCTCATAAAAATCCAGTCAACAGAAGATATGGAAAAAGCAAGAGAGGTTCTTTCCAGGAATGGTAAGAAAAAACCTGAAAAAGATTAAAGAAAGAAGCTTGAAAAATTTAAAAAGCCTGAAAGAATAATAATTCTGCTTTAAAAGAAAGGTCCAGAAAGTTAAAAAAGTTCTGAAAAAGAGGACTTGGAAAAGCGGAGTTAAAGTACTCCGCTCCTCAGACCGATTTTAAAAGCGTTACTCGATGGTGATTGCCCCATTAGGGCAGGCATCTTCACATGCACCGCAGTCAAGGCATTCATCTTCGTCTACAACTGCAATATCGTCATCACTGATGGTGATTGCAGCTGCAGGGCATTCGTCTACACAGCTTCCGCAGCCTGTGCAGGTGTCAGCATCAATTTTTGCTACCATGTTTTTACTCCTTGTTTTTCAGTAAGAGACTTTTATCAATTAGAAATTATATTATGTGACATAATAGGAGAGAATAATTTAATAAAAAGTTGTCGCTTCTCTTTCTGGAAATAAAGAAAAAGGAAATAAAGGATAACCTGAATAGGTACTGATCAAAATATCTCAGAATAGTTAGAACTCAGAATATCCCTTATGAAATGGAGAGAGTGACTATTCAAGAGTCGCATTATTATATGGAACTGGTTCCCACTGGTTTTCCATTGTCATTATTAACATACATTCCTGTATGAATTGACATACATACTATCTATTGTGAGTTGTCTAATCTATATGATTTGTTGGCAGCTCGTTTGATTATCTTAAAGATCTAAATGGATTATTACTTTGTAGATTACTGATAGCTTAACTCTATCATTTTGCGTATTAATTTAAAAACAAGCTGGAGCCTGAAATTGAACCTGGAAGAACTTGCAGAAAGGATAAAAACCTTCGAAGGGGTTACCCGAAAAAAACAGATTGAAGATATTGTCTCAATTTTTAAAACTGTCCGTCCCGAGTACCAGAATGCAATTGTGGATTTTGGAGATGATGCCGCAGTTATTGACATAGGAGGAGATGATGTTATCCTCTTTGCAGCTGATGGAATATGGGGAAGGTTGCTGGATGCCAGTCCCTGGTGGGCAGGCTATGGTGCTGTAGTCGTTAATGTAAACGACATCGCCGCAATGGGAGGAAAGCCCCTTGCTATGGTGGATATAGCGTCTTCAAGTTCTCCTGAAGCCTGCAGAGAACTCATGGAAGGCCTGGCCGAGGGAGTCAGAAAATTCGGAGTTCCGGTTGTAGGTGGACATGTCCATCCTGATACTGATTATAATTCTCTCTCGGTGGCTATTATCGGGATAGTAAGAAAGGACTGCGTAATTCGGAGCGACACTGCAAATCCTGGAGACCTGGTGATCGCAGCCTATGACATGGACGGGAAAATTGGACCGAATTCCCCTTACAGCTGGGACACAACTTCTTTTAAAGAACCGGCAGAAATCAGGGAAACCTACCTTGTAACTCAAGAGATAGCGAAAAGAAAACTTGCAACTGCAGGCAAAGACATAAGCAATCCCGGACTTATAGGGACACTTGGGATGCTCTGTGAGACAAGCGGCGTTGGAGCATCCGTAAATCTGGAAAAAGTCCCGAGGCCCAAGGATGTAGACTTTGAACAATGGCTGAAAGTACACCCTGGTACAGGCTACGTCTTTACTGCAGATCCTGAAAAAGCAGAAGAATGCGTAAAAGTTTTTGAAGAATACGGACTTACCGCTGCGATTATCGGGAGAATAGAAGAAGGTTCAAAGCTCGATATATATGATAAAACAGGCAGAGTAACTGTTTTTGACTTTTCAAAAGAAAATATTACAGGCATTTGTTCCGAGTAATCGGGACTCTCCTGCCTGCGGTATTATTTCTGGCTTTTATGACTTTGTCTAAAGACCGGAATTTAACACGGTTACTTGTTTTCTATCCAGGCTTTCATTTCTTCGTAGAGGAATTTTTCAGCAGCCTGGACCTTCTCAAGAGGACCACGCAGTGCTAGAATTTCTCTTTCTTCACTGTTTGCGATGCCTACAAACATCTTTCTTGTTACAGGTTCGAGACCAAATTCATCTACAATATCGTAAATGATAGACATAACAGTGCCAGGGGGTATTATCAGGTCGTACAGCCCTTCAATGTTTATATCCTCGCCTGTTTCTGCTTTTTCTTTTTCAAGCTGCTTTGCGGCAATTAATTCATCCAGATTCAGTATTTTATGCATCCTGAGGTCACCTTTTTGTTTCTCATTTGTCAGCTTCAATCTGGGATAAAAGAAGCTGATTAAAGTAGAATAAACTAGACAAATTTATATATACTGTCAGAACAATAAGTCAAATTATCAAAGTGATCAGATAGATCAATGTAAATAACTAAGTAAGTTAAGTAATTAATCAGATACTTTTTTTGTATGAACTTATAGGCGTGATTATATTTATGATTGCTTCTATAATCATATATTAGATGAGGCTGCAGTGAAAGCCTGATTATATAAATGATATAAGCTTATAGACAAAAGATTATAAAAATAATCAAATCTAAGTATTAACCAGTATTTGTTGTAACCATTATTGTTTTTTGCATATCCGGTTCGATGAACTGTACTTTTTATGGGGGAATAAAATGTCAGTCAGAATTCAATGGGAGATCTTTATAGCAGAAACAAGAAGCGACGGAACGTGGAAATCGAATAGCCCAAATCTTGAGGAATTGCTCAACGCCATAGCAGGCCCGGAAAAGATCAAGGAACCCACCAGGGATATAGAAGAATCTGTGGCCCGTCTGGCCATCAGAGGGCTTCCATACTTCAAAATAGTAGAAGTTGCCTCAGAAAAGCCAGGAAAGAAATCTTCCCGAAACCAGTATTCCAGAATCACAAGTTCGAAAGCAAACATTACATAAAAGGACAAAATCTTGGGGTTCCTGATAGAAAAGAGAATTTAAACAGAGTATTGGGAATTATTATAGTAATTATAGTTATTAGATCGCAAAATATCCTTAAAAACTTTTATTTTTATCTTAACCACACTCTCCAAGCAGGCAAACATAAAAGATTGGATTTGTATCTGGAAACCCAATCCCTCGAGAATGGAAAGCGAATCTATAAAGAGATCTAATACTGAATAATCCACCTGGCACAGTTTACTATAGTACAGATAGATTAGTTCTTTAAGAGAAGAACTATTTTAAGCACAATTAGTCTGCTTGAGCGAAGCGAAAAAGACTCCTTTCTTTTTCACTTGCAGTGAAACTCTCAGAGAATCTTCGATTTTCTGTAATCCCGAAGCGGACCTCGGGAGCCGAAGAGCAATGCGGGTGCTGAGGTGCTATTCGGGGATAAAAACTTTTTTGAAAAATAATCTCCCCATATCCAATGGGGGAACACATACCTTACAAAAGTAATTCCGAACTACCAGAAACAGTTAAAAATAGCCTGCCAGGCCACGGACAGGATATTTACACGAAAGCTTTCAACAAAGGATGGGAGGCGTATAAAAAGCCCTCTGAAAGGAGAGGGAACGAATTCAAGAAAAAGACTGCACATAAGGTTGCATGGAGTGCAGTTAAAAAAATTTATGAAAAAGATTCTAAAGGGAATTGGGTAGAGAAAGATGAATATAATTTTCGGATAACCACCCGTTACTCTAATGACTTTTTTAACTTTCTTTTCCAATTATTGCTAGAACTATTTTTCATGTAACTGTGTGAATTTATTTAATAGATGTGTTGCTACTCTAGAGTTAATAGAAGCCTGTAGGGAATAGAAACCTGTAAGGGGAGCTTGTATACAGATAAGGGCTCAAGGACATAATTATACTTATATATGAACATCTTATATTATGTATATGGGGGAATGTATATTATATGAACATTTTGGAATTATTATTTAAGCAAAAATGTAAATATGTTAAATCCTGTTCTAATTTTCAGCTAAAAGGAAAATATTGTGAAGGAATGGATTATCCAAAGTGTGGAATTTTTGTAAGAAGGAAAAGAGGAGTATAGTTTATACCCTGAGAGCCGAAAATGTAAACTACCCTCAATCACTGATACTAATTAATCTAAATAGTTTAAGATTATAAAGTCTATATCTTCAGAGCTTATATCATATTCTGGGAAATAGACCGTGATCCGGATGAAAGTTTTAAAGCTGCTTATCGTACTTCTTCTCGTTTTGTTCAACTCCGGTTGCATAGATAATATCGTCATGAAAAAGGTTCCTGATTCAAACTTAAGCCTGAAAAATATTCTTAGCAAGGACAACAAAGATATTTTTAGTGATTCTCTGCCTGAGGAGGCAGAAGCAGAAAACGGAAGTGATGTCGTTGAGAAAGGGAGCGGGAATGAGGCAACTAAGGATGAGACTGCCGAAGGTGGCTTTAGCCTCGTTTCTCCTGAGATACCTGATGTCCCTACTTATCCCGAAGAAAAATCAAACATCGTTTATCCAAAAGAATACAGATTATTATCTCTTAATTTTCAGCGAGCGATAATATCAGGAAATGAAAGTGTTGCAGCTGAAATTTTCAATATAACCGGAAAGACCTCCGGATACAATATAAAAGATGCCTGCGATGTTTATGATTATGTAAACAAGCACTGGCAGTACCGTTATGACAAAAACGCCGAATTTTTTTTCGGGGCTTCTCAAACAATCAAGGAAGGGTATAACGGAGACTGCGACGATTACTCAATAGTCATGTCCGCACTTTTGAGAAATATGGGGTTCAATACGAGAATTGTGACTGGAAAAAGCGGAGATTACGGACATGCCTATCCCGAACTCTATATCGGAAATGAAAAGGAACCCGCATATGAAATCCTGAGTTATGTGCAGAAAAGATATTCATTTGCCGAAAATGTCTGGTATTCGAATAGAGAACTGAAAGACGGGGAAATGCAATACTGGCTGAACTTTGACTGGAGTGGATCAAACGGATACAGACACCCCGGTGGAAAATATTTCGAAGCAGTACAGGCTATATACTATCCAAACGGTCTTATCGAGTTCTCAAGCAGGACATGATTAAAAGGACATAATTCAAGTTTCTTTTCTGATTCTTCATCCGTATGTAAAAAACTAAATTTCTTTAAGTGATCCGCAAAAAGAAAAAAGAAGGAAATTCAGTTCATTTCTGTTGTATGATATCAATCAGGATTAAAATTTAATTTTTCTGATTAGATTTATATGGACTTACATCTACACTCTTTTAGCAAAGGAGATTCAATTCTGATTCTAGCCTGAAAAAGGGGGTATCAGGAGGGGGAGTTTTATGCGGATGAACTACTACAGTGAACTCGTCAGGGGAGATAGAGTCCGAGCTAATACGCCTTCAGAGATTAACCGGGCAATTGATATGGAAATAGCTGCAATGGTCAGGTTTTATGCCAGCAAAACCGACTACGAGATAAGTAAAAGAATTGAAGAGCTTGATAGGGAATGGGACATTGGGCGTCTTATTGAATTACGTGCAGCTACAGCTTCTTTAATCGGAATGGCATTTGGCTTAAAAGGAAGCAGAAAATGGTTTATTTTACCTTTAATAACTTCAACCTTTCTGCTTCAGTATGCTATACAGGGCTGGTGTCCTCCCGTATCCATACTCAGAAGATTTGGTATTCGTACCAGACAGGAAATAGATGTAGAAAAATATGCACTCATGACTTTACGAGGGGACTTTGACGCGGTTTAAAATTTTGATTTTTTTCTGAACTTTGAATTTTCTTTTTTGAATATATATCTTTTTTGAATATGGGCTCTTCATTTCTGAACTCTGGGATCTTCATTTCTGAACTATGGCTTTCTTTAAAAGTTGATTTCAATAGTTGAATAAAAGATGTAGCGGCACAACTCACACCAATATCTTCATCATTTGCCAGTCTATGTAAGTAGTTCCATGCTTGTTCTCTATCAGGTAGTAATGAAAAACTAGCTTCTAGTTGCTCCAGCGCTTCTAAACGTTCCTCTGGATCTTCGCTAAGACATTGATCGTAAATTTTCTCTCGATCTATTAACTGCCCAACACCAGAAATTTGATACACGTAAACGCATAAAATGATTTCCTTTTGTTTATTCTTACGCCTAGTTAAGCTTGGTCAGAAGATCGATTCACCTGTGCATATTCCAAAAAATTGCTCCTGATAAATTTATCTTGGATCTTTCCTGCAGCTTGCTACAGCATGTGCCTATCTTCTAAGATGTGAAAAATGCTAATATAGCTCTTATTTTGAGGACGAAGCAGATAAATATTCTGTAATATGTATACAACGCCCGATATTCTACATTGTAAATATGCTTGAAATCTAAGTTAAAGGATATTAAAACGCTATCATATAAATCGTTGGTTTTCGAAAAACACTGCTTAATGGGATGTTAGATAACACCTCATTAGTTAAAAAAGATCGACGATTCTCTGAGCCATTACACGAAGGGATGGAAACAGAAAAAATGAATAAAGGGAAACAGAAAAAAGATAAATATTTAGCCAAGAATCCATGATTATAAATAAAAAGAAGGATGTTTTTCTTATCAAAGGGCCTCAGGCCGGAACCTGTTCTTTCTTTTCCCTATCCCAATAACGGTGTTTTGCAATTGCACCAATAAAGGACTTGTTGAAAGAATCACTTCCTCCTTCTTTTCTGCTTGTTACGACACCTTTATCGGAAACTACTTTGTCAGTAGATGCCTTCCCTGCAAAATTTATATCGGGAAGGTTAGAAGCTTTAAATAGCTCAACTCCTTCACCGGTTGCTCCTAATGGCTTACAGTGCCTGAATGCTTCATTGACAAAATGGATTGCATCACCTTGCATCTTCAGAGTATCTATACTTTTCTTTCCTCCGGGAACATATACAGCATCGTACATTACTGACGCCGCAGTAAGGTAATTTTTATCAACTTCCAGTTCCTTCCCACTTGAGCTCCTAAGCATTCCTCTATATTTCGAAATAAGATGTGTATGAGCCCCAGCACCCTTTAAAGCTTGTATTACCTGACTCACATCGTCATAGTCATACCCATCCGAAGCAAGAATAGCAATTCTCCTGGATTTGATGGTATTTCTTACTGTGTGTCCAGTACGTTCCTGGCTGACATTAGGGGATTCTTTAGTGACCCGAGACCCTCCTTTCTGTTCAGGGGCAGAAACTCCTACACCTTTTGCTATTTGTATTGCAAGCTCACCATCGACGTTATTGAACACTTCCACAACTGCTTTCCGGATTTCAGGATCCATGACCTTTCCTACTTCAAAATGAAAAGCCTTTAGAATATGCTCTTTTTCCGGTTCCGACATGCTGTTCCAGAAAAGTTTAGCCTGGCTGAAAAAGTCTTTGAACTTTTCACTGCGTTCTCGGATTATTTTGCCTTCTACTTTCTCCATATAGTGAACATATCCATCTTCCTCTGCAGAAGCTGGCCGTGGGAGGTTTCTCCCGATTGAGTTTGGGAAGTAACTAGTCTTTCCCTTATTTATTGTCATCCGGTGATATCCTTCCCTCTGATTATTGCTGATAGGTACCAATGGTCGGTTTATTGGAATTTCGTGGAAATTCGGGCCACCTAGACGGATAAGCTGTGTGTCAAGATATGAAAAGAGACGACCTTGAAGGAGTGGATCGTTGGAAAAATCTATTCCGGGAACTACATTTGAAACACAGAATGCAACCTGTTCTGTTTCAGCAAAGAAGTTGTCAGGGTTTCGGTTCAGGGTCAGCTTACCTATAATTTTTACTGGGACTTCCTCTTCAGGCCAAAGCTTGGTGGCATCGAGAATATCAAAGTCAAAATTGAACTCATCCTCTTCTTCGATAATCTGTACTCCAAACTCATATTCAGGATAGTCTCCCATCTCAATTGCTTCCCATAGATCGCGGCGATGGAAATCCGGATCCTTTCCAGAGATCTTCTGAGCTTCATCCCAAACAAGAGAATGGATTCCAAGCAGAGGCTTCCAATGGAATTTTACAAATCTTCCCTTACCTTCTGCATTGACAAAACGATATGTATTGACCCCGAAGCCTTCCATCATGCGATAACTTCTGGGAATTGCACGGTCTGACATTGCCCACATTATCGTATGCACGGTTTCCGGGTGGCAAGCAACAAAATCCCAGAGGGTATCATGAGCTGTCGATGCCTGAGGCATCTGGTTGTCCTGTTCAGGTTTAGCTGCATGAACAAAATCTGGAAACTTGATAGCGTCCTGAATAAAGAAAACAGGAATATTGTTGCCAACCAGATCGTAATTGCCTTCCTTGGTATAGAATTTAACTGCAAAACCTCGGACGTCCCTGACAGTATCTGCCGATCCCCTGAACCCCACAACAGTAGAGAACCGTACAAAAACTGGTGTTTTCTTATTCGGGTCCTGCAGGAATTTCGCACTTGTGTACTCCGTCATAGGCTCATAGACCTGAAAATAACCATGTGCTCCTGACCCGCGAGCGTGAACAATCCTTTCAGGAATTCGTTCATGGTCAAAATGAGTTATCTTTTCCCTTAAGTGAAAATCCTCAAGAAGGGTGGGTCCCCTTTCCCCGGCCTTGAGTGAGATATCAGTATTGCTAACTCTAACCCCCTGATTCGTAGTCAGAAACTCACGTTCCGGGTCTTCCCTAAACATTTCTAATTGTTCGTTTTTGCTATTTTCATCAATCGTCTTCTTTTTGTCCATGGTATAATCACTCCCCCCAATCTTGGCTTGTAAGTCCAGCATCTTAATTTCTATTTTAAAAGATCATACTTTTCAAAGATAGTGTGATCTCGGCATTATTTCCTTATAGGTTACTAATGGACGTACTGATGGTAACATCACTCAGAGTAAGTAATAATTCTAGGCTTAGTGTAACATTATATGAAATCCTGCCACCAAACAAACTCTTACAAAATACAAAATAATAATTTTTGTTTTCGTAAACTCCATTTATGGATGTCACTTTAAAATTTACAATTGAGTGTATCTTCAGTATTCTATATGCCCAACTTCCCCTTTTTCAAAGGGATTTATTATTATTTAAATATTAGTATAAATTAATTAATTTTTTATTTGGAGATGATTAAAATTGCAGCGAAACTGATAGAGTGAGCATGAATTCAAAGCGTAAAAAAGAATTTAAAGAGTAATCGTATTACACTTAATTTTCACAATTTTGGCTTCGAGTATTAGAGCCAATATTCGAGATTATTTAGTGGGTACAGGTTTCCCTGGAGATGTTTCAGTTTATTAAGAGCCTATCCGAAAAGTCACCAGTGCATTTGAAAAGTCACACTAGGTCTATAATATCAGAGTGTCCGTTCCGGTTTTGCATATTGAATATTGTAACCTACTTTCGGCAGGTGACATTAAGAATTAGAATATTTTTCTTGATATCGTTTTTGAACACCCACTAACTATAGATTAGGTTTAAAGCTGGTTAAGATGTGGTTCTACTCCCACATCATATATAAATACTAAATCATTTTTTCATTAGAGTTTAGTATGAGAAATTAATAATTGGTCATATGTAAACCTTTCAGTTACACACAAA
>CAZLNG010000037.1:13243-32122 GCA_964560735.1 uncultured Methanosarcinales archaeon | reverse complement strand
TTTACAATTGTGAACTTAATACTAGTAACAATTGTGAATTTAAAAAGGTTATGAGTAAAAACAAATTTATTTATAGAGTTTTAAAGGGATCGAGTAATCAAAGAATTTGTTTTTTAAAATGAGATGTTTTGAGCTTCTTAGAGCCTATCCGAAAAGTCCTGCTGCTCTGAAAGTTATCCATGCGCATGCTAAATGTAGCATAGCAAGGTAATTCTCAATTTTCTTTTCCCATCTGATAAGGAGTCTTCTGAATCTGTTTATCCAGGAATGTGTCCTTTCTACAACCCATCTTCTTGCTCTAAACCCTGGAATCTTTATTCTTATTTTTCTTCTCCCCGGCTCTTTATATGGGCAGTATAACCATAATCTTTAACCAACTCTCTGATATCAGGATAATCATATCCCTTATCCATACATATATTTTGAATTCCCTCGTCTGAAGAAGGTCTTTCTAAAAATATGGCATCTAATGTCTTTTTTACAAGCATTTTATCGTGATGATAGCTCCATCCGTTACAATAGAAAGATGTATGCCTTTTGCATCAGTTAATAAACTTCTTTTTGTACCTTTTTTGCCTCGATCAGTAGGATTAGCCCCTGTTCCAGCTCCACCTAATGGTGCTTTTGTCATAGCTCCATCAATTGCCTGCCACTCCCAATCTATCCCTTTTTCATTATCATAATCCAGCAGACCAGCTTCCCACATTCTTTCAAATAAGCCAGCTTTCTGACACTCCTGGAATCGATCACGGACGGTACTTGGTGCTCCATAAATTCTTGGCAGTGCTTTCCATTGGCAGCCAGTACGAAGGACATAAAAAATACCGCTAAAGAGTTTCCAATCATCCGCACGAGGTCTTCCAGGCTTCTTTTTAGATTTGGGGATTGGTAATAATAGTTTGATTTTAGTCCAGAGTTCAAAAGGGAGCTTGTAGTCCTGTATCGTTTTTCGTTTTGTCACTACCAAAAATTACCATTCATAGGGAGCAAAATACTTTTCGGATAGACTCTAAGTAGCCGTACAGTTATAGTGGCAGTAGAGTCCTGCTGTACGGTAAATAATATTGAGAATATATCCACAGTTTATGTGCATTTGAACCTTCTAAATATCAAACTGCAGAAATCTCTGAGTCTCTTTTTGCCTCGAAAAATAGGTTTAAATATTAAAAATGAGTATGACGTGTTGTCAGTTCACAATTGTGAATATCTGCGCCAAAGTGGCGGAAAGGCTACACAATGGACTGCAGATCCACTATATCCCGGTTCGATTCCGGGTTTCAGCTTAGGGATAGTATATGGATATAAGAACACAAAAAACATTTGAGGCACTTTTTGCCCTTGAAGATATTAGGGAGACACTTAGACAGACACTTCCAAATATCACAAGTCCAGAAGAAGAACAAGCACTTAAAGAAGGCGTAAATCGGGTTAGAAAAATTCTGGACGATATCGAGAACGATACTGGAACTCCGGAAGTAAGAAAAATAGCTGAAAATATTGATATCCGGTCCAGAGAAGAGACATACATTAACATACAGCCGATCCAGGCAGCTGGAAGACTTACACCCGAAGCACGTAAAGCTCTCATAGCATATGGGGATGGCTACTCCACCTGTGATGCCTGCCGCAAACCTTTCAGGCTGGACAAAATAAGCAGCCCACCTATCGCTCCGTTTCATGAACAGCTCGCCAGCTTCGTTAACATGGATGTTGCTAGGGTAGTGCCGGGTGCAAGAAGAGGTTTCCAGGCAGTAACATCCACTCTAGTTAGCAAAGGCGATACTGTAATAGTTTCATCCCTTGCTCATTACACAGAATTCCTTGCAGTAGAGGAAGCAGGTGGAATTGTTCGAGAAATTCCCTTAAGCGAGCATAATCTTGTAACCCCAGATGCAACCGCTGAGAAGATTGAAGCAGTCAAGCAGGAAACAGGCAAACTGCCTGTACTGGTAATGATTGATCACTTTGACTACCAGTATGCTAACGAGCATGATGTAAAAGGAATCGCAAAAGCTGTCCATGAATATGATATTCCTCTCCTGTATAATGGAGCATATACCGTTGGTGTCAGGCCAGTTGATGGAAAAGATATCGGTGCTGACTTTGTCGTGGGGTCAGGCCACAAAAGCATGGCATCCCCTGCACCGTCGGGAGTGCTGGCGACAACTGATGAATGGGCTCCGAAGGTATTCCGAACAACTCAGATGACGGGTGATCTCACCAAACGAAAATTTGGAGTAAAGGAAGTTGAGATGCTTGGCTGCACGCTGATGGGCTCAACATTACTGGGCATGATGGCTTCATTCCCTACAGTTAAAGAGAGAGTAAAAAACTGGGAAGAAGAGTTGAAAAAATCAAATTATCTGATTGATGGTTTGCTTGCTATTGAAGGCAGTAAAGTTGTTTCAGAGTACCCACGCAAACATACACTGTCCAAAATCGACACCACAAAAAGCTTTGATGTTATAGCACAGGAGCATAAACGGAGAGGTTTCTTCCTTTCGGACGAACTCTCAAGAAGGGGTATTGTTGGAGAATTTGCAGGAGCCACACGTGTATGGAAACTTAACACATACGGGCTTTCATGGGAGAAAGTTCGCTATGTAAGAGATACATTCCAGGAAATCGCTGACAAATATAAACTTCAGGTAAACAAGGAGAATAATTCCAGTGGCAACAAATAACTATAAACTGGGAACACTTGCCCTTCACGCTTGACAGATTCCGGATCCAACTAGAGGAGCACGTGTTGTACCGATATACCAGACAACATCGTCTGTATTCAAGGATGCGGATCATGCAGCCAATCTTTTAGCCTCAAAGAGCTTGGTAATATCTATACCCGTATAATGAATCCTACAACTGATGTTTTTGAACAGCGCATAGCTGCCATTGAAGAGGGAACTGGAGCTCTTGGAGTTGCTTCCGGTTCAGCAGCTAAACTATGCCTTGTTAGCGATTACTTGGCTAGGAGACGAAATCGTATCGGGTAATAACCTCTATGCGGTACCTATGAACTTTTTAATTGTAGAGGAACAGGAAGCTACTGGTGTTAAACAGGACTACATACGCCTTTCCATAGGTATCGAAGATATTGAAGATCTAATTGCAGACCTTGAATAGGCTCTTGAAAAAGTTTAATAGATGGTTTCTGACTTTGAAATCACTTTTAAAATTCACATGATATCTGATTCCTTCGCAAGCTTGTCTGGCGGCTATTCGAAAAAAGAAGAAAGAAGCAGACAGCAATAGAGAGAAGAAAAAAAGGCTTGAAGAAATAGTAATAAATGATAAAACAAATGGAAAAGAGTATTTTTTAAGAGAATCGAGTTCTTTGTAATCGTGTTCCTTTAGTTCTTATATCACTTTCACTTTTTGTCTTGTCTATTTTTTGAGAATGCCGCTCTCCTTCGTCGAGCGGGACAAGAACTGTTCGGTAAACGAGTAAGGTTGTACCGGGCAAAAGTTTATTCTGAGTATAGCGCGCTGTACTTGTTTTCCAGCTAGGTAAAACCCAATGTCAGAACGCAACAAACAGAATCCGAATACTATGGGAGAAGTCCATCCGATGTGAATACTAATTCTTTTGACCAAGTACAGAAATTACAGCTTCAGGACCAGATTCATAGATAGCAAGAATTTCCTCACGTGTAAGCATAATAACAAAAAAAATAAGATTCGATTTATATCCAATTTTTCCTTGAAAAGAAAAAAAATTGTAGCCTTTAAATGGCTACCTGCATAGTTACGTTGAAAGATAATCATTGTCGAAAGAGAATTACTATTCAGAGAGAGTTATTGTTTGCCCAGATTCTTATTTTTGAGTTTATCAAGCAAAGTAGATACTCTTTCTTTAGCAGCTTCCGTTTCTTGAATGTCTCTAACGATGCTAATATTCAGGATATCCCCCTCTTTGCTTTCCGGAGGCAGCAAAAAAAGAGGGACGTTGATTTTTATTGATTCTTCATCCCTTAAAAGCAGTACCGCAGTACTGCACTCTATCCTTTCAAGAGTAACTCTAAAGTTTCCCATCTTATCTCTCCAGTGAAGCGACCAGCTTTCCACTGTCGTTGTAGAGATACGCTGTGTCTCCGTCATTGTTCCAGATGGGGCTGCCTGATCCCCAGTATATTTCAGTGCCTTTATCCCTGCCCGTTCCAGTGTACAGAATTATAGTAGACTGAGAATCAAGGGTACAGGTATGAAAAATATAGGTGTGTTTACTGCCTTCATCCTCGATTTTCCAGCCTTTCAACGATACAGGAGAGGATTCTTTGTTTGTGATCTTTACCCATTCGTCCTCAAGGTTCAGATCACTTACGTAGACAGCTGACTCTGCAGACTCCATAGTGTTCATAGTATTCGTAGTGCTTTCTTCGAATTCGGATTCTTCGGTTATCCCTGAATCCGTAGAACTGTATGCCGCACTGGGTATGGTTCTAGTTTTTTCTTCAGATCCTTTTTTCTCGGTGGTTACGGTGTAAATTGAGCCGTCCGTTGACACGGAAATTGTCCCGTCCAGATCGGTCCTGTAAACGCTGGATGCTTTTTGTAACCTTTCAAGAACTTCTTTATGGGGGTGTCCATAGTCGTTTCCAGCTCCAACTTCAATTATGCTTATTTCGGGGCTTACGAGTGAAATGAATTCTTCTCCACTCCCGGACTGGCTGGCATGATGCCCGGCTTTGAGAATATCAGAATCAAGGTCATATCCTTCATTCATGAGGGCTTCTTCAGTTTCAAGCCCTGCATCTCCCATAAGCAGGAATGAGATTTTACCATAGCTTACTTTAAGGACTACAGAGTTCTCATTAAGTTCGTCAGTATATTCAGCTTCGGGGTTCAGGACCTCAATGTCGACAGCAGGATCAAATTCAATTTCGTCTCCTTTTTTAGCTACCTCAAAAGGAATATTCTTTTTGTCAATAGTAGTCAGCATGTTCTCATAGGTTTTTGAGGTGTGCGGAAAACCGCTGTCAACGAAATGTTCAACCTTAAAATCATTGAGGACCTGATCCATGCCCCCTATATGGTCCGAATGAGGGTGAGTAGCAACAACATAACTAATGCTGGAGATATCATGCTCGTAGAGGTACGCTGAAACTTTTGCTCCTTCTTTTTGTTCCCCTGCGTCTATAAGCATAGCCTTTCCATTATATTCCAGGATAATTGAATCTCCCTGACCAACGTCAAGAAAATTAACTGTTAAATTTCCATCAACTGAAGTTTCTTTGTTATCAGGATTACTGTCTTCAGAATTATAACCTACGGGTCTATCCCCTTCAATACTGCTATCTGCAGAATTACTGTTCTCAGAGTTACTGTTCTCAGAGTTGTTTTCTGTAAGCTCACTGCCCTGATCTGATGCAATTTCTTCAGCCTGAACCTGAGTTTCAGTCAAACCCGTTTCTCCTATCTGTTTTACGTCCTCTTCATCAGGAGCGTCATCTGTTACTGCGTTTATTCCGACGATAATTATTATAACAAATATTATCCCAAAAATCCAGCCCACTAAATTACTGCGAGACCTTTTTCCCGATTTCTCCAGTTTAATCACCAGTCATTAGCTAAATAATCTTAATCGATTTTATTTAATTATCTTTAAGCTTCCATTTATATCCTTACATAAAAATAAATTACTAACTGTGTAGTCCGAAAGTTCCATATAAAGAAAAAAAACCATATCCATGAATATCGCATTTTATGGCTGCATTCTTAAAGAATTAAAACTCAGGGGGAAAATAGGTGAAGAAGTCAGACAAAAGCTTCAGAACTTTCAGCTTTTTTATAATTTTGTGCGCTTGATTTCCAGGACAATAAAAGTAGAAAAACAGTTTAAAACCCGACTAACGATATTTATCAGCGGGCTTATTCTTCTTTATGTAACCGAAAAATGAGATGATGAGTAATACGGTTCATTCTGGGTCACTGGTTCAAAGATATCATCAGGTCCTTAGAGGGAACATTTGTAAAAATTTATATGACAGTAATTACAATATAAAAAAAGGGGGCCTGTAATGAAGGTGAGTTTTAAAAAAATTATAAAGTATCTAATTTTTGGCTGTTTTATTGGTTTGCTACTGATTTACCTCCATTTTAAGAGAGTAGACATTAAAGAATTAGTCTCAAAAAAAAACGATTCAAGAATTGGTAGAGTTAGCCCAGATTGATAACAGAAGAAACAAATTTTTGGACATTCTTTAAACCTGCATTCTGCAGTATTTTTTTGAAAAACAACATTTTTCCTGATAGCTTTTTCCGCACTTATTCAATAATAGAGAATTTATCCAAAAATTGGTGAAAATTGAATGCTATCGTTTTTTGGTCCATAACTTCACCATCTATCTGTTTTGAACTCCTACATGGAAGCCCAATAAATTCATGTTAAATTGGAAATCGATAGCATGAGAATTTGTGAATATAAGAAATTTTACTGCGGGAAGTGGGTTTGAACTATATCTGGGGAAAAAGATTCAGGAAAATATATTACATATCTCAAGGACGCATAGGGGGAATTATAGGGACACATTTCAAATTCAATACTCCTTTTTTCGAACATCTTTTCTTTGTGTAAAAGTGTTACACTGAAATTAATCCGTATCTGAAAGAGAAATGCCGCAACTAAGAAAAATCTAAAATGATTATAATACGAACAAAAATAAAAGCCTAAAAGAAAATGAGGAAATCTTACTAAATTTAATGCGGGAGAAGGGATTCGAACCCCTGAACGCCTGCGCGATACGATCTTGAGTCGCACACCGTTGACCGCTTGGTTACTCCCGCATTTATGGAAGCCAATATGGTAAAGAGAGAACTAGCATATAAAGCTAATCCTGTAAGTAAGCTGATCATGTAAGTTTTTTGAAGTCGGGAGATGTTATCTGTAATTTTCTCCCTTGAAGCTTTCATCTGAGATGTTAACCCGAATCCAGTCAAGGTAGTCTTCTTCCCCTTCTATTCCCCAGAATTCTATTGCAGGCAGCTCGTATGTATGTAGCGATTTTACAACTTTTATGATCTCCTCAAGGCGAGAAGAATCGGTTTTTACAAAAAGGGCTATCTCGTCATCTTCTTCGACCTTTTCATTCCACCTGTAGATTGAAGAGACAGGAAACATGTTTACACAGGCTGCAAGCCTCTTTAAAACAAGTTCTCTTGCAATTTTTGATGCGTTCTCCATACTTCCGGCGGTGATGTACACAATTCCAAGCATATTACTGGCACCTCAGGAAAAACTAAATCACGATTAATATTTAAGTAAAGGACTTTTACGTACGTTACTCTTATTGAATTCTCTGCTTGTTTCTCGTCATAAAGCTCAACATTAAGCTTGAGATTGACTCCCATACTTAATTTCGGAATTGGTTTTAAAGCTTTATTGCATTCACTATTTCCATATGCATTTTTATATAATTATCATGTATTATTATATGCTCTTTCGCAATTTATATGATGCCTTCTATTTATATGATGCCTTATATGTACCTTATTTACACATCACCAATATCTGCTCTAATTTAGCTTTAGTAAGTACATGGCTATTGTATTTGCAGGCAAGGTAGTTACAGATTATAAAGGAAGAATAAATGAATAAATTAATTTGTAAAGAGCTTCAAATTAAATGCAGGATCTTAATTTGAATAATGAACAATTATATAAAATAAAGAAGAATTACATAATTCATATTTAATATTGATACTTTCCAAACATAACAGCAGACTCGTTTATTGGCAGAAAAGCTCCGGGTTCTGAATAGTCATAAGTTTCTTATTAAAAAACGTTTATTAGCTAATCTGGTTATTAAAGCGACATTTTATTAAACTGTTATAAAAAGATTTAAACAGTTATAATAAGACAATAGCTCAGTAAATCAACATTGTTATACAAATTATTGAGACTAACAATTAAGTTATAATTTATTTTAAAATTATAATTCGTTCAGTTTAATATTCGGAGAATTTCCTTGAGTGTCACAAGCATTGCACTGGGTATTTTTTTACTGTACTGGTTCGTCATCTCCGTTCTTGACAGAAAAGGTATTCTGGAGAAATATAACATAAGCACATTTGGGCCTCTTCCCATCCTCATGCTGAGAACAACGAAGGGTCTTAAACTGCTGGACGTACTGGCACGTCCGAAATTTTACTGGAGAAACTTTGCAAACCTTGGAATCCTTATGATGTTTGCAGGCATGATTTCAATGTTTCTGGTAATTGCCCTCTCGGACATTGCCTTATATACTTCTTTCCTGAATGGAGATATGCCAGAGCCAGGAAAGTATAATTCTCCGAGAAACATCTTTTTGATTCCTGGGGTAAACGAATTTATTCCCTTTACCTGGGGGGTTATTGCCCTCATAGTCACCCTTGTAGTGCATGAGTTCTCCCATGCGATTCTCTGCAGGGTTGAAGGTATCAGGGTCAAATCAATGGGAATACTGCTTGCTCTGCTTCCTGTGGGCGGTTTTGCGGAACCTGATGATGAGCAGCTTTTTGGAAAGAAGGATGAGGCAAAAAAGGAACTGCCGCTAACAGCTACCATCGAGGAAATAGAAAAATGGGAAGAGAAGGAACGAAAAAAGCAAGAAGTTGAAGTATTTAAACCTGAAAAAACAGAATCCAAACCTGAAATAACTGCCACGAGGACCCAAAGAGCCCGGATTCTTGCCGCAGGCGTTATGGCTAATTTTACAGTTGCTTTTATTGCTTTCCTGCTCTTTTTTGGGCCTGTGCTTGGGGCAATCGCTCCTATGAGTGATGCCATGATCTTAAGCGTAAATAAAAGCTCTCCGGCTGACCTTGCAGGGCTTCAGAAAGACATGATAATTACGCAGGTTGACAGCAAGAATGTCAGCACAGCCCTTGATCTTCTTACCTATCTCGAAACTGTCGAACCGGGGAACACTGTGCGAATCCATGCCACAAAAGATGGTATTCCCTCTGTGCACGATGTAAAAAATATTTTGGCTCAGGAAGGCTATGTTAACGGTGTACCTGTCGGAGGAGTTGTTGAAGGTAGTCCAGCAGAAGCTGCAGGAATTGAAACCGGAATGACAATGATCCGGATCAATGATACAAAAATGCAAAGCGTTGCGAGTTTCGTAAACTTTATGGAAACCACCAGGGCAAACCAGACTATGAAGGTTGAACTGCTGCCTTCTGCAAACTATACAGGCCCTCTCACTGAAAACGGTACTGTTGTTGTTGATGTGAAACTGTCTTCCAATCCTTCAGAAAGTGAGCATGGCTTCCTTGGAGTTATCTATGGAAACAACGGTGTTGCAGAGAGTCCTATGCTCGGAATTTCCGTCTGGATGCCGCAGGCAAAGTTATACCTTGAAGCCCTCAAGCAAATCCCTTCCTGGCTCACAATGCCTGCAGGCTGGATTGTCCTTTTCGGACTTCCTATTTACGGATTTGCAGGGGAAGGTTTCCGAGGCTTTTCAGGCACGATAATGCAGTTTTATCACCCTGTAGGCTGGGCAGAACCTCTGGGAGTCGGAATATTCTGGATTGCCAATACGCTGCTCTGGGTTGGGTGGCTGAACTTTTATGTAGGCCTTTTCAACTGTCTGCCCGCAGTGCCTCTGGACGGAGGACATGTATTTAGGGACTATACATACTCCTTTGTGTACAGACTTACTAGAAGTGAAACAACTTCAGAAAAGGTCTCAAACTCCATCACAGCAAGCTTTTCCATGTTGATCCTGTTCTCGTTTATATTCATGATATTCGGGCCTTTCATAGGGCAATGGGTCTGAGATAAACCTAGAACATGTCGAATTACCTGTTGACCAACATCTTCAGGAATTCGAACCTTTAAAAAACATAGGACTTCAGGTCAATTTTTTTCTTTTCTTCCTATTCAGTCACGAGGACCTTTATATAATTCTCAAACTGAACTTTTGCAGACATATTAAGGATATTTAGATCTATCAGTAACGCTATAAGATATTTCAGCTTATTCTGTAGCAGGAAAGTTCAGGCAGGACTTTGAAGATGTTTACCTCAGGGAGAAAAAAGACAAATTTCAGAGCCAGATTTCGCAGAACAATTCGCAAAAAACGCAGCATTGCATATAAAATTGCAGCTGTGCTCCTGCTTAGCACATATATCCTGATTTTCAAGTATCTTATGGTTCTTGAGAATCAACCCGAGAATGCAAACTGGGTCACTGCTCTTTATTGGGCTACAACCACTATTGCAACTGTGGGCTATGGAGACGTGGTTTTTACTTCCATGGCAGGCAGGCTTTTTTCAATAATCGTGCAGATTTTAGGTATAATTCTGATTTCGGGTTTTCTTGTAACCTATGTAATAACTCCCTGGATGGACAGAGTAGTCAAGTTCAGGCTCCCCAGAAAAGTTTCTTCAGGGATGGAAGAGCATATTATTATCTGCGGATATAATCAGCTTGTTGAGACTCTCATAGACGAACTGACAGAACAGGAAGTACTTTTCGTCATTATAGAAGACGAAGAAAATTTGATCAGGGAACTTTCGTATAAAGGCATTCCCTGTATTTTTGGAATCCCGAGTGATAAGCAAACCCTTGTAAATGCCGGTATCGAAAAGGCCAGGCTTCTCATTGCTAACAAGTCCGACGAAAGAAATGCAAACATTGTTCTGACAGCCAGAGAATACAGGCATCTAAGTATTATTGCTATTGTTGAGGATCGGTTAAATATGAAATACCTCAAATATGCAGGAGCCGATACCGTTGTCTCTCCCAAATCCATGTTCGGGCAGTTTATAGGAAAAAAGGCTATGGACAGGCTTGTAAGCAGAGTAACAGGGGCAACTGAGATTTTTGAAGGAGTCCACGTAGTTGAGTTTCCGGTCTACTTGAAAAGTTCCCTCATAGGCAAAACAGTTAAGGAAGTTTCCAGTGAGCATCAGGTCACCGGTGCAAAAATTGTCGGAATCTGGAAAAGTGGTACCCTTTCCTTTGATCCGAAGGAAGAAGACGTTATCAGAGAAAACTCCGTTATACTGGCCGTAGGAACTCCTGTGGGGCTTTCAAAACTGAAGAAACTGACACACTGATCCGATAGTTTGATATACATTATAAATTTTATCTGTATAAATAAAGAATTTCTGATTATGGGGAATTTTGAGTTTTATTTAATTCTGGAGTCAAAAATGGAGTCAAAAGGGCATCTGGTCATACTGGGATACGGAGACGTTGGAAAAAGTATAGTAAATACTCTTACTGGGGGACCATTTCGTTTTGTAGTTGTTGATTCTAATGAAAAAGTTTTTGAAAATGTTGATTTTGAGTATCTGGTTGGGAACGGAGCAGATGAAGAGATACTGGTTGCTGCTGGAGTGAAAACTGCTTCATTTGTATTTGTAGCTCTTAACGATGACACAAACGTTATTTTTGCAACGCTTATTTGCAGGAGTCTGAATCCGGAAACTACCATTGTGGCAAGGGCAAATTCTGTAAAATCGATAGATAAAATCTACAAAGCAGGCGCAGACTATGTCAGTTCTCTTTCAATAGTTGCAGGTCAGATGCTTGCCAAAATGACTGCAAACTGCGTGGGGAAAAGCTGTAGAATCGACGAGGATATACTGCTTTACGAGGGTATAGAAATCGAAAAGCATCGAGTTGAAAAGGGTTCTTTTCTTGAAAATCGGTCGATAGACGATCTTGATCTAGAAAAAAAGATTGGATGTACTGTAATAGGTATTGAAAGAGGAAAAACTGTTATAACCTCTATTCCCAGGAATACGGTAATAAGAACAGGAGATCTGATTGCTGTTATAGGGAGTAATAAACAAATCTCAGAATTCAAAGAAAGATATCTTGATTAAAAGCCTGTTTTCGGGGAATCTTTTTCCCTCACGCTGCTTCATAAAACTATTTATCTTCAGAAAATATTTATTACTTATAAAATTTATATCAACTGAATAGCTTAGTGCCAAAGATGTGATAATATGGAAAGTTTGTCTACAGGGATCGAAGGGCTTGACGTGTTGATGGACGGAGGGTATCCTAAAGGGAAAGGCGTTCTGGTGACAGGCCCTACAGGCTCTGGAAAAACTATCCTGGGGCTTCACTTTCTGCATAAAAGCTGCCAGGAAGGCAAAAGATGTATATTTATCCTTACCAGGGAACTCACAGAAGACATCCTTTCCCAGTCCAAGGGCCTGAGCCTTGACCTTGAACCTTTTCTGGAAAACGGACAGCTTAGTATCAGGAATATATTTGAAGATAAAATAAACAAAATTAAATTTGTTTCAAAATTCGGGAAGGGGCTCTGCTCCGTGGATGCAGATATTATAGAATACCTCAGTATAATCTCTTCTGAAGTTGATGTTGTAGTTATTGACAATATTGGGGTAATGGCTATAAACTATGATGTAAGGGAGTTTGCCGATGAATTTAGCTCAATAAACATAATTCTTCTAAAAAACGAATGTACAAGCCTGTTTATTATGGATGAGGATTCCTATAACCTGACTCACCGACTTGCCGGTTACATGGCATTCGGACTTATCCGGCTTATGTCACAGGAAAACTTCAGTTCCGGAAGAACAAAACAGTATTTATATATCGAAAAAATGAGAAATAAGGCTGTTCCGGTCAAGTATTCTTTGTTTGACATTACATCTGAAGGAATGAGAATTATCAGCGGTATTAAGTGAATGAGTTTTGAGCTCTCCACTTCGAATATTATCTGTAAATTGATTACAGATATCCCTATCCAGCCGAATTTACAAGAGCAACAAATATCATTCTACTTTTATTAGAAACTCACAGCAGTCGTTCTTATTCCCCATGGTTTTTCGTGCTTCGAGTATGAAGTCAGAATCAACTTTCAGGGTTACATTTGTAAAGATTTTCCGGGTAAGTGTGCATAAAATTGGGTTTTTCCGGGCTTCCTCTTCTCCCCAGGGGCACTTTGTTCCTCTGATTACCCAGAAATTTTCACTTGGACCCATTAACGCAGAAAAATTTCCTCCGAGCTGATTCATAATTTCAGTGCAGACTTCACCGGCATAAGCGAAGTCAAGTTCTCTATTTTCAAAGTGATACATATTGAGAAGTGTTTTTTCAACCATAGCAGTCATCTGGTTTATAACGACCTTTCTCTCCTCTTGAGAAATACCCTGGAGTAAAGCTGGAATAATTGCAGTAAGGATACTCTGTATCCTGTTTTTAATCTCAAGGCTGTCACGGTCAGCTATCAGCCGATCATGCATGCATTTTACGCGGAGCAGGGATTTCACCCTGGTTTTAAGTTCAAGTTTCCTTATAGGTTTTATAAGGAAATCATCGGCTCCGGCCTCAATTCCCTTTATCCTGTCTTCAGGTTCCGAAAGTGCTGTGAGCATCAATACCTGAGTGAACTGGGTTTCAGGATCATTTTTGATAACTTTACAGATCTCAAAACCAGTCATATCAGGTATCATGACATCAAGGAGGACCAGGTCGGGTTTTTCTTCTGTTATTTTCTGGAGAGCATCTTTTCCATTGCTGGCAGCAATCACATTATAACTCTCCAGGGAAAGATAGTCTTCCAGAAGTTCTATATTTTCCGGGACATCATCAACAATGAGGATCTTTCGTTCGCTTTTTTTATTCAGCAAGATTTCCACTCCTTGATTCATGGATCTTAATTCCTTTAGATGTAATCTCAAAAACAGCCATCTCAGGGGAAATGGGAGTACTGCGCATTTTAGGTATGCTCAGATAACGCTCCATTTTTCCAAGATAAGAATTTTCTTTCACAAGCAGGCGAATAGACCCGTAGACAGAATATTCAGCAAGCTGGTGGGTCATATTATGTGCAGACTCATCCATGATCAGAAGGGCAGTGCAGCCTTTTTTTCTTACCAGATAATTAAGTCCGTCAAAATGGTCGCGAAGCTTTTTTGTAGAAACCCGAAGAGCAAAGGTTCCTATATTATCTATAACAAGACATTCGGTCCCTTCATATATTAATTTTACAAGATTGGGGATCTCAATATCCGGACTTTCAGGCTTAAAGCCGTATCTTGTCTGCTCTATCATTTCAGAACGGTGTTCAAACATATTTTCTATAATTAGCTGTTTGCTTTCAAAGTAAGGCTTGAGATCTTTATCCAAAATTTTCGACTGAAAAAGAATATCTTCAGGAGTTTCTTCAGTTGCAATTATGAGGCACTTCCTTCCTTCAACACAGTTTTTGTGAATGAAATGGATCCCAAAGATTGTTTTTCCACTCCCCGCAACACCTGTTATGAGGGTCACTCTATTTGCAGGATACCCCCCAATTAACTTCCTGTCCAGCTCATCTATGCCTGTTGAAACCCTATCCATTTTTACAGACCTCTCATTTTCTCCTTCTGGTTCACATATCCCCACTGAGAAAAGACTGATCTTTAGTTGAAAAACTGGCTAGCCTTTGTGAATTTTGACCCTATCTGGAGCTAAATCTTTTGAATTTGAATCCTAATCTGGACTGATTCTTTTTAATCTAAATACCAATCTTATATCCCAAACTCCAGATAGATAATTAGCCGTAAGATATTTCACTCTCTATATTATTAACTAATATATTGTTCAACTTAATATATTTTTTTATTCACTTGTCTGTATTCATTTATCTTTTTTTCCTTACTTAATCCGATTTTTAAGTTCAGTTTCCGTATACTATCTTTTTGCTCTGTAAGAATCCTTATTTTGAGCCAGAATTGTTTTACAATTTTTTTGTTTATGTTGTACACTACATCTTTATTTTTTATTGAATCATATTGATTTCCTCTCATTTCCCCGGATAAAACGTAAACAGTTTTAAGATTCTGCACAAAATTACATTGAAGAAAGAAGAGGAAATTTTAAGACAACCCTCTTGATCTGGACAATTTATAATTAGAGAAATATCTGGATATAATTAGAAAAATATTGGATTAAAGAAAATTTGTAATTAGAAAAATATCTGGATAAAAAAAGATTTAGTTATTTCAAAAGCAGATTAAGCACAAAACTAAAGCTGAGTTTAAAATTGTTTAGCTGCAACAGGGCCGGATTTGGTGTGGTAGATTTTGTAGTAGATGTGGTAGATACGGTGGTTGGTGTGTTGTGGGTATTGAACTTTTCCGGCCCCGATTTGCAGTTTATGGTTCCAGATGTTGCGGTACTTTGTAGGTCTTTTTGGGGTCTGTTCGCATGAGTACTGATTTGTCTTTTGGGTTTACAACTTTTTTGGAACCAAAGTACTGGTTTGAACCTGCCTGGCTTTTCAGGCTCACAGCTATTAATATATTTCTCGGGTTTTTAACTCTCTGCAAACAGGAAAATTTCGGCAGATTTATATATAAGAAAAATACGCTTTTTTACAAAAGCCACTATCTGAGCAGATTATAACTATATTAGCTTTCTTTTAATCTAATGTAAATTTCAATGCCTCTGGCCTCTTATGCAGAAATTTAGAAAAATATCATGAGAGAAAACTTAATATATCATTATTTTAAAAATTATACTTATTTAAAAAGTCATTTCATCATATAGACGGAAAATATTTGCCGACTCTTTCTCTTGCCTTCCTTGAGAGAGGGGGAGTTCAGAATTCTTATATATAAATCTAATTATAAAACTCTCATCTCTTTAGTGATCTGGTCAAAGCTTTTCTTGTTCAATCCGAGTTTCTTTGACGTGACAGGGCAATTAAGACTTCCTGTCCCTTCCATGAACCTCTACTGAATCTGGTTTCCGCAAAAATCTCAGTGCCTTCCTTAGTAATAAAAGGCACATTATACACAGAAGTCTTTCCCTCAAGAACTTCAGAAAAGTTCTTTGCAGCCTCTAGTACCCTGTTTTGAGGATGGAAAGAAAGTATATTCTTTCCAAGCAATTCTTTTTCCGTATAAGAAAGACGCTTTCTTAATGCAGGGTTGGAGTGTACGATGCATCCTTCAAGGTTCACTATTAGAATAAAGTCCTTTATGCTTTTGAAAAGCGCCTGAAAGTCACTGCTTGTTTGCTGGAGTTCTGCTTTTTCTTTTATTCTTCTGATTTCACTTCCCAACTCCAGAGCAATAGTTTCGATCTGCTTTCTGGCCATTTCGGGAATTTCATCTGCTTTATGAGAACTGAGCTGCATGGCTGCAGTAAAACGGCTTCCGGAGGATACGGGAATAAGCGCAGTTGCTCGAAGTTTTTCTTCTTTTGGAGCCTCAAGGGAAGCCAGATTTTTAATTTCAAAAAACTGCCTGTAAACCGGTTTTCCTATCCTCAGCAGGTTAAGAAATCCAGAAGTTTTTCCGAACTCTGAAGCTGATTTTACAAAAGATTGAGAAAAACCCTTACAGGTTTTCAGTTTCAGGTTTTCACTGTCCTCCTCTATAAGGTAAATACAGCCTGAGTCCAGGGGTTCTATTTCAAGAGTCATTTCGAGAAGCTGTCTAATAATTTCCTGGATTTCGTCAACTGAAGCAAGGGTACTCCCAAAATCCCGCTGGAGGCGAAGAAAATCTTTGCTTTGCCTTGTTTCAGTAATATCCATTACGGTTCCATGCAGGTATTCGACTTCTCCCTTTTCATCCACGTGGATAAATTTCCTTTCATTTACCCACCTTACTTCGCCTGATGCTGCCAGGATACGGTATTCCTGTGTAAAATCCGTACGCCCTTCTGTATAATTCCTGAAGAAATTCTCCCTTACTCTCTCAAGGTCAAGGGGGTGGATAATATTCTCATAAGCAAACTTTCCCGAAGTAAAACTGTCTGCCTGATATCCGAAAAGACTTATGTTTTCAGTAATAAATTCTACCGGGTGAGGTTCTCTCGGGCTGCTCAGATAAACGATTACAGGACTGCCGTTTACCACAGATTTCAGGACTTTACTGACTTTTAATGAGCTGGAAAGTTCTTTTATTATCTTCTTTTGCTCACTAATATCTCTTGAAACTGTAAGTACAGTGTCTCTTCCCTCATAATCCATTAACTGGGCTTCTACCTCTACGGGGATAGGCGTGCCATCTTTTTTAAGATGCGTACTTTCAAAGACAGCCTTTCCTGCCAGATGCACCTTCTTCACAACCCTTTGAAACTGGCTTTCGTATCTGGGATCTATCTTTCCGGGATTAAGCTTGAGAAATTCTTCTTCACTGTACCCAAGCCTCCTGCAGGCTTCCTCATTCACCACCAGAAGTTTCCCATCCTTCTCAAGAATAATTATGGCATCCCTGCTTGAGTTCAGAAGAGAAGTAAACTTTTTCTTTTCCTGCTCCAGTTTCTCTGCAAGTTTCCTGCGCCCGCTTACATCCGAAACGATCCCGATATACCGGCTGATCCTGCCATTTTTTCCGTACTGTATCAGGGTTCTGTCCTCAACCCAGCGCAGTTCTCCATTTTTTGTAAGGATCCTGTATTCCAGGGTGTAATCTTTTATTCCTCTCTCGGAATTGCTGATGACTGCAAAATTAAATGCATCGAGATCTTCAGGATGAATTATATCAGCATAAAGAAGTTTTCCGTCCTTAAAATCAGCAACTTCGTACCCCAGATTGGCAGCATTTGCAGATGCAAATTCTACAGGAAAGCCAGCCTCAGCTCGTCTTATAAATATGACAGGTGGAATACTGTTCATAAGGTTTTTTGTTTCTTCTTTAGACTCAAAAAAGTCGAAAAGGTCTTTTTCCGGATGCCCTTTCCCGGCGAATTTGTTCTGGAAATTTTTTTCTGTTATCATGATCCCCTGGAAAAAATTAATACGAATTGATCTTAATATCTTTGATAGGATTATTATAAAAACAAGGTTTATAGAATATATAGGTTTTTTACGCCGCTGACAGAGATTTGTAGCTTTTTCAAGTGAAAAACTCATATCACAAAAGAAAATTCATATTGAAAGTGAAAAAAAATTCAAGAAGGTAATTATTTTAAAATAGAGGAACTTAAGTTCCTCAGTTTTCAGAATTAATTGTTGTAGCCTTTTGTTTAGAAAATATGTTCAAGAGTTAACTTTTTTAGATTAAATCTTCTGTGAACCCATTTTATCTGTGTTTTAAGCAGGCTTTTGCAAGTAATCCTCCGGCTCCCGCGAGAATTATTCCAGTGTACACATGAAAAAGGCATTTTAACGTGAGTGTTTTCTCCAAGTGATAGAAATAACAGGTTATACAGGGCTGGATAGAAGTACAGGGTTGAGACCCAACCTTATAAGGCTCAAAGTGGCTATCTAGGGCTGAGACAGATATTATAGCGTTGAAACTGAGTCTACAGTTGGGATTAGCTCTACAGGGGAAATTCTGACTCTTAAGAGACTTACGCAGTTTCCTGCTTTGCAGGCAATTTTTCGATTTCCTCAATTTTGAAACTACAACCTTAACAAAGACGCCTCCTTTCAGATGTACTTTCATGCCAAATGGTCAACAATTCAATTTTTTTGTTTTAATAGGTATGAAATTCGGTTTGTGTCCTGGATAACTCCCTGAAATAACGAATATCAACTTGCGTGAAGTAAATGGTAATTGCCTGTTTTCAATATGTTGTAGCTGATTAAAACAGGTTTTACAAAGCCAAAAAATAATTTATTTATATTTCGAGGCACTGTTAGAGTCATGTATCAAGAAGATAAAGTGGAAGAAAGAACCAGCAAAAATTGTGAGTTTGGAGTATTGGCTGACGTTCTACGAACGCTACAAATGGAAGAATCGGATGAAACTCCGGAATATCCTGTGGAAGTTTCAGAAATCAATATAAATCAAATCACAATGGAGATAATAACAGAAATCAATAATACACTAAAAGAGATTGCAGAGATACAGAAGAAAATACTGGTTGAGGTTAAACGAAACAGGCCAGAATAAATCATTTTTATTAATACTTTCTTAATACTTTCTTAATACTTTCTTAATACTTTCTTAATACTTTCTTAATACTTTC
>CAZLNG010000037.1:0-13143 GCA_964560735.1 uncultured Methanosarcinales archaeon | reverse complement strand
TTAATATTTTTTTATCAATCTTTTTTAATTTTCCTCTTATTTGTGATCTCTATGAGAGAAGTTCTTGGGCAGATGTCAAGGTTTTATCTCCGGTTAAATTACACTCTAAAATAAATAAGCTATTATAACCATTACTGCATTAATATTCTCCCTGGACTAAAAAAAGCTTTTATTCTCTGAATCCAAATACAAATCTAATATTTTATAAATATGTTTTGGGGGAGTGAGAGGAGCATGGTTGGAGAACCTAAAGTTCCGTATACCATATCAAATATTGAAAAGTGCATGTGTCCAAAATGTCCTGTCCAGGCTAATAGTATCTGCGTTCAGGAAAAGTATGATAGTTTAAAAAACGAAATAAATAGTTCAGAAAAAGGGATAATTCCAGAGCCCGAAAAGTTTCCAGGAGTCTATTGTTCTACCGGGTCTGCAACATGTGTGGATCTGAACCCTAACAAACAATGTATTTGCAAAACCTGCGCTGTCTGGAAGGAACACTTCCTGGAAAACTCAAAACCAATGATGTACTTCTGCAATATCGGTAGAGCAGACTGATTTTTTATTTGGGAGTGGGGATAATGAAAGAAGTTAATACAATTTAGAGAGACGCTACATACGACTTTTCCCCACTACCTAATGAATAATAATGGTACAGTTCTATTTATATTTCACCGCAGTTAGTTTTACATGCTTAACCTTGCTAGTGTCGAGTCCACAGTGTAATGTCGTATCAAATAGATTAACAACAATTCAGAATCGTTCAATCTTTGATGATTGACGCGACACTGGATACTTCAGAAAGCCATAAATCAATGCTTTATCAGCTCAGCTTTCCCAGTTTATCAGCTAAGTTTTGCCGACACCTTCAGACCCTGTCTTCAAGATTTTTCCTTGCAGCACAACTCTCAAATGATGCGCTGGAAACTGCTTTTGCAACCGCAGGTACGACATGTCTGTCGAGGGGTTCAGGAATTATATAGTCTTCGGAAAGTTCTCCAGCATTTATAACATCTGCAAGGGCGTAGGCTGCAGCCATTTCCATCTCAGGGGTTATTTTCCTTGCACAGGTACTCAGAGCCCCTTTGAAAACACCAGGAAAACTCAGGCAGTTGTTAAGCTGGTTTGGAAAGTCCGATCTGCCTGTAGCAACAATTCTGGCTCCTGCCCGCTTAGCAGCATCAGGCATGATTTCGGGTACAGGGTTTGCCATAGCCATTACGATTGCATCTTTTGCCATCGAACGAACCATGTTTTCAGTAACGATACCCCCAACCGAGACCCCAACAAAAAGATCGGCACCAGGGAAAGCGTTTTCAAGCCCTCCTTTCAATTTTTCAGGGTTCGTAAGTCTGGCAATCTCCCCTTTTATAGCGTTCATCCCTTCTTCCCGGCCATCATATACAAGGCCCTTGCTGTCGCAGGCGATAATATTTGCAGGATTTGCTCCTGCACGGACCAGAAATCTGAAAATCGCAACTCCTGCCGCCCCTAATCCTGAAATCACAATCTTGAGGGCTTTTAGCTCTTTCTTTACAATTTGAAGGGCATTCAGAAGTCCGGCAAATACAACAATTGCTGTCCCGTGCTGATCGTCGTGAATAACTGGCAGATCAAGCTCTTCGCGCAGCCTGGCCTCGATCTCAAAACAGCGAGGTGCACTGATATCCTCAAGATTGATGCCTCCAAAACCAGGGGCAAGGAACTTGACTGCTTTTATTATTTCTTCAGTATCCTGAGTGTCCAGGCAGATAGGAAAAGCGTCAATATCTGCAAACTCCTTGAAAATAATCGCTTTACCTTCCATTACCGGCAGAGCCGCGTAAGGCCCTATATTTCCAAGTCCGAGCACTGCAGACCCGTCAGTGACAACCGCAATTGTATTTTTCTTCAGGGTATAAAGATAGGCAAGATCTGGATCGGTGCTTATTTTCCTGCAAGGCTCGGCAACTCCAGGTGTATAGGCAACGCTCAGGTCATGGATCGTACGCAGGCGGACTTTGCTTGCAACTCCGAGCACACCCCCTAACCTTCTATGCATGGCAAGAGATTCTTCATACAATGAAGCGTGTGTATCAGTTTTATCATTTTCTCTTTCCGAGCCTTCTTCTAAATTCCTATTAAGATCCATTTCCGGATCTTTTTCCGAACCTGAAATTGAGTTCATACTCCTGACTCCAATACCCCTTATGTTTTGGTATAATTCGACGCGAAGATGAAATTTTTATCAATTCAGCACTTCAAAAAACGTGCGTCGCTTTTATATTAGAAAATTTTTAATAAACTTTACTGACATGTATTTTTGCGGCCCGGTGTTTTACAGTCATATTTCTTGAATCCTTCCTTGGATGATCCGCATCTGGGGCACTTCCATGATTTGGGGAGATTCTCAAAAGGCGTGTCCGGAGATATGGACTGTGAAGAGTCTCCAGACTCAGGATTGTAAAGATACCCGCATTTGTCGCATCTGTACATTCGAACCACTCCGATTTCGATATTATTTTCATCCGTTTCCGGATACTACTTATCTTATTTTGTTGGTTATTTTTCCTGAAGTTCATATCCAGCCCCGAAGCTGCATGGCTTCAATTACTCTGCCGACAGCGAGGGTATATGCAGCCTGTCGCATAGTTACATTGTTCTTTGCCGAAAAATCATACACCGAATGATATGCTTTTTTCATCTTTCTTTCCAGCTGTTTTTGAACCTCTTCTTCTTCCCATTGTATGCTGGATTGGTTCTGTACCATTTCGAAGTATGAGACTATGACCCCTCCTCCGTTGCAGAGGATGTCAGGGATAATATGAACCCCGTTCAGGCTTAGAAGTTCTTCTGCTTCTACAGTGGTTGGTCCGTTAGCCATCTCTGCAAGAATCTTCGGTTTAATCCTTTTTGCATTTTTTTCAGTAATTACATTTTCAAGGGCAGCAGGAATAAGAATCTCCACATCCAGTTCCAGAAGCTCTTCGTTGGTGATGTTTTTTGTCCCGGGATAATCCAGTACCGAACCTGTTGAGTGTTTATATCCCGAAACATCTTCAGGATCCAATCCTTCCTCTGAGTAGATAGCACCTTTGCTGTCGCTTACAGCCACAACTTTGCAGCCGAAAAGTTTCTTTGCCAGGTATGCAGCGTGGTATCCCACATTTCCGAATCCCTGTACTGCAACTCTTGAATCTTTCAGGCTCATTCCAAGCTTTTCAGCGGCTTCCTTTATAGTGTATAAGCCGCCCCTTGCTGTGGCATCGAACCTGCCTGCAGAACCTCCAAGGCTTGTAGGTTTGCCTGTAATTGCTCCAAAAACGTTCTTACCCGCCAGTTTCGAGTACTCGTCCATCATCCAGGCCATAATCTGAGGATTCGTATAAACATCGGGAGCAGGTATATCCCTATCCGGCCCTATGATCTGGTAAATCCCTCGGATATAAGCCCTGCTCAAACGCTCAATTTCTCTGTGGGAGAGTTCTTTTGGGTTGCACACAACCCCGCCTTTTGCCCCTCCCAGGGGCAATTTGTGAAGGGCACATTTCCAGGTCATCAGGGCTGCAAGAGCTCTTATTGTTTCCATAGTCTCTTCCGGATGGAAACGTATGCCGCCTTTAGTAGGACCCAGCGCTTCATTGTACTGGACTCGAAAACCTTTAAAAACCTTGATAGAACCATCATCCATATGAACAGGCAAGGAAACATAGAGTTCTCTCATAGGCGTTTTCAAAAATGCTTCCATATCAGAAGTGAGTTTAAGGCCTGCAGAGCATATACACAAATGCTGCTTAACATCTTCCAGGAGCTTGGAATCAGAACTTATAGTCATCCCCTTCAAAATTATGGGCTCCTGAAAGTTAAATAACTATTTGTTAAAACTCTAGTAACCCTGCCCTTAACGAGCCTTAAAATGCTATAAATTCGTTAAGTTTTTTTGTCCAGATGATCTAAAAATGGATAAATGGGGGGAACTTCCGTAGATTTTATAAATTAAAAGTTTAAAAATTGATCATATGTCCTATGGCATTAATATGCAACAATAAGTAGACTTTACGTTATCAAAACACAAAGGAGCTTTCAAACTGCCGTAGCATTCATTTAAATTTAAAAGAATGAAAAACAAAAGAAGACAAATTAACAATTTAATAGCCAGTGATTTATCCATAATTACCTCTTACTTTTTTCTGCACTCCCCCCGGAATTTTCTGATCAATTCCATCTTCTACAATGATTCTATTAGCTACTGAACACCTAATATTAAAAGCTACTCATTTTTTTCTATTAGTTAGAAAGTTCCTGAAATTTATAAAAGCAGATACGAATGTTGGAGAACTAAATTCTGAAAAATCAGGTTAAGATGAAGATTCAGGTTAAGCTTTAAAGGAATTGAACTTTAGAATCTAAATGGGTGCGGAGAACTTCTATTCGGGCATATGAAGGTATTTCAGGTATAAAAATTTTCCAAATTACTCACTTTATTCTGACTAAACTCTATTGAAGTGTTTCTTTGTAATTTTTTTCATTCTGAAAAATTGATATAGATACCAATCATTCTATATATTGTCGAAAAGCTAACATAAGGGGTCATATGTTGGCTTTATTCGAATAGTATGCCGATTAGTTCTTAACTGGCACTATGGAATTAATCGGGATCTGTCGCCGCCTCTCCCGATTGGCACTGGATTCCTCCCTGGAGCCAATCGGTACATAATTTATCTTAAAAAGTGTAAGGCTATTTTTGGCAGGATCCATTCTTTGTTTTAATCAGGTTTTTCAAAAAGGGCAGGATATTTCTCTTTTAAAGGTATGAGGATCTCTTGATCTAATTTTGCGTTATGAAGTGTTTTTACTTTACAAAGCTGGTCAATTGATAAGTTGTGAGCATTTGAAAGATTAGCCCCTTCGAGGTTAGCCTCTTGAAGATTAGCTCCATGAAAATCAACTTTATGAAGATTAGCCTCTTTAAGGTTAGCTTCTCGAAAGTCAGCCTTTTGCAGGTTAGCTTCTTCGAGGTCAGCTGAGTAGAGGTCTACTTTTTGCAGGTTAGCTTCCCGAAAATTAACATTTTGCAGGTTAGCCAATTGAAGGTTTGCCTCCTGAAGGTTGGCTAACTGGAGGTTAACCAGATGAAGATTCGCCAATTGAAGGTTAGCTTCTCTAAGATTAGCCCCTCTAAGGTTGGCCTTTATAAGGTTAGCTCCTTCAAGGTTGGCTCCATGGAGGTTAGCCTCCTGAAGATCAGCGCCCTTACCATCAAGAAGATGAGCGTTAGAGAGGTTAGCTTCCCGAAGATCTGCTCCTTTAAGGTTTGCCTTTCTAAGATTGGCTCCTTCCAGGTTAGCTTTTATAAGATTAGCTCCGCTAAGATTTGCTCCTGCAAGATTAGCCCCAATAAGATTGACTCCCCGAAGATGTTTGCTCTCAGGAATTTCCATTTATCTTTAATTGGTTTTAATTAAAATAAATCTTGCGCATATTCATATTTAGCACAAAAACACTTTATATTATCAGTAGTAATATTATTGCCGAAGATAATAATTAACAACAGAAGACCTAATGAAAATTCCAAAAAATTCTTTGAAGACGATAATATTTCAAAACACAACCAAACTATTATATTGAGATATTTAGACAGTTTTGAAGGTCCTGGTAATAAAAGATCAGCTGCTACAATTAGAAATAACACAAATATGATGATGTATAGTTTGAAACACATCAAGACTGATCCAGATAAACTCACTGAAGATGATATTGATGACTATAAAAGAGCAACTGGATCGTGGACTCGAAAAGATGGAACACCAATTGCCAAATCAAGTACAAAAATGCTTTTTTTAACTTGCTAAGAGTTTTAATTTTTGGAGTATAATGAGTCATTAATACTAAAATATTGATTCAAATACTCTCAAAAAAATCAATTTATAAGGACTTTATTTTCCGGGTTTGACCGTAACTCAAGATTACACTCTGTACCTGTATAAAGCTAACACAATTGTCCGTTATTTTAAGCATATTAATACATTGGTAATACATTTTCTTGTATAGTATGTACATTTTCGATACCCACGACAGAAAAGACCTCTTTTGTGAATTTACTCCGTTCCTCTTCCAGTGTCTGCTCCTCTTCCAGTGTCTGCTCCTCTTCTAATTTCTGTTCCTCCTCTAGCATCTGTTCCTCTTTTGATACCTGTTCTTCTTCCATCGGTTATTCCTTTCTTAAAAGCATAATACTTCAAATATTTAGAGAAATTTTTCTGAACATGCTCCGGCATTTTTCTGAATAGTTCTTCTGATACTCTTTCCCACTCTTTTGCTCTCTCAAAACTTTTCATCGCGAGAGCTTCAGCCGATTCCGGATTGGCCAGATGGGTTGACTTTGCCCCAGCTGCATTAACTACATCAATGATTGCTTGTGGATTATCTATCAACGGGCAGGGTCTTAATGGGTTTTTAGAAAATGGTTGGGCATTTCTAAAAGTCGTGAAGAATTTAGACCTGAGAGCTTCAACAAGCGGCACTTCATAAATGTTTGAATCGGAATAGTGGCAAAACGCACAGGGTTCAACGTCACCCTTAGCATTGATATGAGCAAAACCAACACCTGCACCAATGCAACCGAAAGACAGATGTCCATTGTTCCAGAAATCTATGATCACATAATCGTGTTTTATGCAGTAATCCCTGATTCTTTTCTGGACGTATGCTCTTTGCTCGGCAGTACATACTAAAGAAGTATCCGCACCGCTTCCCACTGGAATATACTGGAATAACCAGCCAAACCAGGCACCTTTCTGGCGCATGTAATCAAGAAATTCATCGCTGGCTATGGTCTTATAGTTCTTTGAATGATAGCAAGATGAAAAAGCAAATGCAATGCCTCTGGATCTTAAAATATCCATTGCTCTGATCGCTTTATCGTAAACACCCGCCCCTCTCCTGAAATCTGTTTCTTCTTCTGTCCCTTCAATACTTATAAAGACATTTAAATTACCCAGTTTAGCCATTTCATCGGCAAACTCTTCATCGATCAAAGTAGCATTGGTAAATGCTCCGAATGTCATTTTGTTATGCTTTTTGCATAGTTTCAGAATATCGGCTTTCCGAAGTAAAGGTTCACCACCGGTCATCAGACAATCCATTATTCCCAGTTCCTCAGCCTGATTTAATATATCATCAAACTTTTCATATGAAATACTATGGCCACTCTCATAATCCTGAGACCAGCACCCTTTACACTTCAAATTACAATTACTGGTCGGATCTACCAGAAGAACCCTTGGAATGGAACATTTATTTTTAAATCCATTGTATAGCTCTTTCAAAGTAACGAAATTGCCCATTGTTAAACGAGTTGACATTCCTTTAGCAAAAAAGAATTGCTTACTCCTGTAGATGTAAGCCTTATGATGAGGAAAAGGAGGAATTTCTTCTCTTTTTCCATTGATCATCAAATATTTCACTTGCAAAACCTCAGACCTTATTTTTCAGTTACGGATACTTTCTGTGGAATTATTTCCATCAAAAACAAATTCACCATCTGAATTTGATATCAACTAATTATTTCAAGTTCCGGGACAACTGTATAGATACTTGAGAAATATTCTTCCATTACACTTACGTTTTACTCTTTCATGTATTTATCTGGAGGTGGGACGGCTCCATGTTGGTGTTTCCAGATCTACGTTAATTGATTATTTGTAATACTGAACGGTCATTTACTATATATTGAGTCTGTCTGACAGTGGAATAAGGGCATCATCTGTAACATCTGAATATAGATCGATTTTAAGCCTCTCTATGTCAGCAGTACTTGATCCTTCCATAGTACCATCAGTCAATACTTTCACACAGCTCGGGTACTCCTTTTAACCATTACTCGATATTTCATTTTGAGGTTGGTTGAAATGGATACATCAGAGAAGTACATTAGAATGTGTTCACTAGCGAAGGAAATTCAGCGAAAATGGATTTTTAAATCAGGTGACTTTGTTTATAATCCTGCTTTTGAAGAAGTTGAGGTTTTACTCTATGCCGGGAATAATTCTACTAACTATATCTGGCTACCGAGACAAGATCAACTGCAAGAAATCTGTATCGAATTCTATATGCATAATCTGAGGATATCGAAATTCGAAGCATTCGTAAGATTTTTGGAATGGTACTCTGGACGCCTTAGGTATACTTTCGAACATGGGCTCAAAAATGGAAATGGTTTCATCGACTCGGGAGAAGAACTTTTGTTAAACCGTGCTATGATAATGATGCACTGGAAAAAATGGGACGGGAAAAACTGGGTAAAAGCTTTAGAGGGGTATGCACGGAAGCCGCAGAAATCTCCACGTGGGAATTACTGAATCAAAGTACAGGTGTTCTTATGATAGATAAGTATAAACCGAAAAATCGAATAGAGTTTCTTGAAATGATCAATGGGATGCTCGAAAGAAAATTTGAAAATGTGAGTATTAATTTGAAAATCGATGGGCTTGAGGTCGAGTACGAGCTGATTGATTCTGAAATAAATGGCAAACATCAAGCCTGCTTCATTCCATATCCTGAATTTAGCTCTTCCCTCTAGCCCATCGAAGCCAAAAACCTGAAGACATTTTGTGCCTGTTTCACTCTAAGAGATAGATAGTACTCATTTTCTAAAGGTACACTGTATTATATGAAGCAGAATGTAAAGGCTGAGACAAAAGTTAAGGGTTTAGGATAATGGTGGAGTGTCTGAAGTAAATTAATGGGGAAAAATCGTGAAGGGGGGATTTTAACGAAGTACTGAAGTAATTTCCATGAAAACAAGGATTAAAACAAAAGTAAGGTTTGACGATAAAGATCTGCTTCTTAGCTATTAGCAAGTAATTTTTTTGAAAAAAGGATTGAAACTCACATTGAGTTGAATTTTTATATTACAATTATTTTTTTATTCTTTTAATATTTATGCGATGCCGGGTTCCTATCAACTAGTTTCTCATAAATTTCAATAAATTGACTAAATTTAGAAGATTATATATATGAGTGGATATTTTTTTTGAAAGATTTTTAAAGGCATTTAAGGCAATGGATGACGATAAACTTCAACTCTCATTCTTGCTCCATGACCTTGGTATATTTTTTAAGAGATCAGGCTTACTCCCCTCCCAAAAATCCAGTAATTTGATGGGGACTGGAAATGGTAAGGAAGGTATGCACTTCATCTGGAGTGCGTCATTAGCTGAAGAACTTTGTCTGAACCTGGATCTCCAGAATGTAATTTTATATCGCTATAATCGTGACCCTCTGAAAGGGAAAAACAAGAACACAGAATCGAAAACGAGGCATACCATTGACGAAAGTTGTAGAGATTTCTCCAACCACGAGACATGAAGGCCATTCCAAGCTCACCCTGAAGGTGAATGATCAGGGTATTATCGAGCGAGGAGACTGGCTCTCCATCACCCCTGTAAGGGGTATTGAGAAGCTCGCCATAGGTAAGACGATGGAACAGGTCCCGAAGATCGCATCTCGGGTCTGCGGTATCTGTCCCATTGCCCATACTCTGGCAAGCATCGAGGCCATGGAGGCCTCTATTGGCTGTGAGATTCCCACGGATGCAAAACTCCTTCGGGTCATTCTCCATGCCGCAAACCGTCTCCACAGCATCGCCCTGCACAACATCCTGATCCTCCCGGACTTTTACATCCCGGGAACTGAGACAAAGTTCAACCCGTTCGCCAAGGAGCAGCCTTTCAGGAGCGTTGCAGCGAGGATCATCCGTATCCGAGAAATCGGGCAGACTATTGGAGCTATCGCAGGCGGCGAGGCGATCCACCCCTCCAACCCGAGGATCGGAGGGATGTACCACAACGTGAGTTCCCTGGCAAAGCAGAAGATGGCCGACCTGGCGAAGGAAGGTCTCGTCCTTGCCCATGAGCAGATGGAGTTCATGCTCGATGTTATCAGGAACATGCAGAACAGGGAGTTCATCGAGGTCGCGGGCCAGAAGATCCCTATTCCCAAGACGCTCGGGTACCACAACCAGGGGGTTATGGCCACATCTCCGATGTACGGCTCATCCAGTCTGGACGAAAAGCCCATGTGGGACTTCGCCCGGTATAAGGAGACCAGGCCATGGGACTGGTACATGGGTGAAGTAACTATCGATCTTGAGGACCCGAGCTACCCAATCGGCGGCACAACGAAGGCCGGCACCAGGGCCAACCCCCAGATGGAAGCGTGCAATGGTGTTCCAATCTACGACGGCCAGCCTGTTGAGGTCGGCCCGAGGGCAAGGCTAGCTACCTTCAAGAACTTCGATGAAAAGGGAACATTCGCCCAGCACATCGCCAGGCAGATGGAGTACCCCGACTGCTGTTACACCATCCTCAAGTGCCTCGACAACCTGGATACCTCGGGCAAGGTCCTTGCCGACAATATTCCCCAGGGAGATGGGTCCATGGGCTGGGCTGCTAACGAGGCCCCGCGAGGAACCGATATCCACCTCTCAAAGGTGAAGGATGGTCGGGTGCTGTGGTACGAGATGCTTGTGCCCACCACATGGAACTTCCCGACCTGTAGCCGTTCCCTGACGGGAGCTCCCTGGCAGATCGCCGAGATGGTCGTACGGGCATATGACCCGTGCGTTTCGTGCGCAACCCACATGATAGTGGTGGATGAGGAGAACAAAATAGTCGCTCAGAGGCTCATCCAGTGAAGGGAATGGAAACGCTGTACTCCGAAATCGTGGTGGCAGGCTGCGGAAACCCTCTATATGCGGACGATGGGTTCGGACCCGCAGTAGTGGAGAATCTAAAGGATCTCGAGCTCCCAAAAAATGTCACAGTTATTGACGCGGGGCTCGGAGGGCCCCATTTCGTCTTTACCCTCCTTAATCCCGAGTCCACAAAGACTCTTATCATCGTGGACATTGCGGACTTTGGGGGTAAACCCGGCGAGCTCAGGTGGCTTTCCGTTGACGAACTTCCCGTGGGGAGCTACAGAGACGCCCACTCCTGGGATCTGACCGAGCCCCTCCAGTGCATCAAGGACGATATCCGGATTAGGGTCCTTGCATGCCAGAAGAAGTACGTTTCTGCACCAGAGATGGTCATCGGGATTACAGACGAAGTACAGAGAGCCATTCCAGACGCTGTATCCGAGATACTGAAGGAAATCGGGATGAATTATGCAAATGCTTAACTCCATCAAGAAGACCATGGACGGGGAAGCAAAGTCTGTTCAGGTTGCGACGGAGAAGAAGGTGAAAGCTACAAAGGAGGCAAAACCATGGCAAACAAGATCAAGCTCGGGCATGTACATTTGAGCGGCTGTACAGGCTGTCTCGTGTCCGTGGCCGACAACAACCTGGGACTTATCAAGATCCTGGACGACTATGCCGACCTAGTCTACAGCCTGACGTTAGCAGACGTCCGGCATATCCCGGAGATGGACGTGGCGCTCGTTGAAGGGTCGGTCTGCATCCAGGACCATGAATCAGTGGAGGAGATTAAGGAGACTCGGAAGAAAGCAAAGATTGTGGTGGCCCTCGGCTCCTGCTCTTGCTACGGGAACATCACCAGGTTCAGCCGCGGTGGGCAGCACAACCAGCCACAGCACGAATCCTTCCTTCCTATCGGGGATCTCATCGATGTGGATGTCTACATCCCCGGATGCCCCCCGAGCCCGGAGCTCATAAGAAATGTCGCTGTCATGGCGTACCTGCTCCTGCAGGGGAACGAGGACCAGAAGGTCCTTGCGGGAAAGTACTTAAAGCCCCTCATGGACCTTGCGAAGCGCGGAACGACAGGCTGCTTCTGCGACCTGATGAACGACGTGATCAACCAGGGACTCTGCATGGGCTGCGGAACCTGTGCTGCCTCCTGCCCCGTGCGGGCTATCACCTACGAATTCGGGAAGCCGCAGGGTGAGCGTGACCTCTGCATCAAGTGCGGCTCCTGCTACGGCGCCTGTCCGAGGTCGTTCTTCAACTTCGATGTGATTGAAGAATTCGAGAGTATCAGCGAGATAATTGCAGACGCGCTTAAATGAGGTGAAAGAAATGTTTGAAGATCCATATCTCGGCAAATACATTACCTGCGTCTCGGCACGAAGCACGGACAGGGAAATCCTCAAAAAAGCACAGGACGGCGGTATTGCCACTGCCCTTATGGTCTATTCCCTCGAGGAGGGAATCATAGACGGGACAATTGTTGCAGGCAAGGGTGAACGTCCCTGGGAGCCAAAGCCAATAGTCGCGATGAGCCGTGAGGACATCCTCAAGGCACAGGGGACAAAGTACAGCATCAGTCCCCAGATTTCCTGGCTCAAGGAGGCGACCCGGTCTTTTGGACTCGATAAGGTAGGAGTAACAGGCGTCTGCTGCCAGATGCAGGCGGTCAGGAAGGCTCAGCTCTATCCCATCAATATGCGGGACGTCCCGGGCAAGATTGCTCTTACAGTAGGGCTCTTCTGCATGGAAAACTTCCCATACAAGTCCCTGCAGACCATTGTCGAGGACCACGCGGCTCAGAGCCTTGGCTCAGTGAAGAAGATGGAGATAACGAAGGGTAAATTCTGGGTCTACACCGAGCGTGGGAACGTTTCCACTCTGCCGCTCAAGGCAACCCACAAGTACGAGCAGCCCGGCTGCCACGTCTGCCTCGATTATGTCTCCAACCTCGCCGACATCTCAACCGGCTCGGTCGGAAGCCCTGACGGCTGGTCTACAGTCTTCATCCGCACCAAGAAGGGGAACGAAGTCTGGTCAAAGGCGGTTGCTGCGGGAATTTTCGAGACGAAACCCATCGAAGAGGTAAAGCCCGGCCTCGAGCTCCTCACGAAGCTTGCGAAGGAAAAAATCGACAAGAACCGGAAGACGGTCGAGGAGCGCAGGAATTTCGGTATCAACAAGGCGTTAAGGGATCCTTACGTCTGAAATTTTCTTTTTTCATAGTCGAAAGTAGCTGGAAAGAATTCTTATCCCCCTATAAAATACTCAGTACACTTTTCGTTAAATTTATATAAGGATAATTTAGAATAAATAGCAAAAATATTTTTAAGTTGTGCTCTATAGATGGCGTTAGAGGATTTTATATTAAACAATTTAAGAGATTCTTTTGCAATCATTATTCTTGGCATGAAAGTACATGAGGATATCTTCCTCACGTACTCTCTTGATCCTCTTTT
>CAZLNG010000036.1:0-32193 GCA_964560735.1 uncultured Methanosarcinales archaeon | reverse complement strand
CCTCTAAGTCCTGACCAAATTTCTTTATCCATTTTTGGACAGAAACATGACTTACTCCTAAAAACCGGCCTATTGAGCGAAACCCTAATCCTTCAAGATAGAGTTGCAAAGCCTGTCTCTTAACAGAAGCGGAGCTAGCAGTTGATTTTATCTCTACTGTATAGTTATATCCACAATCATGGCATTTGAATCGTTGACGTCCACCAACTAGACCGTTCTTGTGGTGAGTGGAACTCTTACATCTTGGGCAATTCATGCAGAAATATAGGTTTTCATAATATATTACTATTTTTAATTACCAATGCCCAGATCTTAATATGCTGCCTTTTTCTCTAAGATCTTTAAACTTTGTTTTCACTAAGAGCCGATCTCAAAACTACTTTTTACTTCCAAATTCCTAAAAATTTGATAAGTATTTTCCTGATTAGCAGCCGGTTAATTTTTCAAAATCGAGATTCTAATAGGTTATTTTTGAGTTTTGGGATCAGCTCTAATTATATACTTCTAAAACTTGGCTCTGTGAAAAAAGCAAGATTCAGTAACTTTTTAGATGGCTGAATAATTATATAGTTTTAAAGTTAGCTGGGAAATAATCTAAAATCTCTCAAATTTCCTAGGACACCCATATAAGATTTGAATACTTCCTTTAAAATCTATAACCATATCTCTCTCGACTTGCCTGTGGAAAAACTCTTCTACTCCTTTCTTATTTTATCAGTTAGTTCCCCCACAATCATGCACAGTGTCATTAAGCTTTCCCACTATCGTCCCACAAGGAAGAATTAATGGCTTACTAGTAACAGTAATAGTGAGATTTGTCACCCCATCCCATTTAAAATGACCTTTAACTCCATATCCTTCAATTTCACCTTCGTTTCCTGAAGGTACTTTTACACCGACATTTTCAAGTTTCTTTTTCAAACAATTAAATACATTTTGTGTAACACCGTGATACGTTATTGGATCACATCCGCCCATATTTTGTCCTCCTTTGTATTTTGAAAAAATTTTATTTTAGGACTTAAGCATTTAAACCAAAAATCAACAGCATCATTTTATCAGCATTATTCATATCCCAAATTTGACTGTGCTTTATTTTGTATATCAAACATGTAATCCTAAATATTTTAATATTGTTTCTCTGTAAAATTATGAACATGCTTCCGGAAGGCAAACTGTGTAAGTCCTAATTTACTTTTGACAGGTAGCTTGTTTTTTCTTAATGTTTATACAGAGAGCGCTTTGTCTAAACTCCAAGATAATATAACTGTATTTATATAAGTATGATACTATAAATTCGTTATAGAAAATATATTTAGAATATATCTTTACTATTGAATATATACTCCATTTAGCGTGCAGAATTAAAATCTGAAAAATCGTTCCTTTTGCCCTCTCCCTAAAAAAGCCGTTAAAGTGGGTCATTATAAAGGATATTTTCTGTGTTTTCGGCATCTGTTCATGTCCGTGAGCTGTTGATCAATTCTGACAAACGAGCATCCACCCATGTTTGAAAATAATGTAACGAGACAATTTTGCTTACGATTTTCAATAACTCACTCCTGAGACTCTATTAAACGCAAAAAAACTTTGAAAAACGTATCCTTTTCAAATTCAGGGGAGAATTTCCCAACGGGAAAAATATACAACAATTTTGTCATACAGTTCTAAAATAGAATACTTCGAATGATACTATTTTTTAGACTTGGGTAAATTTTATATTTTCAGCAAATATTCGAAATTTACTTTTTACTCTTACAATTTGAAGAGGATACGTCAAATTATATCAGGGATTTTAAGAGCTAATTTTAGATCCTCTATATTGTTACGTATCATTTAAACAACTTTATATTGGTCAAAGATAATTCACTGTGAACCGTATGCATAATTATTCTTCAATATATTTTTAAAGATTAAGTATGCGTTTATTTTATCAGGTCAGATTAAGAATTTACTTCCAGGGCACTTCCAAGACTGAAGTTTATAATTGAGAGTAGGGGATAAAATGAACGAAAAAGATCTTGGGTATTTACGGCAAAAAAAGGAAAACAAGGGATTTTTTATTGGAATTTTCATTTTCTTGATTGTACTGGATATATTTGTTGTTTACATCCTGATAAATTCTAACTCTCCACCTGCGCGGTCAGATTCGATTTTGTGGGTAGCTGGCGATGGAAGTGAAAACTTCACATGCGATGGGATTGATGATCAGGTAGAAATTAACCAAGCTTTTGCATATGCAGCAGAAAATCCGCAGTTTACAACCGTTTATTTGAAAGGCCCAAACACATATCTAATCTCAGATAGTATTTTCATTGGAAATAATACGACCCTGGAAGGCGACCCTACAGCCATAATTAAATTGATAGATAATGCGGATTGGCCAGTATTTAAGCCCCTGATAACGCAGATGAACAAGACCGAAATCCATGGGGTCATTATAAAAGGGTTTGAAATTGATGGAAACCATGACAATAACCTCGATAAAAAGAAAGGATACGGATATTACAATATGATCCATTTCCGTAATTCCAGGGATATTCAAATCCATGATATGTACGTGCATGACGGGCATGGAGAAATGGTAAAAATAGACAACAGTTCTGATATTCAATTTTACAATAACACCATATATAAAACGAGACATAATGGTCTTTTTGCCGAAAATTCCCAGAACGTAGAGGCCTGGAACAACAGAATAACCGTCAGGACTGATTCCGGATTCAGGATGAGGAATTCAAACCACGTAAAAATCCATGATAATGAAATCGACTCTTTTTACCACTGGAGCGCAGGAGGCTCTGGAGTTCTGATTGAAAAAACAACAGGTATTGTCAATGACGTGGAAGTATATAATAATACTATTCAAAGTACTTATGGGCCTGGGATCTGGTTAATAGGATGTTTTGAGTCATATCCAAAGGACGACGCTAAGAATGTCCACATTTACTACAACGTCTTCCGTAGTACGGGTACAAACCCAAGTATTGATTGGGTAGGAGGCATAGTGACAAGCGGATTTTACGATACCCTTATCGAAAACAATACTTTTGACGGGGTATATCACGGCGCAATTATTCAAATGTATCCCACAGGCGGCACTCACATTTATCCTACATATAATAATTCAGGTAACGTTGACCTTTCACCCAAAGGTACAGGATATACAACAATTGTTCGCAATAATATTATCGCAAATACCAAACCGCGTAATAAAGATCCTGGTGGAACAGGATATGGAGTAATTAATTATCTCCCTGAGACACATACCATTTTGCTGGAAAATAACTGTCTGTATAATAACTATGCAGGGAACTATCTAAACTGCACCTCAAGCACTGATATCTATGTAGACCCCCTCCATTTAAACCAGAGCATTGGTGCCGGATATTCTGCAAAAGAGCTTCCAAAAAATATTGATCAGTCCACAGTAAACTCCATTTTTAAACGAAGATGCTCATGACGAGCTTGGAGATATATTGCTCTATAAGGCTCTAAAAAGGCATACTTTCTTTTTTACTCTGGCATGAAAGTACTTTCGATTACTTTCATTATTTGTGCCTATTATTCGAAGAATTTCATGTGCGTTTTTTAGGGTTATCTTGTTCAGCGAAAACAAGAAAGGCAGGAGAGAGGGCCATATTATCTTTGTGATTTTACAGAGAGAAAGACCGAAAACTTTAAAAGACTACCGAAAAACCTAACTTTTTGATTAAACTTTTTAGATTATTTTCAGAGTATATTTTGATGCATTTCCGATCATTGTAAGACTATAATCTCAGTTATTGTTATACAGGAACTACTATGATTTGATGCATTTTCAAAAGGATTTACTTCCTCCTACCCCTCACCAATGGTTAACATATAAGCCCTCAATCCCATAGCTTCATGTCAGTTTTATGTAATTGTATCTGGTCTTGGTCACACTTCCTGCTGAATTACTTGCGGTAAGTGTTATTGAATAGGTCCCTGCCTTTGAATAGGTGTGTCTTGGGTTCTGAGCAGTTGAATATGTTCCATCTCCTAAATTCCATTTCCATGCTGTAGGCGTATTTGTGCTGGCATCGGTAAAACCGATAGTAATGGGAACAGTCCCTGAAGTCCGTGAAGCCCAAAAACTTACAGCAGGCGGTATAGTGGTTGCAGGTGTTTTTGCTCTTATATAATTGGTTTTTGTTATACTATTAGCACTATCTGACGCATTCTTTACTGTTAGTTTAACAGTATAGTTTCCTGCTTTCGAATAGAGATGTGCTGGATTCTTTACTGTAGAAAAAGTTCCATCTCCAAAGCTCCAGTTCCAGGCAGTGGGAGCTCCTGAGCTTCTGTCAGTAAAGTTTACATTTAGAGGGGCATAACCTGAAGTCACACTGCTGCTGAAGTTTGCAACCAGCTTTTGTGCTGGTTGGACCTTTATGTAATTGGACTTTGTTGCATTACTGCTACCCACAGAGTTACTTACCGTAAGCGTTACAGTATAATTTCCTGCTTTTGAATACATATGAATCGGATTCTTTACCGTTGAATTTGCGGTTCCGTCTCCAAAGTTCCATTTCCTTGATGTTGCATTTTTCGATAAATCTGTGAACTGTACAGATAGAGGAACGTAACCGGAGCTAACATTAGAACTGAAGTTAACAGACTGTTTTAAATGGTCCTGGCCACTCAATATTGTGATATAATTCGCAAGCGCATCCCCGATCAATTTATTGGCTGCTTGAGTAGGATGTACACTGTCTACATAATTCGTAGAATTATATTTATCATATAGGCCGTTATTGGGGACGGTATCAATTATATCATAAACATTAAAGATATAGTATCCATCTGCCAGTGCCTGTGCAGACAGATTCTGGTCCAGATATGTCGTATTCATCTCTGCGCCTCTTCTGGTGGAAGTCAAAAGAATGACCGGTGTAGCTCCATGTGCCTTTGCCTGTGATGCCATCCATAAAATGTCATCAATAATAGATTGTTGAGAACGCATAACTTTCAAATCATTGGCACCGTACATTATACTTACATATTCAGGATTAAACACTGCCATTTCATCTAAAAACCGTAATCTTCCTGAGGCAGAGATTTCTCCACCGAGCCCAGCATTATAAAATACATAGCCACTGTTTCCGAGTGTGGCATTAGCATAATAAATATATGCTCCATAAGGCAACCCTGCGGCACCACCTGCAGTAATCGAGTCACCCATTGCAAGCCATGTTATCGCATTCGGATCATTACACGTTGTCGCGAGCACGGATCTACTGGTACAATTCTTATAAACATTAGTTCCGGAGCATGCAGCTGATGAAAATGCAAACCATATCCCCTGATAGATACTTTTTCTCCCGAAAGACTCTCCAATACAGTTTACAAAAATGTTATGTTTTGTAGTGTTGTTCAGGCAAATTCCAAATTTACCATATGATGAACCTTTGCTGTTAATAAAGTTATTATTTGATGCATCCATTAAATGGATTCCATTGCCTCCGATACTTGAATTTGTATACCCAACCGAGGCACTAACGGTATTATTCGTACATTTCGTGAAAGAAAGACCGTTACTAGTGTTTGAATAACCAGCACAATTAGACACATGGTTATTATTTGATGTAATGAAATCAATTCCCCGACTTGTATTTGAGCGCCCTACACAATTTGACACAATATTATTATTCGCATTTGTAAAACATATCGCGTAATTTGAGTCAGACACAACCGAACAGTTTGTCACGCGCGAATTGTTAGCAGATAGGTACAGTGACATACCTCTAACTGATGACGTTTTGCACCGGTCAACTTCTGCCGTGGATCCATCTACGTATATTCCGGATCCTGCTATACTAGATGCGGAACAATTACTGATTAGAGTCTTTTCCGTGTTTTTTGTAAGGACCCCAAATGAAGTCGTGCTCGAATTGTGCTGTCTGACATTTACGTTTTTTATAGTAATGTTGCTGTGATTGCTGCATATTATCCCCACACCAGCACCAGTTAGCCCGCAATCTATCGTGTGTCCATTTCCATCGAAAACAATATTGTTTGCTGCTACAGAAAAGGCGGTAGTATTTGCCAATATGTCTCCTTTTAATACATATGTTGTTCCCGCTGAATTTAAACTGTAGCCAGATACGTATCCTGCCGGAATATCAACCGCCGAAGCGGTTCCGGTCAAACAAATAAACAGAAAGAAGTACGGAAAAAATTTCAATATAATCCACCCCCAAGAGGCACCAGTACTGGATCCTTCTCACCACGGACCACATGAATTAAATTTAATCGGTGAAACCGTAACGATTTATCAACCTATTTCGAACGAAAAAGTGTAGTTCCCTTTCAGATGTTTCCGAATCTTGACCATATGATCCAACTCATAATATTTTTTAGACATCGCACATTTATTACATCCTGAATTCAACAGTAAGTGTCTCTTAGCTAATTTTTGCTTGAAGTTTTTGATGTAAGAATTGCAAATAACCAAAATGTACTGAATTTATTACGTTATTTTATTTTTCTCTCACAAATATACATATTTGTATGTAGAGTATTAAATTTGAAAATTATGCATAATTATATTATTTTAAAATATGCGAGAAATAAATAGCAGTAAAAATACAATGTATTTTTACATTTACCCGCCGAAAGCATATTTTGAGGTAAACTAAGTTTTGTGAGATTATTAACTTCTATAATCTCTGGTAGAAGTTAAATTAGAAGATTAAGAGGAAAATCAAGAATTTTTTCAGATGCTCTTCCATAAACCAGATCATCATATCGTTTGCCACTGAACTCCTTCGTTCACACATTTACTGGAGGGAATTTCCAGCTCCTTTCACTTCCCACTTCATTCTTTAACTTTAAAAGCATTTTCTTTTTGTTAAGACCTCACTCTCAATAGATTATTCTTTACAGTAATTTCTAAAATAAATTTGTGATTTTTGTATGTATTTGATCAAACAAAAATGATAATTTTTTTATTTTTACCAGCAAACAAAGGAATAATACAAAAATTATATTTTATAAAAAAAATGCCAAAAATTGATTTATTTTAATTTATCCAATTTTTTAGACTGGATTATTGCGTGTAAATTCTACACATAATACAAAAATTTACGGCTGCCACAACCGCAAATAAAGAGTAGAACAAGTTAAGATGCAATCTCGAAAGGATAAATTTCTTCCCATCTATCCCCTATAATCGAACTAATACCTCCTTCTTCTACCTTCATTTGCATTGTATCTCCTTCTAATCGAATTGTTATAAAGTCTCCACTCTCGTAATAATCACATTTAACAGGAGAAGAATCTCCATAGCGAAGGAAGGCGGTACCGCAGTCATATAAAATAATGTAGTTGTTTCCTGACTTGAATTTTCGTTTCATGTGAAGGATCTCCCCAATAATTTCCTTCTGGAATCTCTTGACAGTTTTGTATTATTAATATCTTAGATCTTTATAAATTTTTTGTTCTTGTAGGTTTTATTTTCTTTTTGTGCCTGAAATAAAAGCTGGAATAAATTTTCCTGGTGATTTAATTTAATCTGGTAATTGGAATTTCCGGTCGAAACTATCACTAATGTCCAGTTATTATTTGGACATCCTATTGTAGTTGAGAGTTATTGGTTACGATAAACCTCATCAGGTCAAAACATCAAATAAAGAGGCAGACATTAAACATAAAATAGAAATTTTTTGTTTGAGTCGATAACGGAAAAAATGTATTCGGAGTAAATAAATCAATACGCATAGAAATTGCAATAACATTGTAATTTATACAATAATTAGAAAATATATTTTTAAAAAACAAACTGCTAGAATTATTCAATACATATGCCAATTCCATAACTGGAAAGATATTGGCTTAACCTCTTAGAGAAGATATTTCCTGCCCTTCAAGAACAACGTTTTAATCGCGAAATTGGCGATATAAAGAAGCTCCCTAAGAGCTTAATGCTCGGAGCCGAAGGAAACTCTAAAGACAGGCTGCAGAATATAGAGATAAGCGCCAGAAAATGCTTCAAAGGCTTTATCCAATACTAAGTAAATATTATGAAGACTGGTTTTCCTGAAGTATTATCTTTCTGTCTTATCGAAACTCAATTTCTTTAAAATTTCTTTTCCATGTATATATAATTCCCTGATATTTTCTTTGTATACAAAAGTTGCTGGCACTAGCAATAATGGTATAGTTGCTGCAACTTTAGCTCCTTCCGAGATAGGCAATGCAGCCAAAAAACCCGCTCCGGCAACACCATAAATAGGAACTATTGGAAACAACATGGCTAAACCAAACGTTCTCCTGAAATGAATGCCCAGTTTTGCAGCCAGAAAACCATTAGACCCTATTACCAGACCGATACCTACACTGGGCCCTATGGTCTGAAAAGGATTATATGATGGTCCAATATAGAGTCCAAAATCGAGACCAAAAACAGAAAAAAGCCCATTGAATTGATTCCGTTCCTGATTGGAGTTTCCCCCAACGCTTGATACAACTATACCTATGTCCAGCTGGATAGGTCCTCTTCCTATTCCCCTTCCATCCATTATATAATTACTTTGCTTAATCCGTGATAAAATTTATCTCTATAAGGAATTCACCAAAACTTTACTTTGTTTTTTTCATGTTTTTCCTACTTTGTAGAAATTCCTGATCTAAGTCAGAACGGCATTTCTTTATCTTTATTTCCGCATGGTTACCAGATACAGCTTTCTCGGAAGTTCCCCTTCTTCAAATTCCTCTACTTCGAAATCTTCGTATCCTTCTGCCAGGTGCCTAACCTTTTCTCTGCTAAAAAAATGCACTATAAAGCCGCCTGAAATCTCGTACATATCCTCTCCTCTATGAGTTCCTGTCCCATACTGGGCATCACCTGTATGCCTCGTTGTATAAACATTCAGACCATCTGGCTTGAGTACTCTTTTGATTTCGCTACTTAGGAATTCCAGTTCTTCTACAGTCAGCGCCATGCAGTAGAGCATATGAGAATAGCATGCATCGAAAGTTTCGTTTTCGAATGGAAGAGGATCTCTGACATCATGTTTCAGAGTGACTACTGATTCTAAAAGCCCCATATTATCAATTTTTTCCTTTATCACCTTTAACCCACTTTCAGTGTAGTCGAGCGAATGTACATGAAAGCCTTTACTAACAAAAAAACAGGTATCCCTTCCCTGGCCGCTTCCCAGTTCGAGAATTTTCCTTTTTCTTTCTTTTTCAAAAACGACTGCTGCTTTTCTGGCAGGATAACTTGGCTCGTCTCCAAATCTGGAACAGGAATTTTCAAATACTTTCTCCCAGTGAGGCTGCTGTTTGTTGATGACGTTTTTTTCCACACAATGATTAATTTCAGGACGATTAGTAGTCTCTCTTTTCATTTTATTTCCTTCCTTCTGGCAAATGCTCCGATAAATAAATAAAATATTGATTTATAATATGAAGTTATTTATATAGAATGAATTTGGTTGTTATTTGTAAAAAACATAAGGTGATTACCTTATGATATTGTCTTTCTTGCCTTTTATTTCAACAACTAACTATCCAGCGACTTTGTAGATCCTGCTCTTTACAATTGTGGATTTTTAAAAGATTTTCAAAATGCGTTAAAATTCAATTCGGATTTGATTATTTCATATAAATTTGGAATGTCTTACTTTGCATTAATTAAAGCAACTATACAGTTAGAAGTCATTTATTGAAGGTCTTAAGTGTAAAAGTTCTTAGATATAATTTTATACATCATGAGTGTGTTTATTTTGACAGGTTAGCTCGAGAATGAGCTATAACAAACTTTCACAATTAAGATTTAGAATTAAAAAAGGGAATGAAATGAATAAAAACTATCTCAGGTACCTACAGCAAAACAGGAAGAAAATAGGATTTTCAATTGTAATTCTTGTTTTCTTAACTGCAGTGGGAATATTTGTGTTCCATACCATGCAGTCCAACCCTCCTCTTAAAATATCAAATGAGACAGTTTATGTAGCTGGCGATGGAAGTGGAAACTTCACCTGTGATGGGATTGATGATCAGGTAGAGATAAATCAAGCCCTTGCATATGTTACAGAAAATCCTGAGTGTACAACCGTTTATTTGAAAGGTAATACTACATACGTTATCTCTGACAGTATTTTAATTGGGAACAATACGGTCCTTCAGGGAGACCGTACGACTATAGTCAAACTTGAAGATAACGCAGACTGGCCAGTTGGCAAGCCCATGATAACGCAGATGGACAGTGCCGGAATCCAGAGAGTCACTATAAAAGGATTTCAAATTGACGGAAATCATGACAGGAATGAAGATAAAAAGAGAGGGCAAGGATACTACAATATGATCCATTTCCTTGATTCCAAGGATATAGATGTTCATGGCATGTACATGCATGATGGACATGGAGATGGGCTAAAAGTAGAGAGAAGCTCCAATATCATATTCTACAATAACAAATTGTATAAATTAGGTCATGATGGTCTTTTTTCTATAGAGAGTCAGAATATAAAAGCCTGGAAAAACACAATAACCTGCAGAACTAATGGCGGGCTTAGAGTAATGAACTCAAATCATGTAAAATTCCATGATAATGTAATAAATTCTTTTTACCACTGGAGTGCAGGCGGCTCAGCAATTCTGATTGAGAAAACTACAGGGATCGTTAATGACATAGAGGTGTATAATAATACTATACATAATACTTATGGACCAGGAATGTGGGTGATAGGCTACGGGGATTCTTATTCTAAGGAAGAAGCACAGAATGTCCACATACATCACAATACCTTCTATGACACTGGTACGAATCCCAGTATCGACTGGGTAGGAGGGATCGTAACCAGTGGGTTTTACGACACCCTCATCGAAAATAATGTATTTGACGGGGCATATCATGGAGCCATTATCCAGATGTATCCTTCTTCTACAGACGTAGATCACTCAGTTGATCTTTCACCTCAAGGAACAGGATACAAAACAATTGTCCGTAATAACATAATAGTTGATACCCAGAAGCGCACAAAGGATCCTGAGGGAACAGGATATGCAGTAATCAATTATCTTCCAGAAACACATACTTTCGTGCTGGAAAATAACTGCCTGTACAATAATCCAGCAGGTAACTACAAAAATTGTACATCAACCACTGACATTTATGCAGATCCTCTCTTTGTAAGTAAGAGAAAACACGATTACCACCTGAAACCGGATTCTCCCTGTATTGGTGCTGGATATATTTCATCAGATTCTTTAAACGAGTCTGAAGAAAACGTTAGCCAGATCAATATCGGCAGGTATAGTTGACAATTCAAGAAGGTACAGTCAACGATAGTTAACAGTGTAGAACTTACACGCACAGTCTGACATACAGTCTGGACAACTGTGATTAATACAGCGCGCTGTATGTAATTTTCAGGGAAAAACGTAATCATGAAATTCAGAATAAGTTCATTAAATGCAAAATTTTTAAAAAGGAGAGTTTAACTGAACCTAACAGCCAGGGTACGGGAAACTTTCTTCATACAGCTTGAACACGTACTATTCTGACAGTCGTTCTATTCGGCAATTCATTAACAGTTTCATACTGAAATCCCAGGATGTCTAAATCTGTGTAAAACCACTTTGGGATATGACTGCAGACAATATCCAGCCTGTTGAATTCTCCATTTTTCAAATAGGGGATTAGAATTTTCTTTGAAGTCATTTCCGGGTTTTTTAGAAGAATTTTTTCCATATCAAGGCAAAAATCCCCTTTATTCACACCAGGTTCCAGAAATTCCTGTATATCGAATTTATGGGGCTCCTTCTTCCGTTCTTCAATTGCCGCCAACATTTCTTTTTTGACTGAACCAAGAATTTCCGGCCCGCCATTTTCTATAAGGAATATGTCAAAGCCGGATGCTTGAAAAGTACCAAACGCTATCCCCGGGATTTCACCTGCAACCACTATTTTTACATCGCCTAGCTGCTTTATGGTATCAGCCACAGCCATGCGAACTGCTGCCATACCTTTCGCATTGCAAATTTTATTTTCAAAACGGTTCAGGACTTTCCACTCCCGAGCGTCTTCCTCATATATTGCAATGAATCCCGGTTCAAAAATTGAACTCGTTTTCTGGTTACTGTTTTCTACAACTGCAATTTTCAAGATATATCCTCCTTTTATCTTGCAATTCATGATGTTTCCAGGCTGCGATTAAAACAATTATTTGCTTTCTTAGCTATCTGCTATCTATGTAAACTCCAGTGCACTGGTTCTGCACTCACAGGAATATATTGTTTGTGCGTCAAGAATGCACTTTGTATTTGTAATGAGGTGCACAACATTTGTTTAATTTAATTTTTAATCTCTTCTCAATCGTGCAGTATCAAAAAAACAACATGAACAAAAATTTTATATTGTATTAATACATAACTTTCTAACATGGAAAGCTTTTACCCTTGTTTGTTCTGTGAAGCAGTGTTTGTAGACCCAGGATTTGCAAAAGACCACATCAGAGAATGTCATTCGAAAGATTGGAAGATGTGTAATACATGTTCTGATCCATCCGATTGAAACATATGGTCTTTTATGCATAAATATGATTTTTTTCGTTTTATTTTTTTCTAATTTTCTAATTTAGGGAAGTGTGGATCTTTTTCTCTTAATTATAAATTTTAAGAATTTTTGAATCAAAAACTCCATATCATTAGACCAGTTTCATGTACAGTATCCAAAAATTTTCTCGTGGAAAGAAGAGTATAGGGATGATTGGCCAATATGAGAAAGAAATATACAGGTTAATCGTCAACCATCGGAAAATAGCTCTCTGTACCTATTCCCTCAGAGAATATGGTGCAGCTGAAATTATTGACATCATCATATGCCATCATTTCGCGCTGGTCAAAAAGGAAGGTAAAGGGAGTAAGTAAAAAGTTTCAGATGAAAAAATATTACTGAGAGCAAGCAGAATAGGTGTTTTCAGTCATGACTTAAAACTTGACGAAAATATATGTCCGCATTGTAGCCTCGTGACAGATGATAAAAGGCAAAAGAACTTCTCATTACTTCTAAACTGATTACGCCAGAAGTCACTCTTCTACCAATAAAGAACTTGTCAATTGATCACCCTTTAATCTTAGAAAGGCTTAATTTCACCCCTAAACCCATTTGCACTTATAGCAATTTGGGTTTGATGTTCCATATAGTCTCCCTTTTAGGTATTATATGTCCTCAGTTTTTGGTGGCAAAGCAGTTTGTAACCTTACAGCTTCTTTCCAGCGCATCCAGAGGATAACCAATCCAACGATACCTATCAAGCTATCGGTGATCAATACACCTAATCCCAGACCAAAAATAGTAGTAATGACCAGGGTCAGCCCGTCCCACAGTGCGTGCAGGATGGAAACGAGCAGGTAAGCTCCAATAACTTGAAGGTTAATGCGGAAGTGACCGTTCTTGCTTTCACGGAACATTACGCTGGCTAAAATTGCTGTCCATGTGCCATGCCCCATAGGGGAAAGTACACCTCGTAGCAGGGTCAATGCAACTGTTACCGAAATGTTCCCATTGCTCTTCAGGAAAGCGGTAAAGGCGTAACCGTTACTTTCCAGGGCTGCAAATCCCATCCCCACAGCTGCACCCAGAATCAACCCATCCATTTCCGAGTCATGCCGTCTATGGCGTGCAATCACCAGCACTCCCAGTATTTTGGCAAACTCCTCTATGAGCCCTATTCTTAAAATCGCGCCAAGATTCAGCTGACTGATAAAAAAAGGCTCTAAAAGAGAAGCGGCAAGAATTCCCACCAGTCCGCCATACAGGAAAGCCAGGGAGACCGTCGGCATTGTCAGGCGGCTGAAATGCCTCCGCTCATAAAGGAAAGCCACGTAGGCAACGGGAACCATAAAGCTTCCGACCATTGCCAGGGTGGGGAACAGGTTAGAGTTGCCAGTCAGCATCAAGGCCGCCAGCAAAAGAACATAGAAAACTGCTGATGTGGTTAAAACTCTTATCCAGGCATTCCGCCGGGTCACAGGTAAGGAGGGCTGAATTTCCGTTGCATGGTCCATAATTTCCTCTGATCCATCTATTTAATTCTGTCAGCGGACATCCTTTCTATTAATCGATATTATTTGGGTGAGGCCCTAATATTATGCCTATGAGGCTGTATCAAGCAAGTTTTATCAAATTTACGAAGAAAGTGGCACACTAAAGTGAAGTTAAAAAGCTGTTGATATTAGGCATTTTGATAATCCGAAGAGTATCTGGAAAAAGACAGGATTTGTAATGATAATTTAGAGAAAGCTTTACAGACATTATCTCAATTTCAAAATTGATTTTATGAAGTTATTGTTTTTTATCGTGTACGATCTCAGTTTCACCAAAGTCTCTATTCCACGCCTGCGTGTCTCTTTGATATTTTCCCTGTATAAAAAAGCTGCTGGCACTAACAGTAGTGGAAGTGTTGCTGCGGCTTTAGCTACCTCTGAAATAGGCAATGTAGCTAAAAAGCTCGCTCCGGCAACACCATAAATAGGAACTATTGGAAACAACATGGCTAAACCAAACGTTCTCCTGAAATGAATGCCCAGTTTTGCAGCCAGAAAACCATTAGACCCTATTACCAGACCGATACCTACACTGGGCCCTATGGTCTGAAAAGGATTATATGATGGTCCAATATAGAGTCCAAAATCGAGACCAAAAACAGAAAAAAGCCCATTGAATTGATTCCGTTCCTGATTGGAGTTTCCCCCAACGCTTGATACAACTATACCTATGTCCAGCTGGATAGGTCCTCTTCCTACTCCCCTTCCATCCATTATATTATTATTTTACCTGATCCATAATAAAATCTACCTATTATTCAACCACATTTACGCTATACTTTATTTTTCATGGAAAATAAAAAAGCAAACATCCATACATAATTTATGTTGAAAAATGCACTCAAACAGGTCGCTAAAGATCGTGAAAAACAGACGTTCTTGAAAAAGAGATATACTAAAAGGTGATGAAGCGGTCTTATCCAGCCCACATTCACCGAACTAACTCGCCGAACATTCCAAATTTATTTGGACTACTTGTTAAAGAATATATGCAAGACTGTCGAATAATATAAATTATGAAAAGGATATCAACTTTTTTTGTATTGGCTCTATTGGTTTTGATGCCGTTTAATGCAATGGCAAGCTCTCCGCAGGTATCCTGTAAAGCAGGTACATGTAGTAATTTAAAAATCACTAAAGTTACTATAAATCCTACAGGTAAAACGGCACCTGTGAATGTTGGGTTTACCAGTTATATTTCAGGTCCTGTAAAACTTGTTCAGTATACTGTGGTGAATCCCAAAACTGGAAAAGTAGTCGGTTCCTCCCGCTCCTACTGTTCGAAATGCACGAAAAAAGGAGTGTGTACCTGTACGTGCGTTATAAAAGAAGCTGGAACTTTTGACGTAAAAATAACTGCATACGGCTCTGGAAACTGTTGTGTGAACATGGTTAAAAAGGCAGCTCTCACGATATCACCTGCAAAATCCTCTACGTCTACAGAGCTCGTTCCGAGTTTCAAATCTGTAATATCCGGAAAGAAAGTTACATTTAAAGATACAACTTCAGGTGCTAAACCCATAAAATGGAGCTGGAATTTTGGTGATGGTTCCCGATCAACTGCACAGAATCCTGATCACATTTATAAGAAAGCAGGAGCCTATACAGTTTGTTTGACTGTATACAGTTCTGGAGATAATTATAAGCTTGTCTCCAACAGAATAACTATTAAATGAAAAAGGGAAAATCCCTTCCTATTTTTAAGTTAATATTGCTATGTATTGATTGGGAACTACCCTCAGTTCATTGAGTCTTTCAGTTCATTGAGTCCTTCAGTTCATTGAGTGATAGAGACTGAATTTTTAAAAACAAGATGGCGACGTCGAAGTTAAATGTATTTTAAAAAAGATCCTAAACTTGATCCTCTCGAGATGTCTGTTTTTTGTTATCGTTTCTTAAAACAGTCTCGGGAAAAGACAAAAAAATAGGGTGGGAAATTTCAGCTTCCCGTACTTTTTATGTAAATTAATCTAATGTCTGGTTAATTTTGCTGTAAAAATCCAGAATAGCATTTGTTGCCTCACTTTCCATGTTGAGCTGGAAAGTTCGGATTTGTTTTCCCAGGGGTTTTTCAAGGACTACGCCTGACACGACCAGAGGTTTGATAACCCTTGATACACTGGAATGAGACAATCCGGTTTCTTCAGCTATACCTGACAGGTAGGTTGGTTCGTTCTGATTTTCGATCAAATTCCTGAGCACTGTCATCTGTGCAGTTTTTCCGAAAATTTTTTCTATTGGATTCATTGATATCATCTCAGAGGTGGCTGTTCTCTAAAAATAATCTCAGTTCCAATAACTGTCTACGGTTAATAAACTTATCTCTTTTTTGAAGATGTAGGCTGTTCATCATAATTTAATTGCGGTTACACTGATCAATTCAACTTTAATGAGAATTACAGGTTAGAGACCTTTTTTGTGTTAATCACATCAGTTAGTGTTTCAATAATTAGTTTCACTTTAATGGACAGCTTGAATCCGTTTAAAGTTGATAGATCCGTTTTTACCCATCGATTGAATACTCTAAAGGTTACAGGGACGTAATAATTCAGGACATCCCCATAAAACCTTTGAACACCAGATTCAGGATAGAGGTTTTTTATTCTCCTTCTTCTCACAAAACATATTCAGGAGAATTGCCACATGGTATCAAAGGTGAAATTGGTCCTGGGATAAATCTCTTATACTCACTCTTAATCATGTTGCTAATGTTTCAGAACCCAAAATACATGAATTTCTGGAAAATATTGGCGTTCATATATCCAGAGCCACTAGTTCTCGAATACAGACATACATGTGGTTACCACACTTTTGAGTGATGATGCATGTCAATTCAAGCAAATTGCATATCATCATGCTCTTTGTTGGATTCATGATGGAAGAAACTACAAGAAACTTGAGGCCAATAGTACCATATCATAGAGAAAAGCTGGAAGCTTTTCTGGACAGGTACTGGGACTTTTATGGGGAACTTTGTGACTTTAGAATAAAACCAGATTCAGAGTAATGGATAACCGTTCATATAATCTCTTTATAAATAATGGTATGTATACAGAATCTGGACAAATACAAAAAGCATGGGACAAGAGAGTATGGAAGAGCTTTTGAAGAATGTCGCAAAGAACTAAGTGAAATAGCAAATAAGATAGGAGGTCCTCTTCAGAAAAGTATTGAAGATTCAGCAAAACAAATGGATTGCTGTCAGGTCAAAATAATGCCTTATGCAGGTACCGAAACAGGATATATTCCCAGACCCAGTAAATTATCTCAATTGTTTAGATGGGTTGGAGAAAATCAAAAAACAATATCAATAGAAATTTTCGTTTCGGTAATTTCAGGTTATATACTGAAGAAATATTTTCCTTGATTCTTTAGATCTCTTCAACAGCAGTACTTTTTTAGATTTTAAGTCTTTGCTTTCAACAAAGCCAAACATAAGAAATTATTTATCACTGTATGTCGTATTTTAAAAAAGAATATTTCGATTAATCTCTGACTCTGATAAATTATTTATAAACTCATTATAAATACCAACAAAAGATGGGGGCTTTTCGGGGTCAGGGAAAATTTTTGCTGGTTGGTTTCTGGGTATGGAGGATGAGCAGGCAAAAAAACTCATGCAGATTGTAGCCAGACATATGAGATCCAACAAAGAGGATTTCGATGGCGCGGTTAACCTTGTTGTTGAATTTTTGAAGGAGAATTCGATTCCTCCGGGGTCTTTGATCGAGCTTTGCTATCTTTGCGGGGCAAATCAGATGTATGGTTTAGCTTACATCTTTGCAAAAACATCTGCAAGTTTGTCCAGGGGAGATGTTAAGGCTACTGCGCATTATAATATGGGATTGGCTGCTGCTCTTATGGGATGGCTGGAAGAGGCAGAAAAACAGTATAAGGTGGCTCTGGAACTTGACCCTTTTAACGCTTCTACTTACTACAATTACGGGCTTCTGCTCAGGCAAATGGGGAGGCCGAAAGAGGCGGAAGAGCAGTACAGGCTTGCTCTGAAAACCGAGCCTTTTAATGCGGCTATTCACTCAAATTACGGAATTCTCTTGCAGGAAATGGGGAGGCTGCACGAAGCCGAAGAGAGGTACAGGCTTGCTTTGAAATATTCTCCGAACAATGCGGATATTCATTCCCACTACGGACTTCTTCTTTTGCAAATGGGAATGCCTGAGGGGGCTGAGAAACAGTATCAGCTCGCGCTTGAGGCAGACCCTAAGCACGTGGCCACCCTCTCAAATTACGGGCTTTTCCTTTCAAGGATGGGAAGGTTAAGCGAGGCTGAAGAACAGTACAGGCTTGCTGTGGAAGCAAATCCCAACCAGGCAGACGTTCGCTCAAATTACGGGAATCTCCTCAGGCAAATGGATAGGCCGTATGATGCCGAAAAGCAGTATAAGTTTGCTCTCGAAATAAATCCCAGTGATGCAGATACCCACTACAATTACGGAAATCTTCTTTTAGAATTGGAAAAACCGGAAAAAGCCAAAGAGCAGTACAGGCTTGCCCTGGAAGCCGACCCAGGACATGTCGCCACACATTATAGCTACGGATTTATTTTTTCAGAAATGGGGCTGCTGGATAAGGCGGAGAAACATTACAGGCTTGCTCTGGAAGCTGACCCGAAACATCTTGCCACTCACTGCAGTTATGGAATTCTCCTTTCGGAAATGGGAAGGCTGCAGGAGGCAGAAAAGCAATATAAGCTAGCTTTAGAAGCTGACCCGGATAATGCAGTTATTCATGAAAACTACGGGCTTCTCCTGTCAAAAATGGAGGAGAGGCAGGAAGGCGCCGAGGAACAGTACAGGCTTGCTCTTGCAGCCGACCCAGGGGATGCAGACACTCACTACAATTACGGGCTTCTTCTTTCAGAAATGGGACGCCTGGAAGAAGCAGAAAAACAGTATAAACTTGCTCTGGTAGCTGATCCGGGACATGTAGCTGCTCACTCAAACTACGGGCTTCTTCTATCAGAAATGGGAGATCCGAAAAAGGCAGAAAAACAATATAAACTTGCTCTGGCAGCCAATCCAAAACATGCACTCACTCATTACAATTACGGAAATCTCCTTGAACAGATGAGAAGGCCAGCAAAAGCCGAAAAACAGTATAAGCTTGCTCTGGAAGCTGACCCAAAAAACGTGGACGTTCGCTTCAGTTATGGACTTATTCTTTCTGAGATGAAGAGAACGTATGAGGCTGAAGAGCAGTACAGGCTCGCTCTTGCAGTTGACCCAAAAAATCCGGCAGCTCACTACAGCTACGGGCTTCTTCTTTCTGAAATGGGAAGAATGTATGAAGCCGAAAAACAGTACAGGCTTGCTCTGGAAATTGACCCTAAAAACATTGCCTTCCGCTATAGTTATGGTATTCTTCTCTCGGAAATGGGACTTCTGGAAAAAGCCGAAAAACAGTATAAACTTGTTCTGAAGCTAGATCCTGAGCATGCAGCTACTCACTATAATTATGGAGTTCTTCTTAAGAAAATGGAACGGCCTGAAGAGGCTGAAAAACAATACATTCTCGCTCTTGAAACCGACCCGAAAAATCCGGATATTCATTACAGGTATGGGCTTCTCCTCAAAAAAGTGGGAAGGTTGCAGGAGGCGGAAGAGCAGTACAGGCTTGCCCTGGAAATTGATCCCAAACATTCCAAAGTTCACTATAATTACGGAAAGCTTCTGAAACAGACAGGAAGGCAGGAGGATGCCGAAAAACATTATAAGCTTGCCCTTAAAACCGATCCGAAAAATGCAGATATCCGCTACAACTACGGTCTCTTTCTCTCAGAAACCGGAAGGCTGGAAAAAGCCAGAAAACAGTATATTCTTGCTCTTGAGGCAAACCCTGAACATGCAGCCACGCATTACAGCTATGGATTTCTCCTTAAACTAATGGGAAAGTTTCAGGAAGCAGAAGAACATTACAAGCTTGCTCTCGAAATAGATCCCCAGAATGTCCGTATACACTCAGATTACGGGGCCCTCCTGTCAGAAATGGGAAAACTAGAGGAGGCTGAAGAACAATTTAAAGCAGCAATTGAACTGGACCCCATCAAACCGGATATTCATGGGGCTTACAGTTTATTACTGCTTTTCAGGAATCGCGAGATTGAAGCGATAAAAGAAATGGAGTTTGCATCCAGCCTGTTCAAAGAAAAAGGAGATGCAATCAGGGGAAATCTCGTTCTTGCATGGCTTTACGAAGAATTTGCAAATAAAGCCCATAGATTTGATAAATTGAGTGAAATCCAGGAGTATACCGGGCTCGCAGGAGACAGATATATCGAGGCAGGCAAATATGCGGGAGAGAAATTCAAGGGCACTTTATTGATCAAAGGATATACGCTTAAAGGCAGAGCCAGGCTTGGAAACCTTGATTTGCAGCAACCTTACAACCTTGAGGTATTGAAAAAAACTGTTAACAGCATAGTTGATGCCTCTAAATGCTACAAAATGGCAGCAGAGGTTTCCCGGAATAAAGAGGTATCTTTAAACAGTAATCAAACCTCTAAAGCCTATTTAGCATCGATAGCCTGTCTCTTGGAAATGCTTGGTTACATGCCTGCGATAATTACGCAGAAAAAAGTTCCAAAAATCGAAGAAGAAATTGAAAAGTGGAAAAAAGATCTGGCAAGCTGCAAAAAAGAATATGAATCACATGGACGACGAGAAGAATTTATACAATCTCTATATGAACTAATTGCCTGCATTGAGAATCTTAAAAGAAATAAAGATTCTAATGAAAGCAGAGCTTCTGTTCCCTGGGAGGAAAAGAAAACCCTGAACGAATTATTAATCAATGAACTGCATGAAGTTGCCAGAAATATTGAGGAGCCTCTTTATACGATAATTGAAGATTCTGCTAAACAAATGGACAACTGCAGGGTCAAAATCATACCTTACGCAGGAATTTGGACCACGCATTTTAAAGATTCTACTGATTCTACGGATTCCATGGGTTTAATAGAGCCAGACGAAAAATCAGTATTAAATTCCACGATTGAACCGTTGACTGATTATAAACCCGCGCCTGAATTAAATAAGTTTTCTGGGGCGCTAAAGTGGATCCAGATTTCTCAAACAAAATTTTCGATAGGATCTGCCGGAACTATCGTTGCTGTATTACTCTTAGCTATAATACTTACAGGAGTCATATTGAAGTTTTCCCCCTGATTGGTATTTAGAGCCCTCTTTGAGAGCCCTCTTTCAATAACTCTTTTTAAGACAGTGTAACATAAGTTCTGTAAAATCACAAATCTCAAGAAGTTATTGGGTAGAAAATTCCACATCGGAAGATCAATTTTCCCATAATACACAAAAACTTGACTTCAAATTTACAGCAAATTAGGCACACTGCCCTTTTTAAATCTGGCTATTTTTGAGTTTTAATGAGTGTTATATAAGATTTTAAAATATGATAAGATTTTAAAATATGATAAGATTTAAAAATGTGATAGAATATTTTCAGGAGCCCTCTAAGAAACCTCCAGAATATTATACAGGATATTTTTTATAAATTAAATATTTTTATACAATAAATATTTAAGAGCTATTCTTCTTATCTAGCCTCAGAACTGTCAACACAGAAACTGTCAACACAGAAACTGTCAACACAAAAACTGTCAACACAAAATTTAGACTAAAAATATTATCACTCAAAAGCCAAGGTTAAAAAATGATAATTCTCGATCATCCCTACGTTTCTGAATTTCTAAAAAATACCAATGCAGAGATGCAAATTCCTGTTTTAAAAAATGAAATGGCAGCCGGATTAAAAACCGAAAGAAAATTGTGGCTTCTTGAGGAAGCTGAATTTATAGCATTAATAAAAGAGAAAGGTGAATGTTCTCTTTATTCAAACTCTGAAAATTCCCTTGCCTGGATCTCGGAGAATCTGGAATTTACAGGGCTGCCTGAGAAAATTGAGCTTTTCAAGAACAAAATCAAGTTCAGAGAGCTGCTGGAAAGGTTCTTTCCCGAATTGTATTTCAAAGGTGTTGAATTTGAAAAGCTGGATGAGATCAGGGTCGAAGAAATTGATAAACCGTTTATTATAAAGCCTGCTGTCGGCTTTTTCAGCCTTGGCGTGCATAAAGTTTCAACCAATGAGGAATGGGCTTCGGTTTTGCGGTCTATAAAGGCTGAAGTTGAAGAGATAAGAGAACTTTATCCGGCTCAGGTTCTGGATGTCGGAAAATACATTATTGAAGGAAATATAGAAGGAGAAGAATTTGCGGTTGATGCTTATTTTAACAGTAAAGGAAAACCTGTGGTCCTCAATATCTTCAAGCACATATTCTCTTCGGAAAACGATGTAAGTGACAGAGTATACTTTACTTCAAAAACAGTTATAGAAACGTACAGGGAAGCCGTTGAAGACCTATTGAGAGAAATCGGAAGGCTCGTTCAGTTAAGGAATTTTCCCCTGCATATAGAACTGCGGATAGGGGAGGATAGGAGAGTCCAGCCGATAGAAGTGAACCCAATGCGTTTTGCCGGCTGGTGCACAACCGATATTGCACATTTTGCATATGGAATCAATACTTACAGATATTTCCTTGAACAGCTTGAGCCGGACTGGAATTCAATTCTTGCTGACAAAGAAGGAAAGAGCTTCTGCCTTATTATGCTTAACAGGCCCGCGGATCTGAATTTGAAAGAAGTAAAGACTTTCGACTACGAAAAATTGCTTTCGGACTTTGAAAAGCCCCTTGAGCTAAGAAAAGCAGACCACGAAAAATACGGTTTCTTCGGATACTTATTTACAGAAACCAGAGACAACAGCTGGAATGAAATTGAAAGGATTTTGAAGTCGGATTTGAGGGAGTATATCACTTTCAAGTGACCTGTTCTCTAAAACTTTGATAATGAAATTCTCGTTCTCTTTATATCAATAAGCTTCAACAATATTTTTGTGTTGAATGATTTAGGTTTGGGTCAACTGGGATGAATAAGGTAAATTCGGAGAAATAAGGCAAATTAAGACAAATTAAAACAAAGTACGATAAATTACGACAAATTAAAACAAATAAGATAAATTAAGATGAATTAAGATAAAATTTCACTTTTGATCATATTTTTTGAAATCTTTTTTAATTTAAACAGAATTTTGATTCCAAAAAGCATTATGAGAGAATCTGCTTAAAATATCGGTTTTATCTAGCGCTGTCCTTAATAGAGTTAATTCAATTAGATGGATCTATTTTTTGATATTTTTTTAAAAGAGTTGCAGCATACCAATGACAAATTATATAAAGACCAGTATATATTAACCATAGGGGATATATTTACATATATGTATTAATGAATGGAGGTCGAGATCATCGGGAAAATAAAGCTTGTTAGTGCTGTAATTGTTACATTGATGGTTATCTCACTAATGCTATTTGCTTCAGGTTGTTCGCAAAAAGCAGCAGAAAATGAAACTAAAAAAGCAGAGAACGAAACTAAAAAAATAGAGAATGAAAGCGAGAATATAAAAAAAGAAGCTGAGGGGGTACCTCAAGAGGCTGCAAATGTTGTAGAAAAAAGCGATCAAAATATCATGCAAACATTAGCCAATAAAAACTTCACAACCCTTGTTCAGCTTATCAACGTTGCGGGGCTTGAAAAGGTCCTGGCTGAAGAAGGGGCTTTTACTGTTTTTGCTCCAACTGATAAAGCTTTTTCTGAACTTCCGGAAGGTACAGCTCCTGCACTTATAAACAATACTCCGGAACTGAAAAAAGTTTTAACCTACCATGTTGTTGCTGGAAAAATATTGATGAAAAAGGATCTTGAAAACATGACGAGTATCAAGACGCTTGAAGGAGAAGAACTAACTATCAATGTGACAGCTAATGGTATTCAGGTAGGGGGCGCAAACATAACAGAAGCTGACATCGTAGCCAACAATGGGGTAATTCATCAAATAGATAAGGTGTTAATCCCACCACAGTGAAGAGATAACAAAGGGAACCTTTAAGGAGATCCGCAACAGAAACAACTCAAGAAGCTTTGTGTCCAATTGTAATTCAGGTAAATAAGAATCAATTTGGATAAAAATTTAGAAAAGTTAAGAGTAGGACTTATGCACTTATGATGTGAAATCAAATGCAGTAAACGTTATAGTTAAAATTTGAATTTTGGAAGTTATGAGTTTATTGCTCTTGGTTTTGTACTTCATGTGCGTAAGTCCTAAAGAGAAGTTAAGATAACTTAAGATAAATTCAGACAAAATTTTAGTTTTTTATTTTTATGGAAATCAGGTTTGATTCAAAAAAGATTTTGATTGAGCTATCCCAAAACTCAAAATTACGTCTCTGAATACCTCATTCCGAATATTAATAGAGTTTCATATATTGAAAATTTTCTAAAACTCTTCATAATTGGAAATAGAAATTGGTTTTAGGATAAGCTCATAATCTCCTGTTTTTCTTTCCACCCGCAGTAATTGCCACGTTGTTCTCGGCAAATTCTTCATAATCTCTATCCATCCCACTTCTCCTTTCAAGACACGACCACTATAGCTTTTCTCCAGATATTCAACTGGACTTTCCTATAAAAATCACTGCCCAGTTAGCAATTTAATAGAAATTTCCCAGCACTGGCCATATCAGAGTTTTGAGTTTCTGAAAATCATCTGTCGGTTTTTTTCCAATTGACCGTTTCCAATATAATCGCATAACACCGAGCCTATTTCATTTAATTGAATAACATTACAAAATAAATCTAATTTATTGTCACCAATGAATAATTATGATTGAAAATTAATATATAAACTATAATCGAAGCTGCAAACCCCATGATATGACTTGCAGGATAGATCAAAGGTTTACAACCTCAAGCCGGCAATTGGATCGATTCGATCTGTTCGTTATTCATGGATTTCAATCAAAAACTACCCTATTTGAGGAGATTAGAGAATATGAAACCTGCACAAAATCCCGGGAAATCTTTTAACTTTCCCTTCTTCCAGGGAATATTACCCCTCAACTCTAAACAGGTGCCCTTGGAAATCACTGCAGGGATAACATTTGCAGCATTTGCCATCCCCGAAGTCATGGGATACACTAAAATTGCAGGCATGCCTATAGTCACTGGGATCTACACAATCCTGCTTCCAATGGCTGCCTTTTCCATTTTTGGTTCATCCCGTCATCTTGTCGTTGGCGCCGATTCCGCAACTGCGGCAATTATAGCAAGTGGACTGGCAACTATAGCCGTGCCAGAATCTCCTCAATATGTTGCATATGCGAGTATGATCGCTCTACTTGCAGCAATCTTGCTTCTCCTTGGAGGCTTGCTACAACTGGGTTTTCTCGCGGACTTTCTTTCCCATACCGTTCTGATAGGATTTCTCACAGGTGTTGGTATCTATCTCTCTATCTCACAGCTTAGCGGGATTTTAGGGATACCCTCAGGGTCATATGGAACACCTATGCAGGTCCTATCTTTATTAAGAGATTTTTCGCTTACAGATATTCCCACACTCCTGGTCTCATTATCTGTAATTGGAGTTGTTGTTCTTAGCAAAAAGGTCAGTAACAAATTTCCAGGCGCACTATTAGCAATTACTGGCGCAATTGCTGCAAGCTGGATATTAGACCTTTCTTCTTACGGGGTTACTATCCTTGGTACGGTACCAGGAGGTCTGCCGCACATATCTTTTCCTCAAGTCCCGCTTTCAGATATCCCAAAGATCCTTAACATATCCGTAGCTTGTTTTATTATGATCCTTGCCCAGAGTGCTGCAACATCCAGGGCTTATGCTATGAAGTTTTCCGACACTTTTAATGAGAATCTAGATCTCATCGGATTGAGCCTTGCTAATGCTGCAGCAGGAATATCAGGCACTTTTGTTGTCAACGGCAGCCCAACCAAGACCGAGATGATCAAAAATGCCGGAGGGAGTTCACAGCTTACTCAGCTCACAACGGTCTTCACCGTCCTGATAGTCCTGTTGTTCTTTACAAGGCCATTCTCCTATTTGCCCACAGCTGTACTTTCGTCGATGGTATTCCTCATTGGCTTGAATCTTATCGATATTGAGGGAATGACTGCCCTTTACAGGCAGCGGCCTGTCGAATTCGCTGTTGCCTTGATAACAGCTATGACGGTCGTAATTATAGGTATCGAGCAGGGAATTGCGATAGCTATTGTACTCTCGATTATTGCTCACCTGCGTCACAGTTACAGACCACTTAACCTGCTGCTTGTTCCAAAAACCGGCGGGGCCATGAGGACTATTCCACTTGAAAAAGGACAGCAAGCTGTCGAAGGCCTGCTAATCTACCGTTTTGGCTCAAACCTCTACTTTGCTAACGAAGACCGCTTCACGGAAGAAATAATAGGCCTTGCCAAAAAAGATGGTTCACTTAACTGGTTTTGCATTTCTGCCACAAACATTGGAGATATCGATTTCACCTCTGCCAAGGCACTCAAAAAGGTATACATCCAGCTCCAAAAACTGGGTATTACCCTTGTATTAAGCGAAGTAGTAGAGCCTGTGATGAATGAGCTGGATAAAGACGGCATAACTAAAATGATTGGTAGAGACCATATCTTTGAGTCGGTTCAGGATGTTATAGAGGCGTATAAGAGATCAAAAGACAATTCTGAAGAGACTAACAGATAGTTCACATGAAGAAACTAATAGATAGTTCACATGAAGAGACTAACAAATAGTTCACACCAACTCTACTAAAGCTTCCCCATCTCCCAATACCCTTGATTTCTGCACTGTAATCTGCTTTTTAAAATTATCACTTTGAGTAATGGGCATGTGCTATTGAAAACCCTGATCATAAGAATCCTTTACGTATTTCAAAATGAAGATATACTCGCTTTTTCGGAATTGATCACTAACTCATGGACACAACCCAATACTTATCTATGGCTTTATCCCGATTCATCAGCCAATTTCTTGCCTGCAGAAACTCCGGCAAAATACCTATTTATCACTGAAGGTTCAATTTCCTTATGGGAAAAGGCAGATGGGGTAACGGCTCTGGAAGACAATATCATAGAAGTAAATAGCCTTGAATATTTTTTCGGCGATGTAAAAGCAGTCGATAATATCACTTTTGCAGTCAGGAAAGGAGAAATCTTTTCTTTTCTCGGGCCAAACGGGGCAGGGAAAAGTACTGTGATTAATGTGCTTATCACCCTACTTCCAATCCAGAAAGGGAGTGCAAGGATTGCAGGGTTTGATTTGAAGACCGAACCTGAAAAGGTAAGGGAATCCATAGGAATTGTTTTTCAGGAGCTGACCCTTGACAGGGATATGACCGTGCAGGAAATTCTGGAATATCACGGAAGGCTCTATTCCATGCCAAGAACTGAGAGGCAGAAAAGGATTGATGAACTGCTTGACCTTGTAGAGCTCGAAGGAAAGCGTGATACCCTTACAAGGCACCTTAGCGGCGGAATGAAGCGCAGGCTTGAGATTGCACGGGGGCTTATGACCCGGCCAAAAGTGCTTTTCATGGACGAGCCTACCATAGGGCTTGACCCGCAGACCCGGATAAGGATCTGGGAATATGTGAAAGATATCAACCGGCAAGGCACAACCATTTTCCTGACAACTCACTACATGGACGAAGCCGACCAGCTAAGTGACCGGATAAGCATAATAGATCATGGAAAAATTATCGCCACAGGAAAGCCCTGGGAATTAAAAAATGCGCTTGGCCAGGACCTCATATATCTGGAAACCAGTGACAACCGGGCAGCTACAGAGTTGCTAAAAAAACTCGGCAGTGTGAGAGGTATCAGAGAAAAAACAAAAGGAATAGTTGTCATGGTCAGTGTCGACGGGACTTATCTGCTGCCTGAGATTATTGATAAACTTCGAAACGGGGGGATAGGGATTAAAGCCGTAAACCTCAAAAAACCGTCAATGGACGATGTTTTTGTTCATTATACCGGAAGGGAGTTGAGGGATAGTGGAACAGAAAAGGGCAACGTTGTCGTCCTGAAGGCAGGGGGACGTTAAAAATGCATACCGGGTTTCTTACTATCTACTGGCGGGATATGTTAAGGTTTGTCCGGTTCCGCACCCTCCTGTTTGCCTCCCTTGTCCAGCCTGCTCTCTGGCTGGCTTTTTTCGGAATTGCAATGTCAAACAATTTCGAAAGGCTGACTGCAAGTATACCATTAATTCCAGGTGTCAAGACTGTGGGCTATCTGACGTTTATAGGCGCAGGGGTTATTGCCATGACCACTCTTTTTACTAGCCTTTTTGGAGGGACAGTGCTGCTCTTTGACAAGAACTGGGGGCTTATGAGGGAAACCCTTTCAAGCCCTCTGCCAAGAATTCATATAATCATAGGTATAGGGCTCTCAGGTATGACCAAGTCCTTTATTCAGGCATCTGTTATAATGGGATTCGGGCTTCTGCTGGGAGTTCAGTTTTTTGAAGGCTACACCCTGATGCAGATACTTGGATCTCTGCTCGGGATCGTTCTTTTTATAGGGGCATTTTCTCTCGGGTTCCTGTTCCTTTCAGCTGCAATTGCGATAACCATGGAAAGCCCTGAAGGAATGCAGGCAGTAATAACCCTGCTTACAATGCCCTTCTTTTTTACGAGCAATGCGCTTTATCCCGTGGACTCTTTTCCTCCTGTACTTCGAGCCCTCTCAATGATTAACCCATTAACGCATCTGGTCAGCGGGATAAGATATTTTGCAATAGGGAACGATTTTTCGGCAATAGGAATCCGTTATACCTATACTCATAATGATATCCTGGTTTCTTTTCTGGCTCTTCTCGCTTTTGCAGGAATAATGTTTTTCATTGCAAGATGGAGATTTAGCAAGGTTAGAGTCACATAATTCGTAGATTCGGAAACTAAAATATCAGGTGAAGGAGTAATTTACGATAATTGAAAAGATACTTTATGACGTAGAGAATTATGAAGATATAAAATTGGGGAATTCTATGGTATGTACACACAAAAACATGATCGAAATAACAGATGTGGAGCCAGGTTCAAGAGGATGCGAAGAATGCCTGAAAATTGGAGACGCATGGGTGCACCTGAGAATCTGCCTGACCTGCGGACACATAGGGTGCTGTGACCATTCAAAAAACAAGCATGCTACAAGACATTTCGAGGAAACCGGGCATCCGATAATTCAATCTTTCGAACCGGGTGAAGATTGGAAATATTGCTATATAGATCGTGAATATCTGGAATAAGATCTATTGTAATAAAAGAATAGTGCAATAAAAAGGACCCAGTTAAAAATCATAAAATAACCGAAAATGAAAAAAAAAGCCCGAAAATTAAAGGATTCAAAAGCACTGGAAATCTCAGGCTCTTATTAAAACCAGATCTTTTTTCAGAAACTTAATTTCCAAAATTATATCCACTTTTCATCCGTTTTTATCGTTTGATTAAATAATAATAATAATAATAATAATAATATCAATAATAATCCGATAAAAAAAATACTGGAAAGGGTAGCCATGAGCTTAGCAGGTCAAACAGCTATTGTAACCGGGGGGAGCAAAGGGATAGGAAGAGCTATCTGCCTTTCTCTGGCAAAAGAAGGAGCAAATATCATCGTTGTAGCTAGAAAAGAGAGTGAAATTAAAGATATAATGGATAAGTTAAAAGAAATGGGAGCTAAAGCTCTTGGTATCCAGGCCGACGTGAGTAAAGAAGAGGACGTAAGGCGCCTGATCTCAATAACTGTAGACAAATGTGGCAGACTTGATATTCTTATCAATAACGCAGGAGTAGCATACAAAAAACGGTTAGAAGAAACTACTGTAGAGGAATATGACAGAACAATGGATACAAACTTAAAAGGCGTTTTCCTCTGCACCAAATATGCTATTCCTTACATCAGGAATAGCCAGAACGGAAAAATCATCAACATCTCATCAGCAGGGGGCCTACACGGCATTCCGGATTTTTCCGTGTACTGTGCCTCAAAGTTTGGAGTAAATGGAATAACCGAATCCATTGCTTCCGAACTGGAGGGAGAAATAAAGGTCTACTCTATTAACCCCGGCGCTGTAGACACGGATATGTACAGGTCAATTTATTCAGATAGGCCCGTATTAAAGCCTGAACATATTGCAGAAAAGGTGCTGGAACTTGCCTCTACTGATTCAAAAGTTCCGTCAGGTAAAATAATAGAGATGCAGGCCCCTCCAATTCCTCAGCTCTGAGCTTCAGCAGAAAAGAAGTACATAGCATGTCTGGCTGGTTTAAAATATATACAGGTACGCCAGATTTGCTGAAATTTTCCTTTTCTATTATAAAATACTATTAAAAAATTTTCTTTAATCCCGAATTTATGAGTCTTAAATTTCTCTCATTTCTCGAAAAAATCGGACTTTAAAACATCCTGATAAGAAATCAAGTTTCAGAAGCATAGTTTCCAAAAATATATCCTCTATATTGCTCGATATTTATATTAAACTCACGAGTTGCGCTTTTTAAGACAAATTAAACATATTCTGTTTAGTTTTTAAATATTATTTTCACTGTGAGGACTGTAGTAGAGTGACTGCTATGAAACTTAAAAATCAGACAGCCATTGTACCAGGCGGGGGATGAGGAATTGGGCAGGCAATATGCCTGGCTCTTGAAAGAGAAGGAGCAGACATCGTAATCGTCGTAAGAATAGAGTACGAAATTCGAAAACTGCCCAGCTGGTAGAAAATACAGTGCCAAAGGCTCCTCCGATAAAGACCAATATTCGGAAAGAAGCGGATTTTACGAGTATGATTTCAAAGGCAGTAAATGCCTTCGTAAGAATTGACATTCCTGTGAATGATGCGGGAGTGGCATACAGGAACTATCTTGCAGACACCTCAACAGAAGAATATGATGAGATCATGGACACAAATGTAAAAGGCATTTTTTCTGCACTAAGTATGCCCTACCTTATCTGCTTAAGCGTGGAGAAGGTAAGCGTGAAGAAGGCAGGATCATAAATATATCATCAGGAGCAGAAAGCGCGGTATGCCAAAAGTCTCTAATATACTGCGCCTCAAAATTTCCATTGATCGGTTTTACCGAGGCTCAAGCTTACAAAATAGGAGGTAGGCTTCAGGTACATGCTGTCTGCCCTGCAAGAGTGGAGACGGTATTTATCGCTCATTACAATCAGATGAGCCTGTCTTCAAACCCGAAGATCTTGCAAGGAAGGTTCTGAAATTCGGTTTACTGAAAAGATTCTCTCTTCAGGTTCTTCAATAGAGACTTAAAGGCGGCCTGTAAAAATATTTTTATTTAAAGCTTATACTGTTGAAAAGAGATCATTTTCGAATTTAGGATGGGGAGTATGTTCAAAAGTCGTAAAGATGCAGGAGAAAAATTAGCAAAAGCTCTTGAAAAGTATAGGTTAGACAAACCTCTTGTCCTTGCTATTCCACGCGGCGGAGTAGAAGTGGGACTGCAGGTTGCAAGAAAGCTGGATGCAGATTTTTCTCTTATTATTGCAAGGAAATTGCCTTTTCCGGATAATCCTGAGGCAGGTTTCGGAGCAGTAGCCGAAAACGGAAGCACTTTCATTATTGAAAATGCTCATTACTGGCTCTCTGGAGACACTATTGAAAGAATAAGACAGCAGCAAATTGACGAGATCAAACGGCGCATAAAGGTTCTGCGGGGAGGAAATCCTCTGCCTGAGATAGAAGAAAGAACCGTGATCCTCGTGGATGACGGTATTGCAATGGGTTCTACAATGAGAGCCGCTATTGAACTCTGCAAAAGCAGAGAAGCCGGAAAAATTGTAGTTGCAGCACCTGTAGCCGGAAAAGAGGTTGCAAAAGAGATTGAAAAAAAGGTCGATGAGCTTATCGTGCTTGAGATTCCTCCCTCTTTCAGGGCCGTTGCTGATGCCTATGAGAAATGGTATGATGTCTCTGACGAAGAAGTGCTCGACCTGCTAAGAGAAAGAATAAGAGAAAAAGAGCTGAAAAATAATCAGTTTAATGAGCTTGAGATCTGATGAAAAAAGTTTATAATCAAAATTATTTAAGTTCAAAAACACGAATTCAAATTTCAGGTTTAATTTCTTACAGTAGGGTAAATGTTAAAATTAGGATTCATTGATCATCGGTTAAGGGTTTATTTCCTTCTCCTGTCACTCTTTTTTGAAT
>CAZLNG010000035.1:0-33559 GCA_964560735.1 uncultured Methanosarcinales archaeon | reverse complement strand
TCTTGAATGGCATCCTGCTTCCATAAATGATTCCTAGAGATATAACCTTTGCTCCGGGAATTAAATAAAGTAGTAAGACAGTAACTAAACCCTAATCCCTTTAAATATGGCACATTACTTGGATACTTTTTTGATAAATTCCAGCCAGAGTTTAGCATCTTTAATCCTCTGATTATCAAATTGCTCATGAAAGCGTTTTGTATTTTCCCTGAGGGTTCCGTCCTCGATTTCCCGCAGATCCATTACCGCACGCAAAAGTCCTGCAGTTTCATGATAAAGAGATTGGGCTTCTTTCGGAGTAAGGATTTTCCCTTCGAGCTCTATTTCATCTTCTTTTTCCTTTGCTGCAATTATTTCGATACATTTATCTATTCTGGCTTTCTCTGCTTCTGTAAGTGTCTCTTTCTGGATTAATTCCCACACATAGTCATGCAGAGGATAATTTCTTCCCTCTATCTCAACATAATGAGGGATGTATTGCCCTACCCAGAAGAGGCGCGAATGTAAAGATGAAAGCAATTGCTTGCGTTCCTCGTCGGTAATATATATTTCTGAACCTTGTTTCTTGTTTACTGTAAGAGTTTTCTCCATAATCTATTCCCCCAAATATATGCGTCTTTAATCAAAAAATATGTATTATTGTGTCTAACACTTATCCTGTATTTTTAATATAAAAAATAAAACATCAACTTAAAGCAAAACAAATTCCTGAATAAAAATAAAATAGATAACGAAAAACTCACATACAAAAAAATAAAGTAATAAGTCAATCAAAAAATTCATTATAAAGAAATGAAAACCGGAAATTCAACAGAATAAGCCCGGAATGAAAAATAAAAGTAAAAATATAAAGGAAAATCAACCCAAAAAACTGCAACATTTCAGTTTTGATTTCCTATTTGAGGTGATATTATCGTTCCCATAATTCAGGTTGCACTTGATCTTCTGGAATTGGACCGTTCGGTAGAGATTGCGAGAGAAGCAATAGCAGGAGGTGCGGATTGGATTGAAATAGGAACCCCCCTTATCAAAAGCGAAGGAATGGATGCCATTCGCACGATGAGAAAAGCTTTTCCGGACCGGACGATCCTGGCGGATATGAAAACCGTAGACACCGGAGCCATGGAAGTCGAGATGGCAGCAAAAGCAGGAGCTGATGTAGTCATTGTGCTTGGAAGCGCAGATGACTCTACAGTGCTTGATGCACTTCGTTCTGCCCATAAGTATGGGGTCAGGTTAATGGCAGATCTGATTTCCGCCCCTGACCCTGTAAAAAGGGCGGTGGAACTTGAAGCGCTGGGAGTGGATTATGTGAACGTGCACATAGGTATAGACCAGCAGATGATCGGAAAAACTCCTCTATCTATTCTCAGGGAAATATCCGAAAAAGTCAATGTACAGCTTGCAGTTGCAGGCGGACTTGATGCGGAAACTGCAGCTCAGGCTGTCAAGGCAGGGGCCAGAATTACAATTGTAGGAGGAAACATTACCCGTTCTGATAACGTTACAGAAGCTGCCAGAAAAGTACGGAAGAGTGTAGACTCTCCTGAAGCTATAGAAATTAGAGATACAGGAACAGTGGACCAGGAAATCAGAGAGATTCTCAGGGAAGTGTCTACTTCAAACATTTCGGATGCCATGCACAGAAAAGGAGCAATGAAAGGAATTCATCCTCTTATAAGGGGAAAGATGGTAGGAACCGCAATTACTGTGCAGGCTTTTGCCGGAGACTGGGCAAAGACAGTGGAAGCAATTGATGCTGCAAAAGAAGGGGACGTAATTGTGATTTACAACGAAAGCAAAGACGTTGCCTGCTGGGGAGGTCTTGCAACACTAAGCGCACTGAATAAGGGGATTTCAGGAGTGGTAATCGAAGGTGCTGTAAGAGATATTGACGAGATAGAACATCTGGGACTTCCGATTTACACCAGCAATACTGTACCTAACGCTGGAGATCCTAAAGGCTTTGGGGAAATTAATGCTGAAATTACCTGTGGTTCTCAGACCGTAAAGCCAGGAGATTACATAGTTGGCGATGAAAGCGGAGTTGTAGTAATTCCCAAGGAAAGAGCCTACGAACTGGCAAGAAGGGCAAAAGAAGTATATAAAACTGAAAAGAGAATTTTTGATGAGATAAAAAGAGGAGGAACCCTGTCGGAAATTCTGGAACTCAAAAAATGGGAAAAACTTTGAACGCCAGTTATGGAATTTCAGGAAACTTAAACATAAATTAAGGAAAAAAATGAAAAATGCACAGGAAAATTATTTCATATTTTAAGCCTTAGAATAGCAGATTCTGGACAGAAGGAGGGCTTTAATAAGTCTGAATTCTTCCTCCTGACAGTTTTCACCCATCTTTGTCTGAATCAGGAGATCCAGTTCAGTTTCTAATGTATCCAGTGCAGTTTTTATTTCCTGTTGCTTTTCAGAAGGCAAAAATCCCCCAATATCCCGAACCTTTCCTGCGAGAATTAGCTGTTCAAATTGCTTAAAAACGGCTCCAATACTCAGGCCCTGGATTTCGGCAATTTCATCTATCCCAAGACCCTGAGTGAAGAGAGAAAAGGTTCTTTGTAGAGAATCCACAGAAGCATCTGTTTCAAAAAGATCTGTTTCAAGAGGCTCTTTTTTGATTGGATCTTTATTTTCAGATTCAGTTTCAATAACTCCAATTGAATCTGTTTCGATTGAACCATCTATTCCAGTGTCGAATATAGAAGGAGTTCCCGACCAATCCTGGATACTCATATCAAGGTATCTTGCCCTTTTTGCAGGCAAAGTGCAAATTTCTGAGTTAGAAACTTTAGCTTCAGAATTATTAGTTCCTGAATTATGTAATTTGGGAGTCTGAGGAATTGGCAGTTTGAGCTCAAATATGCCTTCATCAACCTTGAAACTTTCATCCTTTTGAGCTTCATTTTTTCCGTTTATCATCTTATTTTCGGACTGTTTGCCGAAATTTCCTGAATTTCCGACTTTTTCAGTAGAAATCAGGCCATAGTCTCTGCAGTAATCGTCAATTTCCTTGAGGAAAGTATCCCCATATTTCCGCAGTTTATGATCTCCAACCCCTGTAATAGAATGAAACTCATCAGGAGTATGCGGAAATCTTGTAGCCATCTCCTTGAGGGTGGTATCCGAGAAGATAATATACGGCGGAAGGTTTTTATTCAGAGCAACCTCTTTTCTCAGAGCTTTTAACCGCTCAAAAAGGATTAGATCCGGCTCTTTTCCAGATGATGCTTTTTTTCTGGCTTGAGATTTTTTCAGGAGATCCGAAGAAGTTGAAAATATTTCTTTTGAAACCGTTTCCATTTGAAATTCTTCTGTAGAATTTCTTTCTGTTGGAACTCTCTCCGAAGGGATCTCTACTGTCGAGAACTGAATGTCGTTTTCAGTTTTATCATCTTCTGTTCCGGAAACCATTGAAGATGTCATATCTTCTTCGACCACTGGCTCAAAACCTGCGGGGCAGACAAGTTCTACCCGATCCAGACCTTTTAATATTTTCCTGCTCATGACATTCAGCTTCAAAACAGGATATTGTGCCCCGCTCACGTCCAGAAGGCCGATATTTGTCATTTCAGAGGCTAGAGATCTCCATTGCTCTTTTGTAAATTCCCGGCCACTTCCGTGGCTCTTTAACCTTTCATGGCGATTTTGCTTGATCTTTTTGTTTTTTGAGCCTGTAAGAACATCAATGATGTAATTAGTGCCAAAGCGCTGGTTCAGTTCCTGTATACAGCCTATTAATTTAATCGCAGCTTCAGTCCCATCAAATGTACCTTTCGGCTGTATACAGGAATCACAGTTCCCACAGTACCCTGGAATTTCCTCCCCAAAGTATTCCATGAGTGTCTGACGTCTGCATTTATTGCTCTCGCAATAAGCTACCATCTGTCTTAATTGCACAAGCGAGATATCCTTTTCCTTTTCGTTTGTTTTCTGCGAGATGAAGTATTCAATCTTAAAACGGTCACCTCTGCTGAAAAAAAGTATGCATTCACAGGGATCGCCGTCTCTTCCCCCCCTACCTGTTTCCTGATAGTAACTTTCAAGATTTCTGGGGAGATCGTAATGTATTACGAATCGTACATTGGACTTATTTATCCCCATTCCAAAAGCAATTGTTGCTACTATAATGTCAACGTCATCTTTTATGAAGAGCTCCTGGTTTAAAGTACGTTCAGTATCAGAAAGGCCTGCGTGATATGGAAGAGCTTTAAAACCTGCGAGATTCAACTTTTTTGTGAGAGCTTCAACACTGTTTCTGCTCTGGCAGTAAATAATTCCGGCTTCACCTCTATGCCTTTTAAGGTAATCACTGATTTCGGAAAAGGTATCTTTCTTTGGCCTGACCTCATAGTAAAGGTTTTTCCGGTTAAAACTCGCTACATATGGCCCCTTTTCTGGAGATATCGAAAGCCCCAATTGCGTTATGATATCCTTCCTAACCCTTTCTGTGGCTGTAGCTGTAAGCGCGATAACCGGGACATTGGGAAAACCGGTTTCCGGATTTCTCAAAAGTTTAAGTTTCCTGTACTCAGGCCGGAAATCATGCCCCCATTCGGAAATGCAGTGTGCCTCATCAATTGCAAAAAGGTTAACTTTCCCTTTCTTTAAAAAGGCAAAAGTTCCAGGCATCATTAGCCTTTCTGGGGCAATGTAAAGAATTTTTAATCGGTTCTCAAGGAAAGCATTTTTTACATCCCGGATTTCCCTGGCATTTTGAGCGCTGTTCATACAGGCTGCATCAATCCCATTTGCTTCAAGACTGTCCACCTGGTCTTTCATGAGAGAAATCAGAGGAGAAACTACAACTGTAACTCCATTCATTAGAAGAGCAGGCAACTGGTAGCAAATTGACTTGCCTCCTCCGGTAGGCATGAGCACAAATACATCTTTTTTATCCAGAACGTCTCTGATAATTCCCTCCTGAAGAGGGCGAAAAGAACTGTACCCGAAGTACTGGTGCAGAGCAGAGTGCATTTTAGCTGATAGAGAAGTCTGGGATTCAAGCCCGTGTTTACCCTCCCTCAGCAAATCGTAACCAGTACTCGTGTCTTAATCCTCCTAACTGCAAAAATGATATCAGACCAGACATAAAATCCTGAAAACTCTCCGAGAAGATAGTTTCTGGAAATATGCTCTAATATCCATATTTTATCTTTAATAGTTTAACGTATATTATATAACCAGAGTCTATTTCACATACCTGGCTATGGAATCCGCGCTGCTGTGATGTTTCAAACTAATAATATATAAGTTACAGGTGTGTGGAGTGAAAGTATTTGATTTGAATCTCAATACCTGACTAAATATCCTTTGGAGTTAGTGTCAGAAAAGAGAAGTAAAGCCTTAGAACCCAAAAATCGGTCTTGTAATACAATCAGATACAGATATTTTAAAGGAATAGTCTGGCGTCAGTGTTATTAATGTGAATCTGAGGTTAATATAGGGAAGATGAGGAGTGCGACTACACCCAGGCACTTCTTATCTTCCTCTGTTTGTTATACACTCTTTTTCACAGCACATTTTATTTTCCTTCTCGTGTAGCTTTTTCTTTTATCCCAAGTTTGCACTTTGCTCTATAATAAGATAGAAATTTCAGCTGAGATGAGCATATTTAGTCATTAAAGTTGAGATAGAAGGAAAGTATTCACTCTTTTCAGCAAATTTATGCTTCATTAAAGAGTCTTTACTTTAACTCCTGTGCCGTTTGATAAACTTCATTTGTCTTATGCTACAATTTCTTTTTCTTTTGCCATCCATTCCAGAGTGTCAGCTATCCTTTTCTGGGATTCTGCCAGGCTTTGGAGAGACTTTGCTATACTTTCAAGTTTATCAATCAATTCATAATTCTCATTGCCCATTTCTATCACCAATTCCTGTCCATTTCTTGATAGCAATATTTTTGGAAAAGCTTTGTATATAATTGTAATTTTTGAGTTTTTGGAGAAGGTAAAAGAAGTATATCTTTCTAAAATTTTGCATCTCTCCGTAATTCAAACTTTTCAATTCTCCAAAAATTTAGAATTGGTTTTCAAATCTCTTTGATACTCTTACCAGCTGGTAAGTTACTTGTAAGTAAGAGACAAAATCAACTATATGGATAGAATTCAGGAAAATTCAGGTTTTTATACATAAAAGCAGTATGTAAATCTCATTTTCTCTTAAAACATTAGTAGAGAATTTAAGAATCTCTTGAACTTCTTTTATGATAACTTTAAATATCAAAAACCCCATGCACAGACTCATATATCACAATAAAATATAATCAAATCCAAATAATTCTTATAACATTCACTGATCATGATTAACTGATCATAATCATTTCTTCAAAGGAATCCAGCTAACATCATTTAAGGAGCATTTCAATGGTAAAACCCGAGAAATTCATTCCAAAGGCAGTTGAGAAAATCAGTAAGGAAATAAAAGACGGGAAGGCAATTATTGCACTCTCAGGCGGAGTGGACAGTTCAGTTTGTGCGGAACTGGCTTACAGGGCAATTGGGGACAGGTTGCAGCCTATCTATATCGACACAGGACTAATGAGGAAAGGAGAAACCGAGAGAATAAAACATATCTTCTCCCACATGAACCTCGATATTGTTTATGCAAAGGACAGGTTCCTTGCAGCCCTGGAAGGAATTACTGACCCTGAAGAGAAAAGGAAGGCTATAGGTGAGACTTTCATCCGCGTCTTCGAAGAAGAAGCGAGAAAGATTGCAGCTGATTACCTGATCCAGGGAACAATTTATCCTGACAGAATTGAGTCAGAAGGCGGAATTAAATCCCATCATAATGTAGGTGGGCTGCCGAGTGTCATGGACTTCAAAAAGATAGTTGAGCCTATAGAAGACCTTTACAAAGATGAAGTAAGAGAAGTAGCCTGGGCTCTCCAGCTTCCTGACGAAATTTGTGAAAGGATGCCTTTCCCCGGGCCCGGGCTTGCAGTACGAATTCTCGGAGAAGTTACAGAAGAGAAGCTCGAAGTTGTGCGGGAAGCAAACTTCATTGTCGAAGAAGAACTTCTGGACAGGTTCTGCCCCTGGCAGACTTTTGCTGCCGTGCTTGGCAAGGGAACAGGAGTAAAAGGAGATATTAGGGCTTACGGCTGGATAGTAGCTGTAAGAGCTGTAGGGTCAAGAGACGGGATGACTGCAGAAGCTCTGGAGCTCCCCTGGGATGTGCTCAAGCACCTTGAAGCCAGAATAACCTCCGAAATTCCAAAAGTGGCAAGAGTAGTATATGATATAACTCCAAAACCGCCTGCAACAATCGAGTTCGAATAAAAATTAAATAAAAATTAAAAATTTGAATAAATATACTCCGAAGAGATATAATTTGAATAAATACGGGATAAATGAGTATAAGAAGAAATAACGAAGTTATATGAAGCTGTTTTTCCCAGCTTCAAACATATTTTTGCATTTTCTTAACTTCTTAACACATTCTGAGAAAGCCACAAAGCGAGTTTTTACACCCATGACCCTGAATAAAGAAGTAATGGAAATCCGGCAGCGGATTAAAGTAAAGCCCTCTCCTACAGACGAACCTGCGGCAAGCTGGACAGGAGTTGACCTTGTAGAAGGGGCTCAAATAAAGACTCTAACTGTGATCTTCAAAAGCGCAGGCTGCCGCTGGGGAAAAGCTGGAGGCTGTACAATGTGCGGTTATGTCTATGACTGCGCAAGCGAACCTCCAACCCTGGAAGATTATAAAGCCCAGCTCGCAAGAGCAATGAAGAAAGCCGAAAAATTCCCTGAGTTTATGCTCAAAATTTTCACCTCAGGCAGTTTTCTTGACGAAGAGGAAGTTCCCCGAGAAGCAAGAGATGAAATCCTCAAAACACTTGCAGATGATCCCAGGGTTATCAAGGTACTCGTGGAAACCCGCCCCAATTATGTAACCGAAGAAAATGTTCAGGAATGCCTTAAAATCCTGAGGAATAAGCCCTTTGAACTTGCTTTCGGGCTGGAAACAAGTTCGGACAGAATCCGAAAAGACTCCATCAACAAAGGTTTTACCTTTAAAGACTTTACCCGCGCAGCAGAAATCGCAAAAAAACACGGTGCAACTGTAAAAGCTTACCTGATGCTAAAACCTCTCTTCCTTTCCGAAAGGCAGGCTTTAGAGGATATCTTGCGCTCAATAGACGATGCAGTTCCTTATGCTGACACGATCTCCATTAACCTCTGCAACGTCCAGAAAGGTACCCTTGTTGAAGTTCTCTGGGAAAAAGGGCAGTACCGCCCTCCCTGGCTCTGGAGCATCGTAGAAATCCTGCAAAAAGCAAAAGTTGCCCATCCAGATCTTCCTCTCATGTCCGACCCTGTGGGGGCAGGCTCAAAACGCGGCCCTCACAACTGTAAAAAGTGCAGCTCTGAAGTCGCAGACTCGCTGCGGACTTTTTCACTCACCCAGAACCCAGCCGATCTCAATAAAGTGGACTGTGAGTGCAAAGAGCTCTGGAAAAAAGTTCTGGAAATCGAGGATTTCACATACGGAACTCCCATTTTAGGTTGAAATCACAAAAAATTGCTTATTTTATTTGCCCTGAGTGGGAATATTATATCTGGCCTTCATAAAAAGGTCGGCATACTTCCCATCCTTTATTATTACATATTTCTTTGTCCCCTCGATCTCAAAACCAAAAGACTGGTAAAGACTGATAGCTTTTTCATTGTCTGCAGTAACATCAAGATCTATCCTTAGAAGCATTAGACAGTTATCTGCAAAGTCGAGAATGTTTTTCGTCAAACTCTTCCCAATGCCCTGCCCCTAGTGTTCAGTCCTCGCCGTCATGCCAAAAAAGCTGAGTGCTTCTGCCTGGGACTCTTCAGAAGGTGAATCCCTACAATTCCCACAACTTTTCCCTCGAGTTCAGCCAACCAGTACATAGTCATTGTTACCCATGTCCCCGAAGAACTCCTCTGCGGAGGTAATGGTTTCAGGGGGAAGGAAGAGAGTGTTGGCCCTGATTTCTTGTTGCCGTCTCATCTCGTTAATGTCTCCAGCATCAATCAATCGAGCAGGCCTGAGAAATAAATTCATAATTTCTCCCTTTTGGATCAACCGTTTTCAAGAAGTTTAAAAGTCCTTTGAGACCAGGAGTCGCCTATAATTATTCTTTTGGCTTTTCCGACCCGTATACCATGGTTCCCACTCCACAATCAGTAAAGAGTTCAAGAAGCATGGAATGAGAAACACTTCCATTAATTATATGGGCTCTTTCAACCCCGCTTTTCACCGCAACTGCAGCACCCTTGATTTTGGGAATCATACCCCCCTCTATAACACCTTCGGCAATAAGGGGATCTATATCGTCCAGAGTTACACGGGATATGCGGCTACTGGGATCTTTTATATTTCTCAGAAGGCCTGAAACATCAGTCATTAGAATAAGTTTTTTTGCACGCAAAGCTGCGGCAATATCCCCTGCGACGGTATCGGCATTAATATTCAGAGCATTGCCTTTTGCATCAACAGCAATAGGTGAGATGACCGGGATATAACCCTTTTCAAGCACTATATGCAGGATATCAGGATTAATAACTTCACTTTCTCCAACCCAGCCGATATCCACTTCAGTCTCAACCCCGTCAATGACAACTTTTTTAGAGGCCTGCTTATGGCCCAGGATCATTAAGCCGTCATAACCCGTAAGCCCAATACCTTTTCCTCCGGATATTCCGATAAGGGATACAATTTTGGTATTTATATTCCCGACAAGAACCATTCTGGCAATTTCCATGGTTTCGTCATCAGTAATACGCAAGCCCTGGAAAAACTCAGCCTTTTTTCCCATGCGCTCCATCTTTTCCGTAATCTCGGGCCCGCCTCCATGCACAATAACAGGTTTTATTCCCACATAACGCAGGAGAACAATATCCTTTATAATGTCCTCCATGATCTGGGGGCTGACCATCGCGTTTCCACCCACTTTGATTACCATGATTGAATCATAAAATTCCTGCATATAAGGCAGGGCTTCAATGAGCACATTCTCTCTTCTCAGTTCCATGATGTAGGAATCAGAAAATCTGTTTTTAAACTTATCGTTAAAATTTTGGGATAAAACCTTGAAATGTCAGTAAAAAACAGAAATAATCCAATCAAAAATAACTGAATTATAGTTTTATGTAATATTAAAATAAGCCAGCCCGGATAGTACTAAATTTAAGGCCTTTCCAGGCTAATTCCATAGATGGATATCGAAAAGAGAAAGAAAGAACCCCGATTTACAGGGCATGTGAGGAAAATTATATTACTCGAGTTTCTCTATTTTTTCTTTCTTGACAAAGGGCTTGCTGATTTTCTCTGGCATCCAGTCGGGTCTGTTTTTTGGGGCGTCGACAAGTTCCTTCCATGCCTTGAAAACGTGCACCTTCTTTGTCCCGCGTTCCCTGAGGCGGATGATATCAGGTTTGGATTTGGTCCCGGCACCCCTGTTTGCAGCTTTCAGGGCAGCCTGCCGAGGCTGTTTTCCAGTGAAAACTCCGTGTTCATTGCCTTCTTCATCTCGTAAAACAAAATTTCTTGTGTTGGACATAAAGGTCACCTCGCAAATTGTATTGCTAGAAACTGATTAAGTTTTAAAGTATATAAAATCTTTCTTCAGGATGTTGCCTATAGTTAGTGGTTTATGCAAAATTTGTCCCAATTTGAGAAAGATATATAAACTAAATTTTTAGATATTGTTCAAGAAGTGGGAAATATTTAAATATTTATATCTTGTTAGAAATGAAGTTCAAAACAGGTTTCAGAATATGGATTTTGGACACTTTTGAAGTTAGTATTTTATTGTACTTTTGGAAAAAAGGAGCTGGAAAGCACAAACTTTACATGCTAGAACTTCTTATGGTCACTATATTTTTCCAAAAACATATAATAAATATGTATTTATCAAAAATTCATTCTACAAATCAAATTCATCTTTTTATGGATCTGGTTAATATGGAACATTGTACTTTCAACCTCCCGGACGTCCAGGCCAGCAAACCAAGTGTAGCTATCAACCTTACCCGTGTAGGGGTAACAAATATGAAAAAGCTCGTTGAAATCAAACGTAAAGACAAACGTCCTATCGTCCTGATTTCTACTTTTGATGTTTTTGTTGACCTGCCCTCCGACCGGAAGGGAGCAAACCTCTCAAGGAACTTCGAAGCTGTAGATGAAGTGCTGGAAAAGGTACTCAGTACACCAGTATATGAAATTGAGCAGCTTTGCAGTGATATTGCACACAATCTGCTTGGAAGGCACGAGTATGCCAACCAGGCTGAAGTCCGAATGAGAAGCGAATATATGATCAGACGTGCTTCTCCATCAACAGGAATCAAATGCCAGGAAGTAGTAAATATCTTTGCTGAAGCCTCAGCTGTAAGAGGAGAAGGCGACGAAGGTTACTTTGATGTAAAGAAGCTCATAGGTGCTGAAGTTGTGGGAATGACAGCATGTCCCTGTGCACAGGAAATTATGAGAGACAAGGCTGCAGGTGAACTTTCCAACCTTGGAGTTGACAGAGACACTATAATAAAGTTTCTGGAAAGGGTTCCTATGGCTACCCACAACCAGCGCGGGAAGGGTATTATCTCAATAAAAGTAGCACATGACTTCGATGTTTCTCTCGAAAGCATTATCAACATTATTGAGCGTTCAATGAGTTCCAGTGTTTATGAGGTCTTGAAACGTTCTGACGAAAAAGTCGTTGTAGAAACTGCGCACATGAACCCGAAATTTGTGGAAGATTGTGTAAGGACTATGGCAGATAATATAGTAAAAGAGTTTCCAAATCTCCCTGACAATGCAGTAATTACCATCAAGCAGACTAATGAAGAAAGTATACACAGACACAATGCTTATGCTGAAAGGGTTGCCCTGATGGGAGACCTGAGAATGGAAATTAATCAAAATTAATAGATAAACATTAAACTTCTTTTTTTATTTTATTAATTATAGAAGTATCTAAAAAGCTCTAAAGAGCATGAAGAGACTTTTCGGACTCCAGTCACACAAACTTTATTAGAGAGCCAGAATAACCTATAAGCAAGTGACCATAAGAAGGACTTGCAGGGTTCAAAATGTCAGAGACTGAACATCCTCGAGGTGAGAGCATGGCTGATTCTGAAGTAATCACAGCGGTAGGGCGGAACAAAAGAACCATTAAAGTAGGAGACATTGCTAAGTACGTAAATAGCGACACCGTCAGCCGCGTGACTGAGATTAAAAGAAACGAGCAGGGAGAAGTATGGGTTCTGCTCGAAAAAACTGATCTCTGGTACAGGGAAGAGACCCTGGAACCAACTAATATCAAACCTGAAGAAAAGAAAAAGGAAAGAGAATATACTCCAGAAGAACTGGAAGAGAGATTCAGAAAAGAAAGAGAAACGATGCAACAATTCGATCTAGGAAAATCTGGAGGAGGAGGGGCAGGAGGTTAATTTCTTCCTGCCTCCTTTTTATAAAATTTAATTTTATTATAATATTCTATTTTTACAATTATCAGGTTATGCGGTTCTCAGGTTATTTCCTGGGACTTCCGGAATTTGAGTATCACCTTTCCTGTAATTTTATCCTTTGCGCCAGAATACATTTCCCCCCGTGTCTACCACCAAGAGGATTTTGCGGCGAACCCAGGGAATTCATACAGCGAGCCATAACGGCTGCACCTCTGGCAAGACCGTCATCGACAAAAACTACACGCTCATCTATTTTCGGAGCAATATTCATTTCGTCCAGGCACTTAAGAATCAGTTTGGGTTTGTTCCCCGTAATGCCTGCTCTGCCTGTAATTCCGATAGTTGTGTCTTCAAAAATGAGGTTCTCTTCTTTTGCGACCTTGATCAACCTGCAAACTACACCTGCCATTACTTCGTCAATTACTGCGAAGACAATAGGGAGACCGTGACTCTTACAGATTTCCATGCCTATGGCACTGAGCTTGCCCATGTCTGTGCCATTCTCACCTACATCGCAACCAATGAGTGTTACACCTAACTCCTCAGCAGCATCCGGCCTTACAGGCACACTTCCATATCTCTTTCTATTTTTAGGAACCTTTTCAATAATAATAAGTTCATGAATGCGTCTGGCATATTCTTCAATCGCTCTGGCCTTCATCTTCATGGTTAAAAAAGAAGGTGTTTTTTGTTTCTCAAAGACTTCGAGAGCAGTGCCTACCTTCGAATCCACTATCTTCGAACCTCGGATGATGGCATCAGGAATTGCCCCCGCATAACCGCAGAAGTTTCCTACTGTTTTTGCATACGGCTGGTCTGAGTTTGTAATCCTTCCATCAAGAGTTGTTCCAAAATCGATTGAAATACATGGATTTCTGAAATCAACATCTGTAAGTTTGGCAGCTTCCTTAATCCCGGCTGTTGCAAGTTCTCCCTCCATTTCATTTGCAACGATTTCAACGCCAGTGGAACCTATAGGAGGTAATACCCCGGCCACTGCTCCATCAAAAATTACCTTTTCCAGCTTACTATACTTCTGAAACTTTTTAGATATATTTGAAATGGACATTGGAGGAGTCATATTCTTAGGAGGTACTCCTGCAATGAGACAACCATCTGCTAAAGCTTTGATGAATTCACCCACTTCTTCCGGAGATTCAAAGCCTGCAACTACACCTGTAGACCGGACAACAAAATTCAGATCGGTTTTTATATCCAGATTGGCTTTTTCTACCGACTCTTTCAAAGTACTGCTTACAAGTTCTGCAACTGCTTCACGAGTAAGCTCGACGCCTGTGAGCGTTTTTCCGAATACACCTTCTCCTGGTCTGGGAGGCCGCACATCTCTGGTCATTCTCACGACCTTGTTTATGATGTAAGTCCTGCCGGTGTCCATGTTTGTAGCCGTAAGAATAGATTTGGTCGTGGTGTTCCCGACTTCGACGGAAGCAACGATAAAGAAAGGTTTCGATTTAAGGTCAATCAAACGAACTTGAGGAGATTCTGTAATTCTTGGTTTCAAGGCCATTTTTAATTCCTTCCGATAATCTATAAGTTAACGAATATGAGAAAGATTAATTTACAAGAGTATCTGTGACATTCTGCCTTACGTGAAGATATATCAAGCCAATCAAACTGTTGTTTAAGAAAATCGGGCTCATTTAAAATAAATCAAGCCCAACATTTAGCTATAGTGAACATAACTTTAGAAGCTATACTTAAACATCAGAATACTTATGGGAATCAAAACTCCCGATTTCTCATGAACTATTGGACAAAAAGATAATTTATTGTAAGTTTAAAAGAATTATTTGTTAAAGCCTATAATAACTTTTGCTAAACTACTTCAAACGACCAGTTCAATAAAGTTTCAATTTGCCAGCTTTTTATTTTTTTCATCACCTGAATTATTAACCGGATGTTACATTATACTCATTTATTACACTTATACACCAGACTCATATGTCCAGTTGAAATAATTGGGGCTTCAAGTTTGAAACAAGTTTGCATCCATTAGAGTATACTGCTTCTTTTCACTTTGTAGCTTTAATGGGAACTATCCATCACTTCAATTTACTTTGAAACTATTTTGGATGTAATTCTTATCTTTAAGAGATATCGCCAGATAGACTCCTGTGGAATCCATAAGGCTAAATTGTAAATACAGTCATGAGTGTAAATTATAAAGAATATAACTATAAAAAGATGTATATAATATATAATTAATAGATACATCAATAACACATCAAGTAAGAACCAGATTATCCAGGAAAAACTCTTTTCGTAGTAATTCCTGAAATTTTTGCGTAACCTGCAGCGGAGGCCTTTAATGCCACTGGATCCCATCTGTAAGAAAATCATACATGACGATACTGAATATTTTTCGGAGTACGGGGGAAAAAAATACTATTTCTGCAGTCCCGAATGTAAACAGAAATTCGATACTCTGGAGAAAAGTGTAATCCGGCTTAAGCGAAATCTTAGTGAAAAAGAGAGAATTTCCTTTGGGAAACTGAAAAAAGATATTATAAAACCAGGCATTTGTACTCTCTGTGGAGCCTGCGCAGCAAGCTGTGAATATATTACCATCGAGGACAACGCACCAAAACTCATCGGTCCCTGTAAAGCCTGCGGAGTCTGCTATTACCAGTGCCCGAGAACCATCACCACTGAAGAAGGACTTATAGGGAGCTTCCGATTTGCCTACGCAGCAAGGTCTGCTATTCCCGAAATAAAGGGACAGGACGGGGGAGTTATAACTTCTCTACTTTTGTACGCCCTGGATGAAGGGTTGATTGATTCTGCCGTGGTCACCACTCGCTCAAAAGAAGAACCCTGGAAACCCATTCCCATAGTAGCAAAAACAAGGGAAGAGATTTTAGAGAGCAGCGGCAGCATCTATTCCCATTCAATGACTCTTGAAGCCCTTATGAGCGCAATCAAACAGGGAATGACCAGTATAGCCTTTGTGGGAACTAGCTGTAACATTGACGCCGTCACAAAAATGCAGAAAAGCTCTTACGGTTTTCTGCACCTTTTCATGCGGGCAAAAGTTCTCAAACTGGGGCTTTTTTGCATGGACACCTTCTCCTACGAGGGAATAAAAACAGTACTGGAAAGCTATGGGATAACACTCGAAAACGTAGATGCCATGAAAATCCGGAAAGGAAAGTTCGAAGTTACTCTTAGAGATGGAAAAGAACACATCTTCGAACTCAGTGAATTTGATGAATATCGGAGCTCTTCCTGCCGTTTCTGCACAGACTTAACTGCTGAAAATTCGGATATTTCCTTTGGTGGCGTTGGAAGCCCCAGAGGTTGGACGACAGTCCTGGCCCGCTCAGCCATAGGATACGAAATTTTCAACGAAGCCGTAGATAACGGCTATATCGAAGCCCGACAACTTACCAATGAAGAACTTGAAAGAGTACTCAACCTGGCAAAAATGAAAAAGGTTCAGATGTACGATCTCCACAGAAGAGAGAAAACCTAAACCAAAAAACAATACTTTTGAGCAGGCAAGATAACAAAAAATAATCGTTTGCTTATCTTTTTTAGCCCTTTTTAACAAAAACATAAATCACGTCGCCATAAATTAGTCCTCTTGAATGAACGGAGAGAATGAAAAGGACAGCGTACTTCCGAGGCATAATTCGGGAGGCACAACTAGGGTAGCAAAAAATTCCAGATTAGAATCTTATTCACTATAAATATGTTCTTCAGGGTTCGATGTCTGGTTTAAAGTCCCTGACCTACGTTTTTGAATATAATTTCGGGAATTATTGCAGTGGTCAAACAGTAATAACAAGGGCAACGCTGCTTTGTAATCTCAATAAACCTTTCAAGTTCTTCAGTACTCATCGCCGAATCAATTATAATTTCGAATTTAATAAAATCGTAGATAGGAACCGCAGGTTCTTGAAAAATTCCAAAGCTTACACTTAGATTCATATCAGCCCTGACCTTTATCTTAAACTCATTGAGTACTATACCTTCCATTGCAGTCCATTTAGCAAAAGTAGCTGCAAAACAGGCTGCTATTCCATAAAGAGCATACTGCACAGGATTTGGTACAGTTCCCCCACCTCCTAAAGCCATCGGCTCATCAGATTGAATCAAAAATTCTTCACCTTTTTCGAGATTTATTTTTGTGGAAAATTGAGGCCCAGTCTTGCCAATCTCCCAGTTCCCTTCAAACTCAATCACTTTTTTGGTTTTTGAAGGATCGTCCTTTGCTTTTTCAAGAGTTTCATTAAACCGATCTACCTCTACCCTGTTTATTATCAATCATACCACCCCATTTCCAGAATAATTTTTGAAATTTCGATATTTCAGAGCCATTTCAAGAGATTTTTGAAACCAGAATAAATAAATGAAAAAAATCAACAGAGTTTATACTTACAAATTTGTCTGCAAAATATTGCTGCAAAAACATATTTATAACCAATATGAAAATAAGTAGCATTCAGTATAGCGGAAAAAGAAATTAGGATCAAAGGTAGCTAAATAATCATAACATATATCGAATTTGGAAAAAGGAGCGCCACTTACTATACCCTGAATAGTTACAAAAGATAATTTCTTACAATTTATGTGGTTCAGTTCAGCCACACCAAATATATGGATTTAGCAAAAAAATCCAGTGAAAATCAAGAAATTATTACATTAATAATGCAGAAAACTCTTCCGGCTTATCCTGTTCATTGAGAATAGGAAGAATATATATTTATTTCATTAACCTATTTCTATTATCAGTATCAACGGCATTATTGAGGATCATTCTATTTTTGAGGGACTTTCATGATCACAAAAGAAGATGTAGAACATATAGGCTGGCTTGCTCGGATTGAAATCAGCGAGCAGGAGACAGTCGAATACATGGAAAAACTTAATTCAGTATTGGGGTACTTCGGACAGCTTGATGAGTTGCCTACCGAAGACGTGGCTCCCACGTATCATGTGGCTGAGGTTTATAACGTTTTCAGGGAGGATAATGTGGAAGAATGCCTCCAGCAGGAAGTTGTTCTTGCAAATACCGAAAATAAACAGGATGGGGCTTTCAGAGTCCCGAAAATCGGCTGAAGGGGATTTTAGATGGCTAAATGGATGAGTGTTGCGCAGATTAAACAGAAAATTGAAGATAGTTCAGCCGAAGAAGTAACAGCTTGCTACCTTGAAGTTATAGAAAAAAGCAAAATCAACGGTTATACAACGGTTTCTGAAAAAGCCCTTGAGCAGGCTAAAAAGATTGATTCAGAAAATCACGAGGGGCCTCTTGCTGGAGTCCCAATTGCAATTAAGGATAATATTTCCGTAGTCGGGATGCCAAACAGCTGTGGCTCGAAGATACTTGAAGGGTATGTCCCTCCATTCAATGCCCATGTTATAGAGAAACTCCTTACCGCTGGAGCAGTAATCCTTGGAAAAACCAATATGGATGAGTTCGCAATGGGCTCTTCTACTGAAACAAGCCATTATGGGCCTACTGCAAATCCCTGGGACCTTGAAAGAGTACCAGGAGGATCATCAGGAGGTAGTGCGGCAGTTGTTGCAGCCGGAGAAGCTCCTTTTGCCCTTGGTTCGGATACAGGAGGATCTGTACGTTGCCCTGCAGCTTTTTGCGGCGTTGTTGGGCTGAAACCAACTTATGGGGCAGTTTCCAGATATGGAGTTGTAGCATACGCAAATTCCCTTGAACAGATAGGTCCTCTTGCAAACAACGTGACAGACATTGCAGTACTTATGGATGTCATAGCCGGTTATGACAGCAGGGATTCCACATCCATCGACAGTAAAATCGAATACCAGAAGGCTCTTGTTGATGACATAAAAGGCCTGAAAATCGGAGTTCCAAAAGAATTCTTTGGCGAAGGTATCCATCCGGATGTTGAAAAAGCAGTATGGAATGCCATACACAAATGTGAGAGTTTAGGAGCAAGCTGGGAAGAGGTTTCCATGCCTCATATAAAGTACGCTCTTGCTTCATACTATATTATTGCAATGAGCGAAGCATCCTCGAACCTTGCCCGCTTCGATGGAACACGTTACGGCTTCAGGGCCAGCGGGGAAAACTGGCATGCTATGGTTTCAAAGACAAGAGCTGAGGGTTTCGGTACAGAAGTGAAGAGAAGAATCCTCCTCGGAACTTATGCCCTCTCTGCAGGCTATCATGATAAGTATTACTTAAAAGCCCTGAAAGTCAGAACCCTTGTGAAGCAGGACTTTGATAAAGCTCTTTCAAAAGTTGACCTTCTCATGGCCCCTACCATGCCAAACCCTGCTTTTAAGATAGGGGAGAAGATAGAAGATCCACTAACACTATACCTCTCAGACGTTAATACCTGCCCGATAAACCTTGCAGGCGTGCCTTCAATTTCAGTGCCATGCGGCTTTACTGACGGTCTTCCAATCGGACTTCAAATAATGGGCAAACCCTTTGATGAGCCGACTGTCCTCCGTGCAGCCTATACTTTTGAGCAGAATACGGATTACCACACAAAGAGACCTCCGGAGGTGGAATAAATGGTCTATGAAAACCCTGACGGAATAAGGATAGGGCTTGAAATCCACGTCCAGCTTAACAAACTCAAGACCAAGATGTTCTGCGGCTGTTCTACCGATTATCACAATTCAGCTCCAAACACTCATACCTGTCCAATTTGTCTTGGCCTTCCGGGAGCACTGCCGGTCCTGAACAAAAAAGCCGTGGAAGCTGCAATTAAGGTGGGACTTGCCCTTGAAGGAGAAATTGCAGAAGAGACCCAGTTCCACAGGAAGAATTATTTCTACCCTGATCTTCCAAAAGGCTTCCAGGTTACCCAGTATGACTATCCTATAGTTGGTAAAGGAAAAGTAGTGATAGAAGGAGAAGACGGCGAACATGTTGTGGGTATTACAAGAGCCCACATGGAAGAAGACCCGGGGAAACTTGTCCACATTGGAAGTATCGAGAAATCAAAAGGCGTCCTTATAGACTATAACAGGTCAGGCATGCCCCTGATAGAAACCGTTACCGAACCTGATATGCGTAGCCCCAAAGAAGCAAGGCGTTTTCTTGATAAGTTCAGAAACATTCTCGAATATCTCGATGTTTTTGACGGAAACCTTGAGGGAGCAATGCGTGTGGACGCAAATGTTTCGGTCTACTGGGGCACTCGTGTTGAGATTAAAAACATCTCCTCTCATAAAGGAGTTGAAAGAGCTCTCCTCTACGAAATTATGCGCCAGAAGAACGTGATCCGTCGCGGCGGAAAGATCGTGCTGGAAACCCGCCACTTCGATGAGGGCAGGGGAGTTACGCTCTCCATGAGGACAAAGGAAGAGGCAGAAGACTACCGCTACTTCCGCGAACCGGACCTCATGCCCATGCGTATTACCGGCTGGATCCCCATGATCAAGGAGACACTCCCCGAACTTCCAGATGCCAAACGGACTCGTTTCATGGAACAGTACGGCATCACGGATATGCACGCAAGGGCTCTCACATCCAAGATTATGTTAGCTGATTTCTATGAAGGCGTCTGTGCAAAAGCTGTGGACCCAAAAATTGCAGCCAGCTGGACTGCCGATGTTTTCCTTGGGGAATTAAACTACCGTGACCTTGCAATCTCCTCTTATGACGGGAAGAAGATTGGCTTTATTCACACAAAAGATCCGGAAATAGAGAACTCCTTTAAGGTTTCAGATATGGTAGAACTGGTCACTCTCTTTGCGGAAGGCAAGATCAGCGACAGGGCTGCAGTTGAAGTTATCCGCAGCACTCTGGACGGCAAGGAAGAAAAGACCCCGTCTCAGATTATAGAAGAGAAAGGTCTCTTTAAAGCCGAAGATGACCTGGTAACAAAAGCCGTTGCCGAAACAATTGCTGAGAATGAAGCTGCGGTTCAGGACTACCTTGGAGGCGCAGAAAAATCTCTGAACTTCCTTGTTGGGCAGGTAATGAAAAAGACAAAAGGAACCGCAGACGCGAAAACTGCACGCGAACTTATTTTAAAAGAATTGAAAGGATAAACCGAGAAATGGTGAACTCTTTTCAATTTCCTTTTTCAAATTATTTTCTATTTTTTTAAGATTCGGATTTGTGTCAATCCATCTTCAATAAAGTTCAGGCCTCCGTCCTTCAAAAATTGAAGTTGTCTGCCTCATTTCTTTTGCTTCTTCAAGATTGATTTCTCCGATAAGGACGCATTCGCCTTTCCAGGCTTCTGCCAGAATACGGCCCCAACCATCCGCAATAAAAGATCCTCCTGCATAATTCGCATATTTGTCTTTCCCAACGCGGGTACAGGCGATGTGAGGAATCTCGTTTTCGATTGCTCTGGAAAGGGAAATTGTACGCCAGGACTGCACGAAAAAGTCCGGAATTTCAGCAGCAGAAACCAGAAGATCTGCTCCCTCAAGAGCCAGTTTCCTTGAGACTTCAGGATAACGTAGTTCATTACAGACCATAAGCCCTATAGTAAGCCCGTATTTTTGGATTTTTATAGGAGCTATCCTGTCTCCATGTGCAAAATACTCATTTTCCAGGCCATAGAGATGAGTTTTTCTGTGCATTCCCACAAGTTTTCCAGATTCGATACAGAAACCAAGGTTGTACTGGGGTGGAACCTGTTTTTCTTTACTTATTAGATCCTTATCTCTCTGTTCTATCATTGAACCTGCAAGAATACAGTCATGTTCTTTTGAAAAGGCACAAAGAGCCTCTATTGTGGGACCGGAAGCAGTTTCAGCTACTTCTTCTATATGGTCATAGCAAAAGCCGGTTGAGAAAACTTCCGGAAAGACCAGTAACTCAGCGCCTCTAGAAACCGCTTCTTCTGCCAGAGAAAGGGCACATTTAAGATTTTTATGCTTCGAACAAAGAGAAATATCCATCTGGATGCAAGCGGCTTTAATGACTATCACCTATCCTTGAAGGAATATAACAATTTTACCTCTTAAAGTTATTTCATTATTTAAATAGATGAAGCCCTAGCCAATAACCGAGCCAATAAAAAGTTAACAGATATAATTTTTAAAAATCATTGAAGTCTATATAGCATCAGGTCTCTATGTTAAAATATATTTTAAAAAAAGCAGAAAATGAAAAATTGAATCCAGAACGGACACACAGATTAAAGGTCAATTAATAATTTGCTGAAAATTATTTAATCTGCCCCTATTTTCTAATTTCTTTGATTCAGCTTCTATAGTTATTTTTGAGCACAATAACTTATAGAAATAATTGATAGATATAATAACCACTCTAGTTTCTGCAGTTATTTATTAATAATCGGAGGGTTTTGTTGATTTTTGAGTTTATCGGAGGTTATTTGTTGGATTTTTAAGGTTATTAGAGGTTATTTATTGAATATTTGAGCTTATTTGAGGTTATTGTTGGATTTTGAGAGGTTATTTAAAGACTATCTTTGGAAGATTTTGACCTTTTTCTCATATACCCTTTTCCGGTTCATTTTTCAAATTCAAATTTTATTTTACGGATAACTCCAAGACTTTCCATTACTCTCATTTCAGCGGGAGTGACAAATTTTCCATTGCCTAACAAAAATCCATGTAAAATGGGTTTTCGAGATTTCTCCAGTTCTGTTTCTTTCATATCTTGGATCTCCTTTTTAGAAGTTAAGTCATCTATTTAATAAGATGACTACGGAAAGATACTACCGTATATTATAATAAAAAGGTTTCGCTCAAATAAAGTGAATTACCCAAGAAGAAATTTTAGACAGCCATAGATTAAGACTACCCCGAATCCTGAGAAATATGATCAAATCAATATGGAAAGCCTATTCAGTTATGATCAGTTTGAATTCAGCAAAAGATTTTTATAACAGTTATTCAGAACAAAATTTATGCCAGTTCCCACAGCCAGATATGGTGAAGCAGCAGATGTCAAAATCGATTATGAGAAATGTAAAATCTGTGGACTTTGTGTTAAAGTCTGTAAAGGTGCCCCTCTTTATATTGAGAATGACGAAGTGAAGATTGATCAGACTCGTTATTTCGGCTGCATAGGCTGTGGGCACTGTACTGCAATCTGCCCCACCGGAGCAATTACGGTTGAAGGAAGAGACATATCACCTGCTTCTCTTATGGACATTCCTACCAAGGAAAACCTGGCCACTTATGAAGAACTTACTGCTATCATGCTTTCAAGGCGAAGCATCAGGGAATTCGAAGAGAGAGAAATTGAGCAGGAAAAAGTAGACAAAATCCTGACAGCAGCAAGTATGGCGCCTATGGGCATTCCACCTTCGGATGTTGAAGTTCTGGTCATAAAAGGGACCGAAAAAGTAAGGGAATTTTCCGATGATATGTTAGAGCATATGAAAAGCCAGAAATGGATATTTTCAAAACCCTCACTTCTTCTGATGAGACCCTTCATAAAAAGAGAAGAGTATGAAGTCATGGACAAATTTTTATGCCCGGTAATCGAGGCCTTTGAAGAAAAGAGAAAGGAAAAAATTGATTACCTGTTTTACGGAGCCCCTCTTGCAATGTATTTTCACGTCTCTCCCTATGCTGATCCTGCAGATCCCCTTATTGTAGCCACCTATGCGATGCTTGCAGCCGAAACCCTGGGCCTTGGGAGCTGCATGATAGGAACTATCGGTCCAATGCTGAAAAACGGAGGCAAAGACGTGAAAGATAAGTACGGGATCAATCCTCGAAACCAGCCGGGAATTGCGATAATTTTCGGTTATCCCGCAGTAAAGTACAGGTGCGCAATCCGAAGAAATCTCGCAAAAATCCACTATTATTGAAAGACTAAACCCGTACATTCAAGACTCTAGAACAGTTAGTTTTTCTTACTTTACTATGGCTAACTTTCTTTTGATCCTCAAATTTTTACTTAATTCTTCTTGATATTTCAAACTCCCTCCGCACTTCAGGCGTAACCCTGTTGAAAGGACACCCAAAGTAAATACAATGAGAACACTCATACTTCCATATCGTTAGCAGGAAAATCAAGATAGAAACTGAGTAAGCCCCCAGCAAAAACGGCTCTTTCAAAAGCCAGGGAATTGGAAAGAAAATCACGATTATGAACCCCATAGTGGTAATGGCAAGATTGAATTTGCCTGGAGGGTACGGTCTGGGCCTGAAATGCTTCGGCCAGCCCCAGTTCATCATGCATCTAAAATTTTCTCCGCCTCTGGAATAATAGGGGCAGTGAGTGCAGAAAAAACGCTGTTCCAGAATATTAAAGTGAAAGCAAACTACGAAAATGTAGGCAATAAGCCATCCTGTTGAACGAATGCTTATTGCAAATCCCGCCGATAATAGAAGGGTCAGGGTTACAAGGTTCCAGTAGAGAAAATCTTTAAATTCGTGTTTCATTTTAAGAAAAGTAGATCTATCGTCCCCTGATACCCAAAACTTCTCACCTGAAAGATCCGAGCTAGCAGAAAGGTTATCTTTTTCTTTAAATTTCTTCCCAAAACTGGTTCCAAGGTTCTGCTCAAACCCGATTTCAATATTTTTCTTAAGATTCTTCTCAAACCCCTTTCCATGACCCTTTTTCCGAAAATCTTTTCCTGTCTCAGCTGGAACTCCGTTCATAGAACACTCGGAGTCGATGCATCCTGTACATTTGTATCTCCTGAGAGTGGAAAAGAAAAGTGCCCAGGCAATTACATAGGCTCCAAGTAGTAATAGATCCTTGACAAGCCAGTAAACAGGAAAAAGAAAGATGAACAAAGCTCCCAGAACCGCCATCACCTTTTTAAGAATGAGATAGTAGTCTGGCCTGTCTTTCAGAGGCTCTGGCAATCCAGGAAGCGTCGTACAACACTTTACACAGCCCTTACTCCGGATGTAATGCGTGCATTGAGTGCAGGCAAAACGGAATTGGATAATCAGAAGGAAAAAAACAGCTATTCCGATGTAAACTGCTACCCACTTGAAAGAATCTCTGGCAATTGCTATGGAACCGATGAGAAAAGGGATAAGACTAAGGAAATTCCAGTAAAGCCGATCTTTTATAGAATGTTCGGTTTTAAGAGGAAGATGAGTGCTTGAATACGGCATGGAAGGATTTTGGGAAAATAAAATGTATAAATGTTTGGATTTCCTTTTTTTGCTAAGAGAATGTGTGCAACTCACAGAGGAATAAAGAAAAGATAATAAATAATATAACTCCTTTAGAATTTGATAACGAAGAGCATGTAAAATTAACATATGTTGAGAAGAGTAAAGATTACCCCTCTTGCAATCAAAATGAAGTGATAAGTCTGGAAGTAAAACATCAAGAAGGCTCTATTTGTCTGTAACAAAATTTCTGAATCATCTCTACAGTTCCTGGTTATAGGCAATAAGTCCAGAGTAAATTTTGAATGTCAACGCATCACATTTTCTATAAAATCATAAACATTCGGTTGTTATGAAAAATAAGGAAAATGAGATGGGATGTGTGGAGGCATTATGAAAAAGGAAATTATCTACAGTGAGACTAACAATACAAACAACAAGCTTGGTGCGCTAGTAGTTTTTGTAGCTTTTCTCATTGTTTTTTACTGGATGCAGGAGGTCATTCTTTCATTTTCCACTCAAATTTTAATAATAGTGGTTAATGTTTTTATTTTTTATCGGGCACAATTAAAAATTAAAGAAATTTCACAATGGATCCAGCCCTCGATTTATTCAATCTCACAATCTAAGATTTCTAACCTTGTACGCTGGAACCTCTTTGCAATGTCTCCATTGCTTAATCGATATAAAATTGAAGTTGAAAAACGTAGTATATTAGAGAGTAAAGTGAAGCGTTCAAAAAAAGAAATAGAGAAGACTTCTGAAATTATTAATGATTTAAACAATAAAATATCAAGGTGCCAGGCAAATAATCCAGAAAAAACTCTATCTTTAGCTTCAAAAACTGAAATTAACGTCCTTTTAGAGAAGATTTCAAAAGAAATCAAAAGAAGAGATGAACTGGAGGCAAAGCGTTCAAAGTTAGAAATCGAGATAAAAGAGAAAGATAAGCAGCTGTATCAACTAAAGGAAGATGCACGTGTTATAATACTCAAAAGTAAAAAGGGCCATAATAAGAAATACGAAGAAGAAGTAGAAGTTGCAGAAGAACAGAGAAAAATAATGACGCTGCTGAAGCCCCCGGAGGATACGGAAGGAAGCAAGTAAATTGTAAGCGTTAAGGTGTATCATTTATCCATCTGTATTGAATAATCGTACACACCAGGCTAAACTGCCTTTCAAGTGGTTTGTCGACAATAAGATAGGGAAGTTTTAAAATAGGAAATGTTGATGGGTAGGTTATGAAATATATAAAAATTATAGTATTTTTGTTCTCAAGCTTCTTATTAATTCATTCGTTCTTGAAAGCAGTTGCAAAAGAAGAAGATATCCTTTGGTCTTTTACACTTGGAATTCTGATTTTGATAGGAGCATTAGTTGTATATAAAATAGATATTTCTAAAGCGCCTCTTTCTAAAAAATAAAAATTATTACTCAACGATCAGGATTGCTTCTAAATTCCAGCTTTACGTTTAAAGCCATTTAACTTATCTGCTTTTTTCCTCTAAACGTAATGCAGAAAAGCATTCAAGCTTATAGCTATATTGAATATTGCCAACTTCTTTAAAGTACAGAAGATTCCCAAATATAACCATCTGTACTAAATATAAATATCTGTATGCAGGATACAATTGAACAATATTTTTGAAAAATTCATCAAAAATAAAGAGGGGGAGAATATGCCGAAAATAAGACTTTACATTGCTTGCAGCCTCGACGGATACATAGCAAGAGAAGACGGCAGCATAGATTGGTTAAACGAATACGAAAACAACTCCGAGACTGATTACGGTTACTCCGAATTTTACGAATCTATAGGCACAGTACTCATGGGCAGGAAAACTTACGAACAGGTCCTTGGCTTTGGAAACTGGCCCTACGGAGAAAAAAAGTCATATGTATTTACCAGACAAAAAGAACCCCTGCGCTACGAAAAGAACATTGAATTTGTTTCAAGTGACGTTAAAGAGTTCGTAAGCCACCTTAAAGAAAATACTGAAGCTGACATCTGGCTTGTCGGCGGCTCGCAGCTTATCAAGATTTTTCTCGAAGAAAATCTTGTGCAGGATATGATTGTTTTCGTGGTTCCTGTAATTCTTGGAAGCGGAATTCCTCTATTTGATCACATAGGGAAAGAGATCAGGCTCAAGACTGGAAGGATAGAGAAATATGAAAATGGGCTTGTGCAGCTGGAATATAAATTAAGGGAATAACAGAGGAAAAAATAGCAAACAATAAAAAGATTCGCAGACGCTCTTATAGGAAAGAAGGAAAAAAAGGGAGTTTTCATAACGACCTCGAATTTTTCGAGGGAAGCTACCGAATATGCCGATTTTACCGGAAACATTGTGCTGGTTGACGGGGAAATGCTTGCGAGGCTGATGATCGAATATGACGTGGGAGTTTCAAAAGTGAAATCTTACGCTGTTAAAAAGATAGATACCGATTACTTTGAGGATGGGATAATATAAACTTTTAATAGCCCAACCGTATACTCAATATTCACCAAATCTAAATATACCAAAACAGAGATATTAATGATTATTAGAGATTTGGAATATATGTATAATATGTATATCCCTTCTGTGGGATAAACGGATGAAGAGAGAGTAAATTTCCCCATTTGAGAACAAATTTTCCATTTTAAAAGATTTTCCAATTAAATTGAGATGGACAAGGAAACTAAATTAATACAATTGTATTAACCTGAGTTACATGGAAGAAAAAATTTATATCTTTAATCAGGATATATAAGATTGATTCTACTCGGCCTAATTTATAAAAATAAGTCCAGATATAAGAATCAAAGACTGAAAACCCAGACGTTTGCCTGGGAGGATGTCACGTGAGAAGTCATGAAGAACATGCTTAAAACTACAATTTTGCTTGCTGCCCTTACGGGTCTCCTCGTTCTGATAGGAGACTACTTCGGTGGAACAAGCGGAATGATAATTGCATTCCTGTTTGCAGTAATTCTCAACTTCGGGAGTTACTGGTACAGTGACAAGATAGTCCTCAAAATGTACAGGGCAAAGGAAGTTACCACTGCAGAAGCCCCGAACCTGCACAGAATCGTTGATGGACTCGTTATGAAAGCAGGAATACCAAAGCCTAAAGTGTATATTGTAGAGTCTGCAATGCCCAACGCTTTTGCAACCGGCAGGGATCCAAAGCATGCGGCTGTGGCTGCTACAACCGGAATTCTTGAACTGCTTTCTTATGAAGAAATGGAAGGTGTACTGGCACACGAGCTCGCACACGTAAAGAATAGAGACACACTGATAAGCGCAATTGCTGCAACCCTGGCAGGTGTTGTCACAATGATGGCTCACTGGGCACAGTGGGCTGCAATCTTCGGTGGATTTGGCGGCAGAGATGACGACAACGGCGGAATCATAGGCCTTATTGCAATGGCAATTTTAGCGCCTATTGCTGCAGCCCTGATCCAGCTTGCAATTTCAAGATCAAGAGAGTTTGCAGCTGATGCGGAAGGAGCAAAAATTTCCAGAAAACCCTGGGCTCTTGCCGATGCCCTCGAAAAGCTTGAATATGGAAACTCTCACTACAAGCCAAGAGTCTCAGATGTACAGGCAAAAGAAAGCAGCGCACACATGTTTATTGTTAACCCCCTTAAGGGAGGGACAATCCAGTCTCTCTTCAGTACTCACCCGGTAACCGAAGAGAGGGTCAAACGCCTGAGAGCTATGAGGTTCTGAGAATATTTCTCAGACCTTTAAACATTATTTTCTTAAACATTATTTTATTGAATAGTTATTTATTAATTTTTTATAAAATGCCCATTATATAATTATCTATATTGAGTTTATTTTTGTGATCATCGCTTATTGAGTTTCTTTGTTTCTCTTTTTGCCTAATTTCTGTTGTGGAGTTTCAATTAATCCGGATTTTTCTACTTTGTTTATCCCTCTCCTTTCGGTCCGAAATTTTATTAAACCTATATGCTATATGTTATCAAGAAGCACTGCCATTTTATGTTTATACTGGAGAAAGCACTAATAGAAGAAAGTGATAGATAAAGAAAGGATAAAAACAATCAAAAATGTAGACTAGAGAAAAAAATCAGTTGAATAAATTGTCCATACCCTGGCCTGAATTTCATGGGGGATTTTCAATGGAAAGCAAGTTCGAGATTGGCAGGATCATCAGGGCAAAAAATATTTCTGATGCATGGTACCGAGGGCTTAACATTATCTGGAATCACGGACAGGTAATTACTGACGAAAGGGGAAACCAGATAAAGGAATTTATGGACTTGATGGTGGTAATTGAAGATCCTTATACGAACAGGATTCCAAAAGATACCGCCTGGAACGAGGAAAGGCTTGAAGAGTACGCAAAACAGCTGATCTCAGGAGAAAACATACAGGACTTCGAGTACACATATGGGCAGCGACTCCGTAACTGGCACGGAAAAGTGGATCAAATAGATTATGTGGTCGAAAAACTCCAGGAAAGTCCCACCTCCAGGCGAGCAATAGCTGTCACATGGATTCCACCCGTGGATACAAAAGTAAATGAGGTTCCCTGCATGATGCTTGACGACTTTAAGATCAGGAATGGGAAAGTTCATCTCACAACCCTTTTCAGAAGCCATGATTTTGGAGGAGCTTATCCGGCAAATCTTTACGGGCTCTCAAAGCTTCTTGAATACGTAGCCGACAGAGTAGGCGAAGAACCAGGAACTATAACTACTGTCAGTATTTCAGCCCATGTTTATGACCATGATTGGGACATGGTGGAAGATATTGTAAAAGGTATGAATTGAGAATTTTTATTCACATTTCTGATAATCTACTGAAAAAGACTCATACTCAAATAATAATATCAAAACCCTATTCAAAATTCCAAAGCAAGCACTTGAATCTCAGGAAAAAATCCGGGATAAAAAATAGCAGAGCTCTGATATACATGCGCGTTTCTATCAGCAAATCCTCAGTCAAAGGGGAAGTCTTTGCCCCCCCTTCGAAAAGTTATACCCACAGGGCCATAACCCTTGCAGCCCTCTCAAAAGAATCGATTATTCATCGCCCCCTGCTCTCTGCCGATACTCTTGCTACAATCAGAGCTTCTGAAATGTTCGGAGCTTCGATTGAAAGGAAAGAGGACGATCTAATAATTCATGGATTTGATGGAAAACCCAGAATTCCGGAGGATGTAATTGATGCTGCAAATTCTGGGACAACTCTTCGCCTCATGACTGCAATAGCAGCCCTTACTGATGGAATTACAGTGCTTACTGGAGACTCTTCCCTTCGCACCCGGCCAAACGGCCCTCTTCTCAAAACCCTCAACCAGCTAGGGGCTAATGTCTGCTCTACGCGGGGAAATGAAAGGGCTCCGATTGTAGTTAAAGGTGGGCTTGAAGGAAAAGAAGTAGCTATTGACGGATCTATCAGTTCACAATTTATTTCTGCCCTTCTTATTGCCTGTCCTCTTGCGGAAAACAGTACCATACTTTCGATTATAGGAAAACTCAAATCACGACCCTATGTGGATGTAACCATTGAGATGCTTGGACTGGCGGGAGTTAAAGTCCATACAGAGGAAAATAACGGGACAAAATTCATTATTCCCGAGAAACAGAAATACGACCTTAAAGAGTATACCATTCCAGGCGACTTTTCTTCCGCATCTTACCTGCTTGCAGCTGCAGCCATGACAGAAGGGTCTGAAGTTACAGTTAAAAATCTCTTCCCTTCGAAACAGGGGGACAAGGTAATTATTGAAACTTTGAAGCAAATGGGAGCAGATATCACATGGGACAAAGAAGCCGGTATCGTGCACGTTAAGGGAGGAAGAAAACTAAAAGCAATTACCTTTGATGCCGGAGCAACCCCTGACCTTGTTCCCACTGTTGCTGTCCTGGCTGCAGTTGCCGATGGTACAAGCAGAATAGAAAATGCCGAACATGTCCGATATAAAGAAACAGATCGGCTCCGTGCTCTTGCTACTGAACTGCCAAAACTTGGAGTCCAGCTTAAAGAAGAGAAAGACAGTCTGACAATTACAGGAGGCGAGCTGAAAGGGGCATCAGTTCACGGCTGGGATGACCACAGGATTGTTATGTCTCTTTCACTGGCAGGTATGGTGGCAGGAAATACAACAATTGACACAATTGAATCGGTCTCCATTTCTTACCCTGATTTCTTTAAAGACCTGTCCGATCTTGGAGTAAAAATTGAAAAAATCTCAGAAGAATAAGTTGAAAATACACCTCAGCTCTCAAAGAGAATATTAGATGCAGATAAACCCAGATTAAACCAGATTTTATTTAACTTTGAAGACGGAGCATGAAAGAAATCCTCAGGCTTCAGTACTTTTTTTGAGTTTTCTTCCAATCTGTCAAAGAAATTATTTACCTTCTAAGGAATCTGAACAGAAATTCAGGAATAATAAGAAATCGCATAGTACTTTTACATGAAATATCCATATTTGAACATATGGAAATAAGATGTAGATGTGGAGATCCGTGCATAAAGCCTGTTTCGGAAGTACTAAAAGACATTGAATTATTCTACAAACCATGCAATGATTGCAAAACAGAAAAAATAAGTAAATTCTCTCCTCTAGCAGAACAGATCAACCTGGATGAAATAGATTCCCATTTTGGGAGTTGTAAATGCGGAAAGAGGCATCTTGATATTGTAATGTCTCACGTGCTAAAAGTAATGATCGATGAAGGAATAAAAGACAAAAAAGCTAATTTAAGGAATTCATGTGTTCCCCTTGTGACTCCTGGCTATCCGACTAATTATGTTCCTTATTTGCCAGAGAATTCTTTAGTAATATTATCTAATGAAGTGGATAAAGACTGCGCTGAAAGAATTATAAAAGAAGTTAGGGAAGTTAAAGGGATTTTAAAGGGAGATCTGAGAAATACTGTGGGTATAAAAGATTCTGATTCCAGTCCTCATGTATATGAACTTCTTGCTGGCTGCGATTTGAGATGTGATATTATACAGACTCCTTATGGGGCTTTAGGAGTATATAAATATCAGCGTGAAATTCATATAGAATTTCCAAAAGCAGATTCCCCCAAAATAGAGATACTTAAAAAAGCTTTGAAGGAGTATGAGAAGCCTACCGTTCTTGATTGTACATGCGGTCCCGGGACTTTAGGAATCGCATGCCTTAAAGCCGGCGCACAAAAAGTTGTTTTTAATGATATATGGAATCCTGCAATAGAAACTACTTTGATTAATTTAGAAGCTAATGGATTTCCAGTCAAACTTTCAGGCAACGAGAAAGAACTGATAGCATCCGGAGACAGATTTGAAGCCTATAGTATGGATATAAGAGAATTAGCTAATTTTTTAGATGAAAAATTTGATATTTGTATTATAGATGCATTTCCTGGCGTAGATACAACAGAATTTGTGGAAGCTGCAGGCAAATTAGGCAAAACAGTTGCCATAATTTAAAAGAGAAGTAGATGCCTAAAATGGAGAGCAATATTGGAATAATCCTTATCCAATTAAAAGATAGGAACCGTTCTCCAATACCGGAATTTATGCCATTATGAAAAAGCCCTATGCTTATAATAAGCCGCATACTTATCATATTTTAGTTTTTGGAGAATCAGGGGCTTATAAATCACATCCTAAATAAGAATGTTGGATTAAAGGACACCCTTATGAAAATATTTAATCTTGTTTGTGATATTGAATATGAATGAATTTCACTTTTATATTTTAAATTATGGAAACTGTGTTTGACAATATTGGATTTTAATTAATGAGCTAATCCCAAAACTCAAAATTAAGTTCCTATATTTCGAATTTTAAATTATCGATTGATCTACTGATTAGGAAAATAGTTATGAAATTCTTATGAATATAGGAACAAAGTCGGAAAAGGATAATTTGGGACGAGCTCAATATATTTCATAATTATATTTCATAATTATATTTCTACCGCTTTTTTATTATATAAAAACATAAATAATATTGTTTTAAACATTTTGGTTTCGGATATGCTTTTGATTAGCGGAGTTTAGTAAATATAGGAGGTAAAATATGATATGCTACACTACACGTTGGCACTGTTGGTATAGTTATGTTCCATACACGGTTTCTAATCCAGGTTATAATCCAAGCTATGGAAACCTTAGAACACCAGGAGGATATTTTGAAAGAAACTGTATCCCGTTAAAGATACCATATAATTGTTGAACTATCTGAAAAGTTAATGATAAGCCCTGAAATAATAGCGACTTCCGGAAAAACAGTAAAGAAACACCAGATAGAAAAAAGAGACAAAAAGTAGGCCAGAGGCCTACTCTGTTTTAATGTGTTTTATTTATTGAGTTTACTTTGCCGGGATGACGAGGGATCTCTCGCCAGCAGGCACGAACTCTCTCATGGCACCGCGGCCGAACTCTCTCCTGGGCTCAGCGAAGTTGAAGGGCATGAGTTCGTCAGCGAAGCAGACCTTGATGAGTGGGTTGACGGTGAATGCGTCTCCACGTCCGGAGTGAGCTGCCTGAGCGATACCTGCGTATCCACCCTGGTGACCGACGTTCATTGCGTAGTTGGGGTAGTTTGGACCACGGAGTTCGTCTGGGAGACCTTCGTCGCCCTGGTAGGACAGAACGTTTGTGGCACCACACTGATCCTGCAGGTCGTAACCGAAGAATCCGAGACGGCCCCATGCTTCCTTGTGCAGGTACATGGAGAGGTACCAGCCTGAGAGACCAGCATTTGCGTTTGCAGTTGCAAGAGCTGTTGCAACACCGGCTGCGGCTGCGAGCACGGTTGCTCTCTGGGAACCACCGAAGTGGTCTTCAAGGGCTGTTGGGAACTTCTCGTAGGTCTCGATACCGTAGATTGTGGATTCGGTTGCGATGTCCTTTACGACGTCGAGGGTTGCCTTTACCTTGTTGTCCTTGCCGACGTTTGCAGCGCCGTTGTACTTCTGGTTGATGTAGTCTACATCGTAGTACACGTTGTTGTCAAGGATGTCATCTGTGTATGCAGCTGTTGCATACTGTGTGAACCCGACACCACCGGACATGTAGGATCCGAGCCAGATCTGGTCGTAGAGCATACAGC
>CAZLNG010000034.1:0-33700 GCA_964560735.1 uncultured Methanosarcinales archaeon | reverse complement strand
AAAATTTAGACTATAAGATATTTTTTGTCTCTAATCTGAGTTCTACTATCTACTCCAAGTATTCCCGCAATTTCTACTCCTTCACTGCCTACCTCTGCAAGCTGGGAATAAATTGCACTTCTTGATACGTACTTTTCAGTCCTGGTTCCATCAGCTTCTTCCATTTTGATGGTTATCTCGTCTCTATTATGTCCTTTTGCCAGACACTCCTGAACAATCACACCGTACTGCTCAGCAATCACTTTCAGGCAGTCAAAAATCTGGTTTGTAGCAACAGCATCTTCTTCATCAAGCAGGACTTTTGAAAGGGTGTAAGTACGGATATTTGTCCTGAGATAATCCTGAATTCTTTCCGGAATTCTTTCCAGATTTTCAATATCAACAAAACTTCCGAGTTCCTTATCAGCAGTAATTTCTTTATTATCCTCATACACAAAATATCTTAATTCTCCGCCTTCTACCCTGTATTTTCGGTTTGCTTTTTTGTTTTCCAGAGTTACACGGACGTTTTTCTGGCTGTCATATTCCAGAAAGCTTACGATAAAATCAGATAGGTCATACATCTTAATTTTTTCTTCTTTGCGCAGAATGCCTGCACGTGTCCAGCCTGGAAGACTCAAGTTTCCAAGAATCTTCTCTACTGTCAGAATCTCTTCGGATAATCCTAACCTATAGTAATACTCTAAGCCCGATATCGAGCCTTCCATCTCTCCAACAATACCATTTACACTGCTGGAAAGCTTAAATCGCTTTTCTGCTCCGTAGATTCCTGAGATTAAAAATCCATTAAGGACTTCCAGGATTCTGCTTTCAAATTTTTTATATTCATAAGCGTTTCCATTTTCGATTTTTCTGTATTCAGCTTCGAGGACTTCCCGTTTTTTCTTAAGATTTTGGCTACAGGTCTGGAGGATCTCATCGGCGCAGGGTTCAATGTCTTCGATTTCGATTTCAGCCACTAATCTTTTAAGTAGTAAACCGAGTTTATCCTCAAACTCGTTCATTCCATTTATTCTACTGTTTAATTCATGGAGCGCTTCTCTATGCTTGCACTTAATCTCTATTATGGAGTTCTCCAGAGGGATTACTCTCGAAGTAACATCTAAAAATATCTTTATATCCTCAATGAAATCCCGCTGCACAGGCAATTCCGTAGAATCCTGGTAAATATATTTCATGAAAGCACCTGGATAGTTAAACAACCCTTCAAATATTCTATGACCTATAGCTATATAATATTTTATCCAGATCTTATTAAATTTTCAAAAAGCGTCTTCCCTTCTTAACCTAAAACACACCTTTTCTTTTTATTTTCTGAAATGGCCGAGAAGGGTTCGGCCACCTCAACCTTACAGTAGAACTTTTCGGACAGGATCCAGAATCTCATTTATGTATTTTGCAGCTGAATTCTTCAGATCCATGGGATGCACGCTTTCCGCCACAAAAGCACTTTCCATTTCTGAATAATTGGGGTATGTAAGGTTTCCGCCAAACTTTTCAGGTCTCTCTATTACTACTGTTTCGTATCTGGGGAAAATATGATAGCGGAAAAGAGCAAGAATAGGATTCTCTTCTACATCCCCCATTTTACAGAAGGCTTTCTTAAACTTCCTGTAGATCTCTTCTTCAGTATCGTCTACTGAAATGAAATTATCTTTTGAGGAAGCCATCTTGGTTCCATCCAATCCGAGGAGGATTGGGGTATGAATGCAAATTGGCGTTCCGAACCCAAGAGTTTTTAAATTTTCACGGGCAAGCATGTGAATTTTTCTCTGATCAATACCTCCGACTGCGACATCGACTTCTAGCATTGCAATGTCAACAGCCTGCATCAGAGGATATACCATCTGGGAAACTGTCGGATCGTCCATAGCACGCCCAACTTCATCCATACTTCTGCGTGCTCTGTTAAGAGTTACTGCCCTTGAAAGTTTAAGGACATTCAGCATGTAATCGGCCCCAAGCTGGAAGTCCGATCCGTACACAAAATCAGTTTTCTCTTCATCAAGCCCCAGGGCAATAAAGCAGCGTCTGTTATAGTCTGCAATTTTCCGGACTTCTTCAAGTGTGCCTTTCCTATTCAGATAAGCGTGTACATCTGCAAGCAAAACAGTAATCTTAAATCCGGCTTTCTGTAAATCAATTAGTTTATTTACTGTAAGGACGTGCCCCATATGGATTTTTCCGCTTGGTTCGTATCCTACATAGGCACGGGGAGCTTCCTGTTTATTAAGAAGTTCTTCAAGTTCTTCTTCAGTTACGATTTCTTGAACATTTCTTTTTATAAGTTCGAGTCTGTCCATTGCCTCTACATTCCTGACTTTTATTTTCTCATTCTCAAAAACTCAGTTTCTATTAATAAGTTTCTCTAAAAGCATTATCCCTTCTTCTGATTTAAAATTGGGGATTTCCCAGTTCTGGGTAATTTTCCTGCGCAGAGATTTCATTTCCTTACCAAGAATCGGATTAAAACCGGAGATTTCATATTCGTCTGTGTAAATAAGGATTCCTCTCCTCTGCCACGCAGGAAGAGTCGCGAGATTGATGCCTCTCTCAAAAAGCATTTCATGGATTTCCCATTCTTTTTTTCCTTTCAGATTTTTAGAAGCTTCATCCGTAGCAAGCCCTTCACTTCTCAGAGTGTAATACCCCCAGGATGCCACGAAATTGCGCCAGGCTTCAAGCTGTCTCCAGTGAAAATAAGCAGGTATTTCTTCTTTTTGAAGAGCCACTATTCTGGAATCAAAAGTCACGGGGTCTTCAAAACTCAAATTTATTGTAAGGGCGCTTCCCAGAAAGCTTGCCACGATAGAGTCAATTTTTTCCACCCTCCCTTCGAAAGGAAGCTCCATAAACAAAAAACTGATTTCGTCAGAAAAAGTGTAGGCAGAGAGGGGGCTTAAACCGCTTTTTTTAATAAAAAGTTCGGCAGTATCCGCCATTGCCCTGGCGAAAGTTTGATCATATGGTTTTTTAAAACCCAGGCTCGAAAGCTTATTTCTAAAATTCCTGCCGTCAGCGCGCACAACCACAGGCGGGATACAGCGCATTTCAGCATAGATTTCCCGGCTTTTCATAAACCTTTCTAAACTATTATTCTTCTTTTCGCTTTTTATATCTCTGGACAACATCCCTTACTATAATGATATCCGCTGCCGTTATAACCCATCTATACGGAATAATTACACCTCTGGTGTTCAGGTCAAAAAGTTCTCTGTTGATGTCCGAAACAGCGAGTCCGGTAATTTTCTGGTCCTCTATATCAAGTACGAGGTCCTGTAACTTTCCGACATAAACACCTGTATTTGTGTATATGTTTAAACCGAAGAGTGATGTAAGTTCTGCGCGCATTATATCCCTGCTTTGTAAATTAATTTTAATATTTCTTCTAACCTTATATGAAAAACATACTTATATATCTTACAGTTTTACTGGCTCATAATTATTGATTTTTCATCTTTTAAGCTAAGAATTGGGTCCAGTCATTTTACTAAAATAATTCGTATTTGTTAACGAGAGATGAAGGTGCTTCAGTCTTTAAATTCTTTTTCCAATATTGAAATAAGGACAAAGCAGCTTTATTTTCATTAAAGCCAGTTTGCACTTATTTAATTAAAAACGACATGTTCCGTTTAATGCTTTTTTCATATATTAACGTGAAATGAAAATTAATCATTTTTATTTTGTAGCTCACAGGCAAATCCTATGTTACCTATGAGCAGAACTTTTTAATTTTTATATCCCCTTTTTTAACACTGATTTGCTTATTTTCATCTCAGTTATATTCACTTTTATTACAGTTCCAGCCCTGAAACTACTTTTCTTATATTTTCGGCTGATCTTTTGAGTATTTCCTGTTGATTCGGCTCTAATTTGAGCTCAATTATTTCTTCAACTCCAGATGCTCCAAGCTTTACTGGAACGCCGAAGTAAATTCCTTCCTGTCCATATTGTCCTTCAAGATAGGCACACGCCGGAAGGATTCTCTTTGTATCTTTAATTACAGCCTCAGCCATGGATACGATTGCTGAAGAAGGGGCATAAAAAGCACTTCCCTGCTTAAGAAGCTCTACAATCTCTGCTCCACCGTTCACTGTTCTTTCTACCAGCCTCGAAATCGTATTCTCAGGAAGTAAATCGGGAAGTGGGATTCCTGATACTGTTGTATACTGTGGGAGAGGTACCATAAGATCTCCGTGTCCCCCTATAACCATTGCCTGCACATCCTTTCTTGAACACTTCAGTTCTTCAGCAATAAAGGTTGCAAAACGTCCTGCATCCAGAACTCCGCTCATACCGAATACCTTTGATGTCTCAAATCCTGTCGATTTCATGGCCACATAGGTTATGATATCAAGTGGGTTTGTAACACTCAGTACTATAGATTGTGGAGCATACTTCGCAATATTTTTGGAAATATCTACTATTATTTTTGCATTCGTTTTGATCAGATCTTCACGGGTCATCCCAGGTTTTCTGGCGATTCCCGCTGTAATAATTACAAGATCCGAATCGGCAATATCTGCGTAATCGTTACTCCCCAATATTGAGGTATCGTAACCTTTTATTGCACCCGCTTGCATTAAATCGAGGGCTTTCCCCTGAGGCATCCCTTCTACAACGTCCGTCATTACAATTTCGCCAAGTTCAAGTTCAGCTAACCGCTGAACTGTAGTTGCTCCCACATTGCCTGCACCAATCACGGAAATTTTAGCCATTACTTGCACTCCTATATAAAATAATTTATTTATAAGGATCGTTCTTCATCTTCGAAATAAAAATTTACCCTTTACTCTGGTTATTATTACTGGTAAACTATTATTTGAATATTTATTTTTTGTTGTTTCATTTCGAAATTTTTTATTTATTTTCAGTTAAACGACTGTTTCCTGAATACTTTTAGTTCTCATGCAGTATTTTTATTAAACATTACTCTCAATAATACAGGGAAAACATGCTAAATAATACATATATCCACATTCCGGGTGTAGGAAAGAACCTTGAGCAAAAAATTTGGGCTCATGGAATACATAAATGGGAACAGTTCCTTGAGATGAAGGAGATGATTCCGATATCTTCTGCCCGGAAAGCCAGAATCTGTGAAGAGATCAAAAAATCTTCTGAGCGTCTAGCCTCAAAAGATTACTGTTTTTTTTCTCAATGTCTTCCTTCTGTGGAACACTGGAGAGCCTATCCTGTGTTTTCTGATTCTGCCGCATTTGTGGATATCGAGACAACAGGGCTTTCCCAACATAGGGACAAAATAACTGTTATTGGAATTTATGATGGAAGAGAGCCAAAGACATATATAAGAGATATAAATCTCGAAGATGCTGTTGAAGAATTATCAAAATACGAACTTTTTGTGACCTTTAACGGAGCACGTTTTGATCTTCCTTTCATAAAGTCCGAATTTCCAGAGATTGAATTCAATCAGCTCCATATAGATCTTATGTATCCGCTAAGGAGAATTGGATACAGTGGAGGTCTCAAAAATATCGAAAGACAACTGGGTATTTGCAGGAGTGAAGATACTGAAGGTATAACTGGATTTGATGCCGTCAGGCTCTGGAAACAATATCTGAAAGGAGATAAGGAAGCTCTGAACATACTTATTAAATATAACAAAGAAGATATAGTAAATCTGAAAACTATAATAGAGCTTACTTACCCTAAGATGGTTGAAAATGCTCTTAATGCCTGAATGAACATATTCTCAGGCTTGGAATTGATAAATGGCCGAAAAATTAAGAAAAAGGGCAGTTCAGTTAATAATTTATATATTAAACTGCTGTTCTTAAATTCTGCCTTGTGATACAATATTGATGCTTTGGAAAAATATCTCGCAATTTGAATATTATTCGTACGTTAGTTAAGAAAGGGGAATTCAATGGAATTAACACGGAAGTTCGGGGATAAAGTCACTGTAGCGGATGTTAGAAAACTCCATGACATGGAAGATGTGTTGTTTGATAAAGAATGGTTTGAGGGAACTGAGACAAGAAATAAAGATATGTATTACATGTTCAGAGACCTTGCTAAAAGTGATGCTGATCTCCAGACTATTAAAACCAATCATCTGAGGTATGACATTACTTTAATACCTCCGGGAATGCTCGGGTCGGAGTTTGTCAAAACCGTAGGTCACTACCATCCTCAAGTTCCTGGGACAGATCTTTCTTATCCTGAAATTTATCAGGTACTTGAAGGCTCTGCTACTTATATCCTGCAAAAAGTGGAACACAATAACGAGGATAACGTTCTGGATGTCGCAGTTATCACAGCAGGAAAAGGAGATCTGGTGCTCGTCCCGCCTGGATACGGGCATGTAACCATAAATGCTTCCGACACAACTCTTGAGATGGCTAACTGGGTTTGCCGCGATTTTTCTTCTGTTTATGAGCCTATAAAGAGGCTTTCTGGAGCTTCCTACTTCCTTCTCAAGGAAGGTTTTGTAAAGAATCCTCTTTACCGAAATATCCCTTCTATTCGTTATCTCGAACCTCTTTCCTCTGATGATCTAGGGTTGAAATCTGATGGAAATATGTATGATCTGGTGTTTGATATTGAAAAACTTAGATTTTTAGTATCTCCGCAGGATTTCATGGGATTTTTTGCAGGGATACTTCGAGAGAAATATCGCTGAGAGTTCCAATCTCTGATATTTTTCATTTCCGATATTTTTATATTTTGATCTTTCTTCTCTTTCAGGGTTTTCTAAAAAATTCTAGCTTTATTTTTTCCATAGGCCCTTCAATGTCAAGCAGGCCAGGGAAAAATAATTTTAGAAAACATAGTTTGGCAGTTCAATACAATTCAATACATAACTTATAATAGGTATAAATTCCTTCAATTACTAGAGGGTTGAAATGCAAAAAAATGGATACCGTATTCAGTTTACATCATCCAGAATCAAGGATCTAATGTACAGGACTACGTTTGATCCCAAAAAAATGGATGGAGATATTATACTTAATCTCTCAGTTATTGATAAAACAGATCTGGATGACGTTCTTGGGATCTTTAAGATGGTTATTTCAAGCGGACTTTCAGTAACTCCTTATGTGAAAGTTATTTCCGAAGGGGAATCCATAGGCGGCCTGACTATTGAGAACGGAAAAGTGGGTATCGGGACAGTATGCAGCATAACAATTGACGGCGTGTTGCTTAAGGCAGGAATTCCCATAAATCCAAAACTTGGTGGAGTTGTCCAAATCCGAAACGGAATTCCGGTACGTTTTACTGATGTGCTGACCTATGTAAGCACAACTGTAGACCCTCTTGAAATCCTGATGTCCCAGGGTATTACTTCTGTTTCCGAAATGCTCAGAACAGGTTCAGGTAAGATTCTTGCCAATCTTAGAGAAGCTCCTATGGTTGCAAGAGATGAGATTGAAAGCTCTCTTTCTGATCTTCTGGATGCAGGTTTCAGTGGAATTCTGGAGGTCGGGGAGCCAAATACACGGGTTCTGGACGTTCCAATTGAGCGAGACCATCTCGGAATAGTTGTCATAGGAGGAACCAATCCTATGGCTGTTGTACAGGAATATGGGATTCCAATAGATACCAGTGCAATGGCAATGATAGTTCCTTTTAGTGAAATGAGCAGGATTGAGGATCTTATTTAAATCCTGCATTAGTACATTTTAACTGTTTCTCAACTTCACTAAACTCTTATTGCTTCTCTTGCGCCAGCTTTTCAGAGCTTTCCAGGGGCTTGATTCTTCATCTCGAATACATCTTTTTTCGTAGCTGTTCCCCTATAAACAGATCCAGCTTCCGGGCAAATTCTTCTTTCACATTTTCAGGAATAGTTGCTCCTGCCGCGATATCATGCCCCCCACCTGCCCCTCCAACTTCTGCCGAGACAATTGACATGGCTTCCGAAAGGTTTACTCCTCTTCGGATAAGGTCCTGTGTTCCCCTGGCTGAAACTTTGATTCCGCCGTCGGTTCTTGCAAAGGCAATAATAGGAAGATTCCTGTTTTCAACTATTGTGGAACTCATCCCTGCAATAATTCCTACAATAGTTTCTTTAATCTCTGAGCCCGCATCAAAGTACTGAATGTTTTCCAGCTGGATAACTCCTTTTTCTTTCACATACATGAGCCCGTTAACGAGATTCTGTCTGTGCTCAGCAAGTAATCTACGGGCATCTTCATAGGCTTCTTCCCGATTTCCCATACAGACTGCAAGTCCGATTTCAGCATGGTCGTAGCGTGCAGTAGCATTAAGAAGGGTTGAAAATTCCGAAGCATCTCTCATTTCCGTACCTTCCCTTTCTTTTAGAAGGACATAAACTTCACCTATCAGGCGCTCTATTTTGTACGAGGGTATACCTGATTTTAGGCCGTAATGGATGAGCCCTGAAACTATTTTCTGTTTTTCCTGAGTCTCAAGGTCGATCCACCTCTTCCAGCGTTCCTCCTTACTCAGGTGGATATTGAGAGAATGAACGAATTCCATGCAGGCCTCTTCGTCCCCGGTAAGACCGGGCAGATATGGATCTGAGGAATACTGCAGTAATTTATAAATGGGACGGGTTTGTTTTCCAAAAAGTGTCAGGTCTTTTTTAAACTGGAGATCTCCTCCTCTTACGCCCTCTTCCAGAATTTCTCTATTAATCCCTACAAGTTGCCCCATTTTAAGATGCTGCATGTCTCCTACGGCTCCCACTATAGCCAGAGAGGACAGGTCCTTATTTTTTCCAAGGGCTGAAGCTAGCAGATAGGTGCTTCCAGAACCACTGAGCTCGTAGGAGCCATTTGCCCCGAAAAGATGGGGGTTCAGGTGAAACTTAAAACTTCCCTGAGGCTGATGGTGGTCAGAGATAACTGCATGGATTCCACGAGATTTTATCTGTTCGCACATCCCGCTTCCCAGATCTGTAAAGATAACTATCTCATGATTTTCGTTTGCAATAACATCAAGAGCCTTTTCATCGAGCTGCTTTACAAAGCGTGTTGTATATTCAATATTTCCCCTTTTAAGAGCGGTACAGATAATTCCTGCAGAAGTCAACCCGTCAGCGTCAATATGGGAGACTACATGGACGGACTTCTTTTTCTTGATTTCGTCGGCACATTTGACTGCTTCTTTCTGAAGTGCTTGCATTGTCTCAGACATTATTTTCTCCAGAATTTTCTACTTGTCTCAACTAATTTGACTTTTTAATATTGTTTTCTTTCCCATTCCCCTGGATCAATTCTATAATTTTTTCCATCCCTTCTTATTTCAGGGAAACTTCGGATCTCTTCTAATGTGAGTTTGAGATTCTGGGTCAGATATTTTTTCTTTAGCTCTTCCCAGGGAACCATATATGCTTCTCTATCGTGTCCTGTTCCCATGCGAAGCTCTACTGCAAGGAACCCTCTCCTTCCTGATTTATTCAGGTAATCTGAAATTCTTTCTATCTGGTGGCTCCCTCTTTTATCTACAGTAAAGTGTTGAGAAAAATAAAGTGCGTTTGCTCCTTTATCTACTGAAATACTTTTACACTCAATTCCAAGATATAAATCTGGATTAAGAGAATCCACAAGGACATCAAGAAACTGGGGGGTAAATCTGTGTTGTTTAAGCCTGTAGGAGATAGCTCTGATGCCTTTTTCTTCAATGTATGTATTAAATGAATTTACAAGCAAGCGTTCAAACTCGGTCATGAAATCCTGTCTATGTTCTCTCTATTTTACTTAAATTTTTAGAATATAGTTCTTCTGTCTTCAGAGAAAGAAGTAGAGCTGTCAATTTGACCAGAGTCCCGATGAGAAGAGAACTAAAAATTATATTTTCGAAGGATTTTTAATGGGTTTATATTTATTTCGAAAATATTTCCTCATATTCCAAAAAAGAAGTTTAAAGGACATTTTTAAGAAAATGCGTGCCGATCATAGACTGATCGGCATTTATGAGTTTTAAATCTATTATAAATTTAAATCTGTTATAAGTTTTAGATTTTTTGTTATTCGTTCTTTTTAATTTGCTATTATAAAACTTACAAAATCGGGGCTGAGCCTCGTTTCCTTTACAAGTCTCTCGATAGTATCCTCATTTGAAAGACCTTCTTCTTTAAGTTCTCTTATCCGGTCAAAAACACGCTGTGAGATTTCGGAGTATTCGTTAATATCTTTTCTGTGTCCCCATACGTCGCCTTCAAGTAGAGCAATATTCTGCATTGAAAGATACATCTGTGCAGAAGTGGAGATTGTTCTCTTGTATGAACTTGGGACATGGATCGCTTTTACTTCTGGACACATCAGGATAAGCTTGAAAATGTCCTTGTTAGATGGTCTAAATGCCAGGTGGACAATTTCCTCATCTAGTTTTAAAGTGTCTATCTCTTCTTTTGAACTTACAACTCTAATTTTCATTTTTTATCACCGCTCTTTAAGTTTTTAGAGCTTTGCTGGGTTTCTTTAGGGTTCATAGGTTTTAGGTGGGTTTCTGTTTTTCAGGTTTATTTTAGAATTTTCAAAGCTATTTATAGGGATTCAATGACGTCTATTTTCCAAATTTATTTTATGTGGTCTACTTTTAAACCATTTAATTAACTTATTTTGTAATTTGACTACTTATTAATCATTTCTTGCTTTTTAGATGCCGTGTTTTGGAATTGAATTTAATATTTTTATTACATTTCAATTATAAAGTAAATTATTTCAATATTAAAGTAAAATATTTTTGTATGTTATTTAAACATACTTTATTTATAATATCCTATTTAATATTTTTCGCTGAAGTCTTTTTTAAATCTCTCAATCCCGTGTTCTACAAAGATAATTTTCTATCAGAGGATCCTTACAAAATATAGTTTTTCTCTACTTTTTCTAAACTCTGAAAATTGCAAAACAGTTCCAATTATCTGTTTGTAGAATGTTATTTTTCGTATCCTCATCTTGAAGTCTTGATAAATATAATATATTTTAAACATTTCCCACATACTCACATAATAGTGATATGCACGTAATTTATAGAAAGAGATCAACATGATTAAAAGTAAGTTTTTCTATGGTTACAAAAGATTTTTTTATTTTTACTCTATTACTAAACTTACTTTAAATCCCTGGAATATAACTACAGATAAGCGCATATAAGTATGCAGCTACTATAATCCTACATTCGGACTTAGTAAGTAAAAATTAAAATTAGTAAAATTGTTCAATGTATCTTTTTAATCTTGCAAAATTTTTGACATATACACGTTATCAAGAACATATCCGGATTTCCGATAGTATTCTCTGGCACCTATTCCACTAATTACTGCAATTTTTCTGTAGCCAGCGTCACTTGATATCTTCTCTGCATGCTCCAGAAGTTCCTTTCCATATCCCCTGTGTTGCCAATCCTTTTGCTTTGCTCCTTTCCCTACAGGTACCATTGAGCCATAAACATGAAGTTCTCTAATCAAAGCGGCTTCCTGCAACTCCGGGCGGTGAGGGGTCGATGGAAAACGCAAGCGTGTAAAGCCTATCAGAACATCTGCAGCAAGATCTTCAAATGCGATGAAGTGTTCTGTGCCTTTGCAGGCTTCATAGGTTTCCACAGTAAGTTCAATATCCTCTTCCTTTATTTTTCTTCCTTTCAGGCTTGTATGCCCTACTTCCCTGCAGCGAATACAGCGACATTTACCTCCCTTTTCTCTAAGTTTTTCTTCTGCAAGCTGTCTAAGATTACTCTTCCTGACTCCTGCAAAGATCTGATGGGCGGGAATGTCGCGTTGTATCCTTTGAAGTCTTACCCATTTGGGCAGGATGGCTTTTATATCTCCAACAAGTTCTGCTGCTTCTTCATCAGAAAGAGCCTGATATTCTCCTGCCTGCCAGAGCCTGTATAACGGAGTTCCTTCAGTCACGAGGGTAGGGTATATCTTTAGATAATCAGGCATGAAACGAGGGTCTTCGAAAAGTTTTTTGAAACCTCTTAGGTCAAGTTCCGAATCTGCTCCTGGAAGATGAGGCATCATATGGAATCCGACTTTAAATGCGCTGTCTCTGAGTACCTGGTTAGCCTTAACAATCTCAGCAACTCCATGTCCCCTTTGCATTCGGGCAAGCACAAAGTCATAAACACTTTGGACTCCAAGCTCTACTTTTGTCCCTCCAAGCCTCAGGAACTCATCAACATGTTCTTCTTTTGCCCAGTCCGGACGAGTTTCAAATGTAATCCCTACGTTACGGATTTCAGCAATTTCGTTGGCTTTTTGCACCTCTTCAAGAGGGGTATAAGGCAAAGATTTCCCTATTGTCCAGGCGTTTTCTCTCCATTTCGTGTCTGTAAAATCGTTCATCGCCTCAAGACATCTTTTGGTAAACCATTCCTGATAATCAAGGCTGCGTGCGGAAAACGTGCCTCCCATCACTATCAGCTCCACTTTTTCTATGTCATGACCTATCTCTTTGAGCTGGGAGAGCCTTGATGTTACCTGAGCGTAGGGGTCAAACTCATGCTGTATCGCTCTCATAGCTGCAGGTTCTCTTCCCATGTAGCTTTGAGGTGACTTAAAAGTGGAGTTCGGGCCTCCAGGACAGGGCAGACAAACTCCGTGAGGGCATGGAGCCGGAGAAGTCATTACAGCAATTACGGCTACTCCAGAAATAGTTCTCACTGGTTTTCTTTTCAGGAATTCTTTGATTATTATTTGTTCTTCGGAGGTGCCCTGTACTATGATATCTCCATTTCTGGGGAGGCTTGCCAGATGATAATGCTTACTTACATCTTTTTTTGCTTTATTTAGCTGGTTTTCATCTTTTATTTCGCCTGCAAGTACTTTTTCAAGGATTTCTCTGCAGGCCTTGATATAATCATCTTCTTTCATCTCAATTTCCGTCTTTCCGGCTTTTCTTCTTCCGGTTTTTTCTTTTGAGGGAGTTCTTTAAATGAAAATAAATTTTCAGGATTTTTTAAAAAAGATTGCATCAGGCTTTTTTAAGCCCAATGCTTCAATTTTCATTCATCTAGTGAAAGATAAAGTTTCCCTCTCTTCTGTATTGTACAATATTTTACTTCTCTATGTGTTTACTGGCTGATCTGCCTAGCAAGGGTCAAATCCAACAATAAAGGTTCCACGTCCAGTTTCCGGTTTAAGGCCCATTACTGATCTAATGTACTCATCCGATGGGGTTGAAGGAGATGCAAGTACAACATTGGCCACACCGGTTACACATTCTACTTCATCACACTTTTGTGGAGGTAATATTACAGTTATAGGTTCCTTCTTTGAAGCCTGTGGCTTGGGCACTGCACTTTTGTAAATCACAAAGTTACCCATAACCATCATATCTTTACATTTTTTGCATTCTTCCAGTTTTTCGGGGTCATAAACGTCTTCACCGACCTTTTCCCCGTATTGCATGAGAATTACATTTGGTCCTTCAGGCCATACATAGTCCATGTTAGTTGTAAAAGCGATGATTACCTGGCGCTTGAATACTTCCTTAATTCCCTGGTTATCTCCTACTCCAAGGCCCATTAGGACGGCTCCTTCTGCCTTTTTTTCAAGCTCGAGAACTTTTTCTCTATCTTCTTCATTCAAAATGTATGTCTCTTCCACACCTTTCATAGCTTTTATCCTGCATACGACATCCTGAATAATATTATTACATTCCAAAGTAAATGCCCCTTCGTGTTTTTAGACTTATTTATATTACCAAGGTATAAAATACAATCTTATTTAATTTCTATCTATACTATGAGTGTATGAGATCTTTCTATTATTTCCCAATTTTTAACTATTCTAATCCATAATATCTATTTTATATTTATTTTCTTATATCGTCAATTTCTAATATTCAAACTTTCTCCTGTAAGGGGGAAGCCAGGATTCTTTTCAAATTCTGTTACTATAAAAATAATAAAAGTATCTATTATAATTATCTAAATTATTTTAAAATACAAAGCAACTTTTGCTGCTACTCTAAAATCTATTATTCGGTGAGTTTAACTTCTGAGCTATTGTATCTGACTATCTACTTATTTTGTACTGGAAATATCTTCAAAGAATATTAATGATAAGTTTCCTTTGGTCCAAAATAAGCATCTAGATGTTAATCTCAGACTTAATTGAATGAAATTTAAAAACATGGTCTTTTAAAGTAAATTGGACTCTTCTGAATAAGCAGCAATTTGCTCTTTTCAAGAATTACTTATATTCGATAAATTATACTTTTACATATCGAATTTTTAGTATTAGTAATTCCTCAAATTATTTAGTAAAAGGCGTCATACTTGCACTACCTTTTTTTCGTAGTGTATTATAAGTATTTCGACTTTGTCTTATATGTTAACTTCTGACGAATCTCCTATCTGATATCTTTCGACATTTACCGTTATTTGTATCGTTGTTTTGCGCTTTTCCTATGCAATTTCCCTGAAATAGACCACAAAAGATTTAATAAGGCAATTATTTTATAGAACACTTGTAATCCAATTTAGAGGGATAAGGAGGGAATGAAATCCTCTTCGACAATAGACGACATTTTTAAGTCTTATTTGGTGAAGAATGGTGAAACCCTTAAAGTGTGTTGATCCCGACACTTCTTCTTACATACGACATATCTTAACAAACATGGAGGAAACAATAAATGAAGAGATTTGCAGCGGTAACACTGGCTGCTCTCATGCTTCTAACTGTATTTGCATCCGCCGCAAGTGCAGCAACGCTTGAGATTCGCGGTCCAGTGGAAAACGGCACTAACATCGGGTCTATTCTCGATGCTAACAATGGTTCAATTACAGTAGATGCTACTGATTTTGCAGCATTCTTCTACGACATTGACGACGATGTGAAAACTGAAGAGCTCACTATTAAAGGTGACAGCAGCGCCACCAAAGACAACATCATTGGAGAAGGCGATCTTGTCTATAAGACCACGATTGCTGATGTTGACTATGAGCATGAAGAATGGGGCAATTACAGCGTACTTGGGTTATTTGCAGAGAAATACATCCCTCTCAAAGACAAACCCGACAAACTTGCCAAGCTCGTTATGGACAATGACGACAAGCAGACTCTCAGAACCGGCGAAACCCTCGACCTCGGTGAAGGCTACACTATTGAAGCCAAGCAGGTTGATGTTGACGGTGAAAAAGTCTGGCTCGAACTCTCCAAGGACGGAGAATATGTCGATGACGAAATCATCTCAGTTGCTACCAATGGTGACAACACCTGGACAGTCGAGAAAGACGACGTTCTGGATGAAGACGATGTTCCTGTCCTGAAAGTCAACGTCAATCAGGTCTTCCAGGGTGCAGTTGACAGCATTGCCCAGATTCAGGGTATCTGGCTCGTCGACTACGCAAATGCCATGAAGATCGAATCTGACGATGAATTCGACGAACTCAACAACGTTAAGATCGGCGATGATTCCATCACCATCACCAACGATGACGACTTCACTCTGACCAGAGACTCTGCTAACTTGATCGCTCAGGGCATGTACTTTAAGGTCGCTGACTCCGATGACCTCAGGTTCTATGTCATGAAGGAAATCACAGAGCCTGGAACCTATGAAATCAGAGGACAGGTTGCCACCGGTGACGCCGAGTGGGATGCAGCCAACTTTGCAGGTTTCTTCTACGACCTCAATGACAACGTCAAAACAGAAACCCTCGCTACCTCTGATATTAAGGACAGAGTAATCCCTGAGGGTGGACTTGAATACGCAACCACTATTGGTAAAGTTGACTATGAGCACGCAGACTGGGGTCAGTACTCTGTCATGGGATTCTTTGCAGAGAAATACATCCCTCTCAAAGACAAACCCGACAAACTTGCCAAGCTCGTTATGGACAATGACGACAAGCAGACTCTCAGAACCGGCGAAACCCTCGACCTCGGTGAAGGCTACACTATTGAAGCCAAGCAGGTTGATGTTGACGGTGAAAAAGTCTGGCTCGAACTCTCCAAGGACGGAGAATATGTCGATGACGAAATCATCTCAGTTGCTACCAATGGTGACAACACCTGGACAGTCGAGAAAGACGACGTTCTGGATGAAGACGATGTTCCTGTCCTGAAAGTCAACGTCAATCAGGTCTTCCAGGGTGCAGTTGACAGCATTGCCCAGATTCAGGGTATCTGGCTCGTCGACTACGCAAATGCCATGAAGATTGAGTCTGACGATGAATTTGGCGATCTCAACAACGTTAAGATCGGCGATAAAGCCATCACCATCACCAACGATGACGACTTCACTCTGACCAAGGATTCCGAACTGGAAATCGGCCAGGGTATGTACTTCAAAGTCGCCAACGCTGACGAACTCAGGTATTACCCATACGTTGAGAAGACTGTCGGTGAAGGAAACGAAACCGTAGCTCCTGAAGAAGGAAACGCAACTGAAGAAGAGAACGTAACCGAAGAAGAGAATGTGACCTCAGAAGAGAATGTTACTGCAGAAGAGAATGTAACTGAGACTCCTGAGGAAACCACAACCGAGGAAACCACAACCGAGGAAACCGAGGCTAACGCAACTGAAGAAGGAGAAGGAGAAGCTCCTGGATTCGGTGTTGTCCTTGGAATTACCGGACTCCTTGCAGTTGTCTACCTCGTCAGGAGGAACAACTAAATTTCCTGAGTGAAGAGTTTTCTTAACTCTTCTCTCTTTCAATCTTTTTTAGTTCTTTTTGCAGATAGCTTTTTATTACAGATACTCTTAAGTTCTGTCGATTCTTTCAATTCTGAAATCCTCATTCTTTAAACCTTTCTGGTTGTTACTCTCAGGATTTTAGATCAGGTGAAGTTTTATGATAAAAGGTATAACTTTAAAAAAAAGTATAACTTTAATTTCTCTATTTGCGGTTCTTATGGTCGCTTTTTCAGGTTGTGTGGATGAGAATGCCCCTACAACTAACGGAACAGATGCAGAAACTCCGGGAACAAGCGTGATTTCAGACAAAAATATATCTGAAATAAGCAATCTCAAGGCCGTTCCCTCAGGATTCGAGTACATTTACACGCTTCCGCTTTCCACAGAAAATATTAAAAATGATTACAACGCTGAAAATGTCTCAGGAATCCTTGAAGGCTCCGAAGCAGGCTACAAAGGTTCTAATGAAACTGATTACTACATAGACGTGATAAAATTTGAAGATAAGGAAGCTGCAAATAACTTTATTGAAGCATACAAATCTTCTTTCAAGCCTTTGAATAATTCTTCTAACTTCTCCCGCTTTACGGATGAATCATTTAACGGGCACTCTGCTTTGAAAATAACTGACTTTGTGACATCCAATGGAGAAACTATTCCGAGATACTCCTATATCTGGAGCAATGAAAACTATGTGATAGTAGTTTTCGGAAATACTGCTGAAGAATCCTCTATCAGGAAACTGGCAGAAGCAACAGGATACTGAAAATATTCATATTTTAAAGTTAAAGGCTAATAAAACCCATTTCTTTTTTCAATTTTTCTCCTTGATTTATCTCATGTTTTTAGGTTCATCTCGTTTACCTTTCTCATCAGCATTTTCTCTAATTTAAACTCAATATCTCTGGAAGTTTGAGTAAATTAGTCTTACTTTAGAAATCTAAAGTCTGGGCTGCTTTCAGTTCATCTATTTTAAAATCCGGAATTCTGAAATGTCAGAATTATAGAGTTATTAAAAATGAAAATAGTTAGAAGAGGCTCAAATGTCTTTGATAAATGCAATCGAATAATATTAACATTTTTCTTATAACTGGTAAAAGAACAAATCAAAAAGAGATGCAGAAGAAGAGAAACAAAACGAAGTAATTGAGCAGATAAGGTGGAGAATTTTTTATATTTCTCCTATGTATTCCTAATCCCTTATCCACATATCTCTGTATATACTGAAATTATTGTTAAATGGAGTTCTTACTTTATTTTATCAGTAAGACTCCTTTTCCACCGACATTGACATCACCCACAAATTTTCGGTAGGTAACATCATCAACTACTTCCGTCCCTTCTTCTTTATAAGAAGGAAGCAACTCTGAAACTTCCCCTTTAATAATGACTGTTCCGTTCTTCATTTCAACTGCAGGCATTGAGGCACTACCTTCAATTACAATCTTTCCACCATTGTTTGAGATTGCAGGAAGGAGTCCTACACTTCCTTTTACAAGGATTTCTCCTCCGCACATGTGTTCGCCGAGGTAGTCTCTGGCATTTCCGTTAACAGTAATTTTTCCTCCTTTCATGCCGCAGGCCTCTCCTCTGTAACCGGCTCCTACATAATAGGAGGCATTTCCATTGAGGATAATTTCTCCTCCCGTCATCTCGCAGCCGAGCCAGCTGTCAGCATCGCCATTAATCACTATCTTTCCGCCCTTCATCCCAAAACCGCAGTGCATGTCAACGTTGCCGTTGATCTCAATCTCCCCAGCACTCATGTCCTGACCAATACGTTTTACTCTGGAGACATCGCTTTCGAAAACTATCTTTGTGTTTTCTGCAGAATCAACACCTTCTACCGTTACATCGAAGAAATCACCAAGAGGAAACTGGCTGTTCCCGTACCAGACAGGAATTGCCTTTATTTCTTCTTCAGTCTTGCCTGCAAAGTTGTCAGGGTTTACGGTATCGGCTTCTATGGGAATCTTATTGGCTTTTTTCAGAGAAAGTTTGACAACCTGCATTTAGAACACCCCTTCCGTGGCGATTTCAACAGGCTTCTGGAGGTACACATCCTCAACCATATAATTGGCTTTGCTAACTGTGTAGTACTTCCTGAATTTAGCATCTATATCTTTCTGCATAGCACTGTCGATATTTGAAGGAACTTTTGCATTTACCCAGTAAATCTTACCTTTTGGAGTAGCTTCGATCTCTCCGTCTTTTACAACAACTTCTCCGTCTTTCAGAGTGTAGGCTGCACCTGAGAAAGCCGCCTTTACTTTTGCGTACTCTGTCGAGGGGTCAATCTGGCCCGGAAGGATATTATAGATTGCAATATCAGCATCTGAGCCTGCTTTCAGGTTCCCTTTCTCGGGTCTGCTGTACATCTTTGACTGAGTGCTTCTGGTCATGATGGCAAGCTCATAGAAGTCCAGTTCCCTGTCGATTCCTGGCAGTACCATCCTGTCAAGAGCCATCTTGGAAAATCCAGAAATGACTTCTTCCCTTCTTTTTGCACTCATGAGGTAAGTGAAAGCTTCAGGATAATTTACGAAAGAACCGCCATTAGGGCTGTCGGTTGTAAACATGACTTTCCAGGGGTCTTTTACAAGCAGAGCAAGTTCAAGTCCGATTGCCCACTGGACTGCATTTACGAAGCTCTTTGGAGAGTAGAACAGAGGCACGACTCCAGAAGCATCTTCAAGTTCTATATCCTGGTTGCTCCATTTCTCGTGCAGCATTCTTGCATTTGCATACTCCACAGGTCCATCTGCAGTCATTGTCACTGCAGGGCCAAAAATAACCTGCCCCAGATCAAAAGTAAGGTGGTCTACTCCGTTTACATAGTCTGCAACCATGGGAGCACCTGTTTCAAAGTCCCTCCAGGAGGTCCCAGCATAGGCATTGAACTGCACATGAGTTACATGGAGAGCCTGCCTGTCCCGGCTTGGCTTTATTTTCTCAAAAAGCTTCATTGTCTCTATGGTGGTTGCATAGTTCCCTGGCTTTCCTAGATTGTTGCAGTGCACATGAACGGAATGTGGAAGCTGCAGGCGTTCATTGGCTTCGGCAAGGCCCATAAGAATCTCTGCAGGGGTTACATCGAAGTTCGGGACAGGGTCATAGAGTCCGCTAACATTCTTTCCCCACCCCCAGGCTTCTCCTCCCCCCGGATTTACTATCTTTACCCCGTAACCTCTTGAAGCTTTCAGGCCCCAGGCTATATAAGCTGCCAGTTTTTCAGGTTCTTTGTCCCGAATATACTCCATAACCTGCCAGTTGCTTCCAAAGAGGGAAAGTCCCATCTTGTCAAGAATTGGAATTTCTTTGAACTCTTCGTGGGTGTGCCTTGCAGCAAGGAGGGGGATTGCAGCTTCACAGATAGTTGTGTATCCCAGTTTTGCGTACCTGTACCCTATTGCATAGGTGTTTGGGGTATTATAGCCCACCTGTGCTCTTGTCTTTTCGGTACGTGCAACCTGGCCTGAGAGGCCTGGCACAAGATTCTTCCGTGCATCGTTTGGATTGATAAAGCGCCCCACGTTTATTTTTCCGGCACTGTGGGTGTGCCCGTCAAAGCCTCCAGCCATGGTCAGTCTGCCGTCGGCATCAATAACCTTTGCATTTCCGGAGACACTTTCTACGATTTTCCCGTCCCTGATGCAGATGTCCATGGTCTCACAATTAATACCCTGGACTGGATCGCAGACACTAGCGTTTTTAATCAGGATTTCCGACATCTTCATGCACCTCTTTTAAGTTCCCTTACCTTTGCGATCAGGTCTTTTACTATTTCTTCGTCGGTCTTGAATTTTGAGTCGATTAACTTCTTCATGCGGAGTGAAATTGCGTCCATACGGTAAGCTGTCCCTTCTGCTTCGATACCCACAATTGCCGATGGTATAACTACATCTGCGAGCTCGGTTGTAGGGTTGGGATACGGATCGATCTGAATTACGGGTATTCTCGCAAGGTGCCTGACAGCTTTTTGTGGGAAGTGAGCTCCTGCATCCGCTGCAGCTATTATTGCAGCGTCAGGTTCCTCGCGCACAAGCAGATCGTTTGCTCCGGTTTCTCCTGGATTGTAATACGGATATCCTCTCGCAAAGTCAATCGCCATTGGAAAGCCAGTTTCCCAGGTTGCTACCTGTCCGAAGCCGGTAACGTTATAGTGCCCTCGCATTCCAATCATAACGGCTTTTGTGTGCTGGTTAAGATCTGAAATCAGGGAAGACATAGCGTCTCCATTTTTATATTTGGAACGGGATTGGGTGACCCCCATACCGAAGAAAATGCAAACGAATTTAGCATTCTTTAGAGTCTCTGCAAGCTCAATAACTTCAGCCTTGGGAACGCCTGCCACTGTCTCTGGAATAACATCTTCGTGTCCGTTTACAATTGAACGAAGAGCTGTAACAAGGAGCAGATCCGAGCCCTGGTCAATTTCCACGTATTTGTCAGCCAATTTTGCAGTATCAGTTTTTCTGACATCAACAACTATCGTTGTTCTGCCCTTCCTTCCTTTCTCCGTAAAAAGTCCTTTTGAAAAGCTTGAGTAGCGGACCATATGCCTTGGATGAGCATGTACAGGGTTGCAGCCCCAGAAAATAATCACATCTGCTCTGTTTTTTATCTCTCCAAGAGTGGCTGAAGGAGATCCTTTTTCCTGAGCAGCAAGAGCTGTCGGCCCATGGCAGACGTTTGCTGTAGAGTCAATGACTGAACCCGTTTCTTCAGCAAGCTGGATGGCTGCACTGACTGCTTCGCAGGAAGTAGAACACCAGCCGTAAGAGAGAGTTCTTTTTGAATCTGCAAGAATTTTTGCAGCAGCTTCAATTGCCTCTTCATAAGAGACAGGGACAAGTTCCCCTTCCTTCCTGACCATCGGGGTTTCTATCCTGTCGTGCTCAAGCATGCCGACAAATTTACTGTGCCCGAGGACACAGGCATTTTCTATTTTAGTAATTTTATTACCTTCAACAGTAACTGTGATATCATCGCAGAGGGACCCACACAGGGAACACACTGCGTCTTTAACTACTGGCATCTTTTTTCCTCCGAATTTCTCAAGTTTCTCGGACTAACTTAGAATTATGGGTTTTTCGCCTCTATCTTCAGTTTTCCATATACTTTTTCATGAGGGACTTTATGTCCAGAGGCTTTTCATTCGTGACTTCAATTTCCGCAGGTACGCCTTTGAATCCGGGCATTCCGCAGCCGTGAGTGTCGGGGTTTAACACCGCATTTGCCCAGGGACCCATTGGAATAAAGGCGAAACCTTCTGGGTTTCCTTCATTTGCCTTTGCAAATACTACCACATCTCCATGCTCAGTGGTAACCTTCAGGCTGTCTCCTTCGGAGGCTCCCAGCCTCTCAAGGTCCGCAGAATTTAATTCGCAGTAAGTACAGGCATCAAAATAGCCTTTGTGCATTTTTGCTTCCAGATGTGCGCCCTGGTCGGCGGTTCTTCCGGATATAAGATTTGCTTTTATTTTCATGGAACTCCCTCATCTGGGTTTTTTCTGGAATATTCTCCAATTGAATATTTTGGGGGGTAATGGTAAGCGTATAAATGGAAAACGTGGGAATAGCCTGTAAGACTTAATTTCTCAGGAATGCGACTGAAAGCAGTTATGCTGCTATACAATTGAAAGCAGTTATGTCGATTGTATTTTTATACCTTACAGGACCTGTGCGTATGGTAAAGAGATGAAAGCACTGTATGCCCTTTTCAAAGGGACTGGTTTAGATCATTTCAATGGTATCGATTTATACCAACATTTAGATCTATTTCAGCTCTTGATATAATTTCTAAGATTTATATATATTCATTGAGATTTATATTTATCTGAGACATTTATATCCAGTATAAAAGAAGTCGAATTCTCATTCGAATGAGGCTCATACTACTCTTTTTAAGAACACGATCTGAATTCACTGTTATTATATCTTCTTTATTATATTATTATCTGTTATACTGGCTATATCTCAATAAAATCCTTTTATTATATATTACCAGATTATGTTCTCAGTAACATAACGCTTTTGTTGACCCCACTCTCGTTTTCTTAGATATAAAGGAGTTATTTTTTTCTGTTCATGACCTGTAATTTTCATCTCAAAAATTGCAAAAAAACCCATTTTTCCGTAATCCGATCGTTACCCTTTAATATATCTTTGTACATTTGTGTGTTGCAAGCCCGGATAGCCTAGTCGGTTGGGGCGCCAGACTCATAGGGACTTTATATGAGGCGTCTTTAATCTCCTGAGATATCTGGAGGTCGCGTGTTCGAGTCACGCTCCGGGCATTTCATCTCTCTTAAATCTGTTTTTCATTTCTCTCAGTCAATTTTTTCTATTTACTTAAATACTCACTTTTGTAACTGTTTCAGAATTCATATCAAAAGTTTAACTGAGAACTTTTAAGCTCTTTTATATCTTTATTGATATATGGCGGAATCTTCAATAGAGGTTTTCGAAATAACACGGGTTCTTCTAGCCGATACTCCCTGGCACTTTTTGGGTGAGGTGGTACTCAGATCAATTTTCATGTTTATTTTTGCACTAATATTCATGCGTTTTTTAGGAAGAAGGGCAATTCGTCAGCTAACATCTTTTGACCTTTTGCTTATTATTGCCCTTGGATCGGCTATGGGCGATCCTATGATTTATCCTGATGTTGCTATTTTATGGTCAGTTTCTGGAATTATGACCATTCTGATACTTTATAAAATACAAAACTCTCTTGCGAATAGATTTCCCTGGTACGAAGATTTAACTGAAGGTTCTCCCGTAAAAATAGTTACTGAAGGAATTCTTAACTCTAAAGAACTTAAAAGACATACACCCACACAGGATGATGTGTTTCTTCTGTTAAGAAACAAAGGAATCAAAAATTTGGGGGAAATTGAGGCTGCTTATCTTGAGAGGGATGGAAGTTTAAGCGTGTTTAAATTTAGAAATGGGGAAGAAAAGCCTGGTCTGCCAACCATCTCTGAAGATATGATTCAGGGATGGAAACCTCACAAAACAGGGACGAAGGTTGAAAAATTGGGCTTTTATTCCTGCTATAAAACAGGTGAGACTATCTGGCTTGAACAAGGAAATATCTTTCCTGATTGTGAAGGTGATTTATGGGTGCTATCAGAAAATGAATAATTTATGCTTTTTCTGATATGTTCTCTACAAAAGTTAAAATCGCATTTCTTGATACTACATCTTTTATAAATTATGGTCTATAGTTATATATTTATATTTTTGTAAAAATAACCCTTTATTGTCCCTAAAAGGAGGGGGGAAATTATGGACACAATCTATGATATCTTAAAAGCAGAACACAAACAGGTCGCAGACCTTATACAACAGGCAATACGCGATGGCTCAAAAGAATCGTTTTTAAAAATAAAAGCTAAGACTGATCCTCATCTGGCTGGAGAAGAGGAACTCTTCTATCCGTTGCTTGAGAAGAAAAAAGAATTAAGTGACCTTGCTAACCATGCCTACGAAGAACACAATGAAATAAAATCTATCTCGTCTGAACTGGAAAGGATGGATGCAGGAAGTTCAAATTGGACTTCAAAGCTCAAGGAACTGGATAAAACTGTCAGTCATCACGTAGAAGAAGAAGAAAATAATGTATTTCCAAAATCTCAGAAAGTCATAAGCCAGGATAAGGCACAGGAGATAGCTCAGCAATATATGAATTTCTCAAAGAAATTTCAGCAACAACAGCAGCCTAGTATGCGTTAAAAACTGAAAAACAATATTGAAAATAAGTAAAAGGTAGGTAATAAAAGATTGTCGGCCCAGAACTTGATTTTTGTTTAGCCGGTTCTCTTTATCTCCTTTTTCAACGATCCATTGGTTATTTTAGTTTTCTAAATAATTCTCTTTAAGCTCAAAACCTAAGGAACTAAAGGAAATTTTAACGTATCATTTGCATGACAAAAAAATAAGGTGTCAAATAAAGGTGCCGGATAAATAGTTTTTGCGAAGGCTCAAGATGTTTTGCGAGAGCAGACAAAAAAGATGACTAAAAATACGTTGAGTTAAAAGGGTAGCAGAGTTAAAATACAGGTAGCAAAATCTGGCACGAGGAAATGAAAAAAATAATAAGTCACTGCAACTCTGATGCAGTACATTCGGCGATATCAAGAAGAGGTGCTTTTATAAGCTCTACTTTCACAATTTCCTTTTTTACAAGTCTTCTTTCTATACTGCAGACATTCAATACTGCTGGAGGAATAAGGCATCCTCTGGTGCAGTCTAGGGCGCATTCCCTGGTGCACTCAAACGAACATTTAACCTGTCTTTCCATCTCCTGGATAATATTACGTTGATTCTCCGGAAGTTTATGGAGAGGAAATTCAAGAGAGTCTTGCTCTTTGAATTTCTCACAGCAGGTATCTATTTTTATGACAATTTTATCTCCTTCAATCTTTCCAGTTATCTTATGTCTTGAACCGCAGATTCGAGAAGATACGCTTATTTTTGTCATTTTGAACCCTCTATCACCTATATCTTTTTGCAGTTCTTCCTTTTTAGTAGACTTCGCCTGTTAAGCTTTCTCTGTGAAGCCCACCTGCACTCAAAGCGACAATATTCTTGAAATCTATTGCCTTTATAGGACATGCCCGAGCACAGCGTCTGCAGCTTGTTCCAAGACAGTCCTGGGTATTACAGCTTATATAGTAACTCCCTTCTTTCTCTACTGTCATAAGAGCATTTTCTGGACATTCCTCGTTGCAGCGCTTGCAGCGGAGGCAGTGTTCTACAGGTACTTCCAGAGTCACTCCTATATCTTCCACTATTTCTAGAGGGGCATTTCCTGTCTCCTCTATATCTCTGGATGCCCTCTTTTCCATAACAGCATTCTCTACAGGCTCCGGGAATAGAGGATATTTATACATTTTCATGAATTTTTTATATAGCTTCATGCTCATTCCCTCGGTCCAGTAAGAAAGTTCGCAGGCGTAAATATTCTTAAACGTTTCACTTGTTGCCATCATCAAATGATCGGCCTTTATAGTTTTTGCAAGAGCGATGACTTCCTCAAGCTTGGCTTCGTCCAGAAGAATTTCTCTCGCAAGAGCTATGGAAGTGTTCCCGAACTGTACGGCTTTTCTTGAGAAATCAGGGCACGAGCCTATTCTTCTGGCTTTCCTGCAGTCTACGTATGTTCCTGAGGCTCCGGACATGTAGACATTTTCAAGTGACTCAAAGGGAGCTCCTGCTTCCAGGAGAAGAGTCAGCTGGGCAGCACGTATTGCTCCTATGGCTTTTCCTGCTTCGGAAATATCTTCTTCAGTGATTTCTATACCTTCTCCAAGAATCAGTTTTCCGTTGGGGAGTTTCGGGGGTTGTTTCATCAAGCCCGTTTCCATCGCAACAGCAATAACTGCAATTACACCTGTACCTGTTATTCCTACGGCTTCTGTTTCCCCTCTTTCGATTATTTCCCCTGTAAGCGGGTTTACAAGGGCTCCGGTTGCGCTTTCCATATTTTCATTCAGAACGGTTAGCCGCCAGTAGTTTCCTTCAGGATTAACGTCCGAAATAGCTCCTGGACTTGCAATCATTCCGCAGCTAATGCCCTGTCCTTCGATAGCAGGCCCGGCAGCTGCACTTCCTGTAATTATCCTGTCTCCTACTTTTACTGCCATTTCGGCATTTGTACCGTAGTCTGTCACAATAGAAATTTCTTCCTGGATCAGAAAATCTGTTTCTATCATCATTGCAAGGGCGTCTGCTCCGATCTCGTGAGCAATTGCAGGAGGTACGGTAATCTCGCAGTTAGGAAGCTCAAGAATGCCTGCGAAAAGTTCAGATGCCGGAAAGACCCTTGAGCTTCTGTCAACGTTTTCGACTCCAAGCCTCTTTTGCATATTCTTTCCGGCAAAGGCAAGGTCTCGAATTTCCGAGTTCTGGAAAAGGGAAAGCTGTATAGGGTTTCCACACACTACCAGTTTCTTGATGCAGGCAGGTTCTACATCAAGAGTTTCTATTATCTTCTTTACTGCGTCAAGTATGATATTATTTGCAACATCTTCTCCTACTTCAAGGGCAAAGTCCAGGTGGTCGATTACATTTCCTCCTGGAAGAGGATGTCTCATAGTCATTGCAGTTCTTACTACCCTTTTTGTTTCGAGGTCTATAAGCTGCGCTCTAAAGCCGCTGGTTCCCAGGTCAAGTGCAATTCCGTACATTTTCTCACTCCACATGCCATGATTGAAAATTAAAAAATAAATCCTTGGAGCCTGTCCACGATCAGACTCTCATAAGCTGGATGTGAATTCAAGAGTGAAATGAGCTGCGCAGCGCTTTCACTATTTCTTTAATTAAATTTAGCCTTAAATGTATATAACATAATTCGGGGCTTATCGTGAAGGGGTTTGATTTTAGTAAGGGTACTGATTTTTGAGGGGGTATTGATTTTTCCTGAGGGTTTATTTTCTGATGCCCTTCTTTCAAGAAATGTACAGCATATTTATCTGTAACCTGTGTAAAAAAGCATGTAAAAATGAAAATTTCTAACTTTTTTAATTTAGTTATAATACTCGTCCCTGGCTTCGACAAGTGCTCTTAAATTTCTTATCGAGGTTTTTGGGGCAACCCCACAGCCAGGAGCCAGAATGTCAATTCCTTCTTCCAGGCATTTCTTTGCACCTATTTTTATTTCCTCGCAGGTTCCTGTGAGCATTAGCTTTGAAGAAGAAAGATTTCCTATAAGGCTTGTTTCTTTACCAACAAGTTTTTTTGCAGCTTTCAGGTCGGTAACTTTTTCTTCTATGCTAATGCCATCAAATCCGCATTCAGAAAGGATTTTGAGGATCGGTGCGGAATTGCCGCAAATATGTATAAGCTTCATACCTTTCACGGCCCTGCAATATTTTTCGTATTCAGGTCTCATAAGGATGTCAAAGTCTTTCGGATCAACCATATCAGGCCCTGCTATCCCGTCAACTATACAGACGGCATCTGCTCCAGCTTCATAAAGCACTTCTGTGTAGTTTGAACAGACTGCACCTGTGACTTCAAGGCATCCTTTTAATATTTCGGGTTTTCTGAGTATCCATGTAAGGAAATTGTATGTGCCAATCAATCTTGAAGCAAGAGATGCCGGGCCTTCCATGCCTGCAATGAGGGGGACTTCTTCTCCTACTTTTTTTCTGAGAATGGAAGTCACATCAGCAATTAGTGGTATTCTCCCTTTCTCCGTAAAGTCCTGGGAAAGCTCAAGCTTTTCAGGCTCTTTTGCAAAAGGTTGAGAGACCGGAGAAGGCTGGATATTGTATTTTCCCTTATTAATCCTGCATCCCATAGCTTCTGAGAGTACAGTAAGGCAGAAAGGGTAACGTACGGCTTCAAGGCCTGCAAAAGTATGAGCTGAAAGAGCAAGGTCAGCCATTTTCTCTGCATTGAAGTGAGCTTCAGGCCAGGATGCTCCACTTTTTTTCATTAATTCTATAGTCCCTGTCTGGGTAACCGAAAGAGCCGGCGCTTTTTCCACAGCTTTCCCTTTCAGGGCATTCAGGAAACGGTCTCTCAGATCTGGATCTTCCATTTAAATCTGCCAATAATTTGTTACACTATGCCTTATAGCTGGCTTCTTCTGGAGATCTATATTACAGGCTGGATCATTTTTATATTTTTCAGTTAAAATATCTGTGTACAAATTATATAAATCCATCCAGAAACGCATGTTTCTTAAAGAAATGCAGCTCCAGTCCTTTGTCTGGATCAAATATCAACAAATCTTGTAAAACTAAAATTCTGAAAATTTCTATCAAATAATGTTTGTAGAAAACAATGTTTGTAGAAAAAATTATTGATTTATGTGATTTTGACAGGAACTGAATACGAATCCTCAATGATTCAGAACATGAAAAAAGATTCCGGAATTTCCATTCAAAGACTTTCGGTCGGCATAGGGTTCTTTATTAACAATCAAATTGCTGCCCCTATTCCTGCTCTGGAAAGTCCGGCAGTTTTGGGGCGTAACAATTTTTTGGAGGTTTTCGGGATTGTAAGCACTTTTATCAGCTCTTAAAATGGCAAAAAGAGCCTAAAAGCGCTTTAATCCGGGTTTTTCGGTTCATAGTCTCTGCCTGGAGGTTTAAGGCTGAGAGTACTGAACCTTTTTCATGGATCTAGACTTTACTTTTCCTTAAGAAACATTAAAATGGCAAATCAGTGTTCTAAGGAAATTTTCAGGTCTATTCACTTTTTTGGAGGTAGATAACAATGCCTTTTAGAGAGGGAGAAGCATTGCCATCAGCGTGATTTTTGTGTAATAGTTCAGGATTCATGTAGAGGAAAATATGAAGACTTCATTTCCTCCCATTTTTTTGCCTGAATTATATATTTTTTACTTAAATTGTGGATATTTGATTAAATTATGGGTAATTGATTAAATTGTAAGTAATTGATTAAATTGTAGATTTTTAATTTAAGTATGGATATTTTGCTGAGTATTATCTATCACCCTTAGTAATTCCATAATTTATATACTTTTCATTCTTAATATGGTTAAGAAAGTTTCTGGAAATACATAAATAAAAAAGGATGGATATTTTGTCCATCCTCTCAATCAGCAATTTTTATATTGCCTTTTTTGCGAAGTGAGCTCAGCGGATTTATCCGATGATCTTCTTGAAGAGTTCCGGACCTGTCTGTGCAACAGTGTAGGACTGAGCTGTGACAGTGTCACAAGGACCTCTCGGTGGGACTTCACAACCAGTTGCAATCACGTACTTGGACTGCATTCCATTCTCTTTGAGAGTGTTCAGGACGCTCGTCTGGAGGGCAATTGTGTCGTTCCTGATCTTTTCGATGTTTGCAGGGCTGTTGTCCATGAATGCGACAGGGCTGACCTCTCCGCCGAACATGACATCTTTTCCGTAGTTCTCAATGAGGTACCTGTGATCCTTGGAACCTTTATTTACCTGCTCTGGGTAGAAGGTGTAGCTGTAGTATTTGGTGTCCCATTTTTTGATGAGATCCCAGTGGGGGGCATCTGCACAATTGTGGACAACCATTGGCTTGTTGTACTCCTTGTAGAGCGGGGCGAAGACGTTCTGCATGATCTTACCTTCGGTTTTCATGTATTCGTCTGCCCCGAGGATAACGTTATTAGTCCAGAGGGTTACCAGACAGAGATTGTCAGGCTGGGCTTCTTCGAACATCATCTTGGCCATTTCCTTGCAGTACTCGGTGGTCTTTTCGAGACCCTTGAGGACAACGTCAGGGTTGGTCCTGAGGTCGGAGAGGACACGGGTTGCTCCCATGATCTGAGTCAGGGCTACCATCGGGCCTTCGAAAAGAGCGGTGATGGGGGCGTTGATATCTTTTGCCTTCTCAGTTGCGAGTTTGTTGCCCTGGATCAGGTTGTATGCACGGGTGCCTTCCTTGATTTCTGGGACTTCCATGGCTTCGTAGTCTTCGAGGTGTCCTGTGGCTGCAGGTGTGTCTTCATCAGGGATCCTGATGGTTGCACCGAAGTCGCTTGCGACCACACAGAGATCGGTCAGGCCAACGAAGTTGTCAATGTTGAAGTACTTGGTACCTGCGACTGCGCTGGCTGCGTACATTTCTGCCTTGGTGGAGTAGTCTGCATAGGTGCAGGGCACAAACTTTCTGGAAAGGCCACAGATGAGAGGTGCGACCGGGAGCCTGTCGACCTTCTTGTCCTGGAAGGCGGAGACGAACCTTTCCTTCTTGGTCATAGTCTCATTGAACTTGGGCACAACGGTCTCGTACTCTGCAAGGATCTTCTCAGCTGTGATGAGTCCAATGTCGATTTCTTCCCTGGTTCCCTTCTGTGCGAGAATTTCTTTGTACTTCATCTTGCTTGCTGCGACTGCAGAATCGTTCCAGGCATCGGCAGGAAGTGTGCTGACAAGAGAGGAAAGAGCCTCGACTGCTCCGCTTGCATCACGAGCTGTTCCGTCTGCTCCTATAGACTCTGCAAATTCTCTTGAAACAGGTGCACCGCCTACCATAACTACAAGGGAATCTCTAAGACCTTCTTCCTGAAGCTGCTCGATAACAGTCTCCATACCTCCCATTGTGGTGGTCATCAGGGTGCTCATGGAGATAGCTGCTGCCTTTTTCTCCTTTGCTACTTCTACGAATTTTCCGAGTGGGACATCGACACCAAGGTCAATTGCATTGTAGCCTGCAGCTGTGATCATTGTCTTAACGAGATTCTTTCCTATATCGTGAACGTCTCCTTCAACAGTACCGACAATGATGTTTTGAGGACCACCGCTTGCGTCGACTTTCATGCAGGGCGTAAGGATTTCCATTCCTGCGTACATTGCATCTGCTGCAAGCAGAAGGCTGGGAACGAAGGCTTCTCCCTTTTCGTACATGTCACTGACGATGTTCATACCTTTTGCAAGGCCGTCAACAATCGCTTCATATGCATCGACTCCTTCGTCAAGAGCTTTCTGTGCGAATTCTTCTGCAAGTTCGTCGTCTCCTTCGACGACAGCATCAGCTAAAGCGTTTAAAATTTCTTCTTTTGCCATATTAAACCTCCATTTTTCAGGATTAGATGTATAAAATCCTCGATTCCTGTTTTTGCTATTTCGAGGAAGGGTTATTTGAGAGGCCCTTTTCCTCTTTTCCATAGATCTTCTGATCCCTATCCGGCAGCTATTTTCTCCAACCTTACGGTTTTTTTCACTACTCCTAAAAATAGCCGTTTACTGTCTGCGGATCTTCATCTTTTTTCTATGGTTGTTTACATTCAGGTAGTATTCTTCAATAATATATAGCATAGCCGATGCTGTTTTTGTGAAAACTGCAAATATTTGGTCATGTTCCTATTTTTTTTCCCGTCCCTGTTTTGCATACATATTTTCGTTTGCAGCTGCTTCCTTTTCAGGACACTATAATTTATGACAGAGGAACCGTTTCAGGAAAGGACAGGAAAATTTGTAAAAGGAGGTTTTTAGGGAGGGCAAGAAAATTAGTTCCCAATGACATTTCGGGGAAGGGGAGAGCATTAACTGAAAGCTTTTTAGTGAAAGGATATGAAAAATATTTTCTCGCTGAATATCCAGGTCCAAAAAAAATAGATGCTTTCAAAAATAACTCAACCTTGAAATATTTGAGGGTATTGTTTTAGTGTATGAGTCAATCTTTACTGGGCAATGAGATATATTCTCTAAAATTAAAAACGAAATTGATACAGTGAAGAAGGGAAAATTTTCTATATCTTTCAAGTTTATGAAAAACTCCCAAAATGATGGAAAAGTCGCATAAAATAAAGTGAAAACTATCTATTTTGAATGGGTGGGGGGGCGTAATAATAAGCTTCTTGTATTGCAACTGAATACCTACTTTTTGTTCAAGTCACCTTTTCAGAAAGTCCGATGTAGTAATCGGCAAGTTCGTTTCCCCATTCTATGGCACTGTTGTTGAAACTCATGATTTTTCTGTGGTCAAACTCTCCTTCCTTTCCGAAGAGTTTCAGCATCATAAATTCATTTGAAATTATGAAGGAAGAAGGTTTTATTTTTCCCCTGTAAATATAAAGTGAAACATTGTTTTCAAGCAACAATCTGTATGTGTCTTTAAAATCATTCTTTAGTCTTATGTATACCTTCTCATCCAGAATCAGGTCCACTTCTGCCCCGTTCTTTGCACAGGTTGCCTGAATTGAAGGGCATTCAGGGCAGAAGAAGGAGTAAAAGCTCCTTAATCTTTTGGACCTGAATAATATTTCTTTCAGATCCTTTGGAAATTCAAAAATATGGTCAAGGTCAGGCTCATCAAGTTTGCATTTTCCAAGCATGTGCATTTTCTTTATAAGATGTTCAGGAATCGGTCTTCTGTCGTGCCTTGCCCAGTAATTATTGTTTCCCTCAAAAACCTGAAAGAGATCAGTTAAAGGCATCATTTTTTCGCCAATTATTTTTCCGATATCTGAGAGTTCGTAAATATCCCCTTTCTGGACAATTATGTCCATATCTTTCAACTTTTTTAGCTGTGGCATTATAGAAAAAGTGTCTCCCTTAAGTCTTTTTTTGATTTCATCAATGCTTTTTGGTCCTTTTGCCAGCAGGATCAGAATTTCCTTTCTTTTTTCCGAATAAAAAATCAGATCTATAATTCCACTCATAATATCATCCAGCCTCATACCCTGGAAAACTATGAAAAATAATTCTTCGCATTATCCAGTCTTTTTAAACCACAGCGATTAGAAACCTCATATTGACCAGGCCGTTTCTGAAACATTCTGCTTTTCTATTTCTTCCAGTCTCCAGATCTGGGAGGTCTCAAGGGCAGAGAAACGAGACTAATTCCCTGGACACTGATATTTTTTACTCAACTTTGGAACTTACTCTATATAACATAATTCGAGGCTTCACATGAACATATTCGGTTTTACAGAGAGAGCTGCTTTTGCATGGGACCTTTTTTTTTCAGGGGTATGTTTTTTCAGATCATTTCGATTTCCTTAGACTTATTCTTTTACTTATCTCAGAAATTTTGGCTTCAAGAAACCTGGATTCCCCTGTATTTTTTGAATATTCCCATTACCTTAGTAGCTTTTTTAACACTTCTCCCAATAATTGAAACTCTAAATGAAAATTGGTTAAAATTGACAACTACAGTTTTAGTCTCTAAATATTCCACCTGGCTATTTTTAACTCCTTCATAGAAGCCCAATAAATTCAACTTAAATTGGAAGTCGATAGCAAGAAACATTATGAATATACTACATTTTACGCAGAAAGTAGGAGAAAAAGGATAAATTATAAAAGATCATTGAATTTCTTTCTAAAATATTTTATGGATTCGATCCTTTACTTCCCGGAAGGCACCTAAAAATGGCAAATTCATGTCTTTCCGGGAAGTTATTGGAGGTCTAACTTTCTTAAACCCATTAATATGGCAAAATAGGTTTAAGCAGTGACTTTCTTCTGATTTCATGGGTTCAGGTGCCCTTTATCTATTCTGGATCTCTAAGATTGAGAGCACTGAACCTTTTTTCGTAGATTTAGATTTTTCTTTCCGGAAGGAACTTTAAAATGGAGAACTGTGCCTTTTCGGAAAGGTTTTTCAATTTTTTTTCACTTTTTTGGAGGAAGATAACAATGCCTTTCTTGCGGGAG